>JBGQLA010000132.1:0-11704 GCA_041499865.1 Deltaproteobacteria bacterium
CGGGGCTGATGCCGGACGAGCCCGAGGTGCACGGGCTGCTCGCGCTGATGGAGATCCAGGCCTCGCGGCTGCCGGCGCGCCTCGGGCCCTCGGGTGAGCCCGTCCTGCTCCTCGATCAGGACCGCGCGCTCTGGGATCGCCTGCTCATCCAGCGCGGCCTGGCCGCGCTCGAGCGCGCCTCGGCGCTCGACGGAGCCGGCGGCAAGTACGGCTTGCAGGCCGCGATCGCCGCCTGTCACGCGCGCGCTCGCACCCCGGAGGAGACGGACTGGCGGCGCATCGCCACGCTCTACACGGTGCTCGCGGCGGTCGCGCCATCTCCGGTGGTGGAGCTGAACCGCGCCGTCGCGCTCGCCATGGCGTTCGGTCCGGCAGCGGGCCTCGAGCTCGTCGACAGGCTGTCTTCGGACCCGGCGCTCAAGGGGTATCATCTCCTGCCGAGCGTGCGCGGGGACCTCCTGGCCAGGCTCGAGCGCCACGACGAGGCCCGCGCGGAGTTCGAGCACGCGGCATCGCTCACCCGCAACGAGCGCGAGCGCAAGCTGCTCCTCGACCGCGCCGCGTCGCTCGCGGGAGCCGCCGAAAAAGGGTGACCTGGAGGTCGAGGTCACCCCTGCTCGCGGGCCTGACCGTCGCAAATCGACCGGACGCATTTCGATAAGCAGATCGCAAATCCGACGTGGGTAGGAGGTGCGACGGAATGCCGCGCTGCGTCTTGATTCCCGAAATCGCCAAGACGGACACGGATGCTGGGGGATGACCTGTGAACCCTTTGCGCACCGACTGGAGAGCCGTGTGACGAGAACGAACGAGTGCAGCACCTTCCCCGGCCGCAGGCTGGCGTTTGCCATCGGCTTGCTCGCGCTGGCGTGCGGGTCGAGCAGCCCTCCGCAGCCGTGGGTGACGTCGGTGCCCAAGGCGACGTGCAAGGCCGGGGACCGCGTCGAGCCGGGCCTGCAGGGACAGACGAGCCTCGCCGATCGATCCGGCAGCCCGAGCGCCTCCGAGACGGCGTACAACTGCAACCTGGAGTTGGTCGGACAGCACCAGGGGATCGGCTCCGAGTGGCAGCTGGCCTGGTTCAACGACTGCGCCTACTACGGCACGTACAACACCTCGGCGAACACCACGCCCGGCGTGGTGGTGCTCGACGTGTCCGATCCGGCGCACCCCACCCAGACCGCGACCCTCAACAGCCGCGCGATGATCGACCCCTGGGAGTCGCTGAAGGTCAACGAACCGCGCAAGCTGCTCGGCGCCACCAAGGGCCCTGGCTTCGGGGCTTCGCAGCCCACCGACCGGCAGTTCGCCTTCTACGACATCGCGACGGACTGCAAGCATCCGACGCTGCTCTCGGACGTGGACGTCCCCGGGCATACGGGGCACGCGGGCAACTGGGCCCCGGATGGAATGACGTACTACGGCACGGGTGCGGGTGGGACCGGCTTCACGGCGATGGACGTCAGCAACCCTTCGGCGCCCAAGTTCATCGGGCACTGGGCCGACGACATCGACTCGACCCACGACGTCTCCGTCAGCAACGACGGGAAGCGCCTCTACCTGACCCGGTGGGGCAACTTCGTGCCGTTCGGGTTGCCGGGCACGAACGGGCTGGTGATCCTGGACACCACGGACATCCAGAACCGGGTTGCCAATCCGGGGCCGCCGAAGACCATCAGCACCATGTACTGGGCCGATGGCGGGGTGGCGCAAGAGACGTTTCCGGTCACGTTCAACGGGAAGCCGCACATCATCTTCACCGACGAGACGGGAGTGAGCCAACTCGCGAATGTCACTGCTGGCCGGGCGGACTCCTGCGCCAAGGGGCTGCCTCCGTTCGGCTTTGCCCGGATCATCGACATCAGCGACGAGACGAAGCCCAAGCTCGTGGCCAAGCTGATGCTGGAGGTGAACGATCCGGCGAAGTGCGCCCAGTACATCGTCGACTACCCAGCGGCGACGTCCGATCTCGACAACTACGGATATTCGGCGCACTACTGCACGCCCGACACGCCGACGGACCCGAAGATCCTCTCCTGCGGCTACTGGGGCGCGGGGTTGCGGGTCTTCGACATCCGCGATCCCTACCACCCCAAGGAGATCGCGTATTACAAGCCGCCTGCGCAGCGCACGAAGTCCCTGCCGGGGTCTTCTCTCTGGTTCGATTACGGAGGGAAGGACCGGACGACCGACCGCGTCTCCGCGCACGTGCGGTTCCGCCAGGTGGGCACCGAGAACTACCTCTGGTTCGCGGGCCAGGACAACGGCTTCATGGTGGTGCGGTTCACCAAGCCCATGTCCCAGCTTCTGCCCTAGCGGCGCCCGGGCTGCTGCAAGCGTTCATGCGGCTGGCCGTGTGGCGACCCCACACGCCGGCCGCAGCGGCTTTGCTGCGGCGCGAGGGGCACCCCAGACTGTAGACGATGATCCGCCGCCGACGCTGGTTTCTCAGCCCAATCGGGATGCTCGCAGGCGCCTGGATTGCGCTCGGCGGCGGTGCCGCGCGCGCAAATGGCGCCTTTCCGGACGAGTTCAGCATCCATTTTCCGCCCGATGCCCCGCATCGCATCTACCTGGGCGCGAACTTCGGACTGCTCGTGTCGGAAGACGACGGGGTCACCTGGCGGTACGCGTGCGAGCCGTGGGTAGTGGCGAGCTCGAACGCCGCGCTCGCCTCCGCCAGCGTCAGCTTCTACCAGGTCACTGCCGACGGGGCGCTGCTGGCCAATTCCATCACCATGACCCGCTCCTCCGACGTGGCTTGCACCTGGCCGACGTCCACGGGGTCGGTCACCGGGCAGACGATCGCGGATTTCTTTCCGGACCCGAACGACGCCAGCGTCGTGCTGGCCATCGTCGTGCTGCCGAACGCCAGCTACATCGTGGCCTCGCACGATGGCGGAAAGACGTTCGACCCTCCGCATCTCTACGACACGTCGGATATCCTCACCGGAGTGGAGATCGCACGAGCGAAGGCCGGCGTGGTGTACGCCACTTCGTTTTCGCTCACCGGCGGCCCGGCGAAGTTCCTCGCGAGCACGGACTCTGGCATCACCTGGCCCCTCAGCACGACCCTCCCGATCACGGCGGCGACCACGCCGCGCATCCTGGCCGTCGATCCTGCCGACGAGAAGAAAGTGTACGTCCGCATCGTCGGCGCCATCTCGGACGAGATCTGGATGACGACGGACGGCGGGCAGACGTTCGGCACCATTCTTCCGCCCGTCAGCGGGCAGCTCTCCTCGTTCTTGCGAGCGGCGGACGGCACGCTCTACGCGGGCACTCGCTCCGGGAAGGTCTACGTGCAGGCCGCGGGCGCGACCGGCTTCGCCGCCCGCGATGCGTTCCATCTGCGCTGCCTCGGACAGCGCCCGGGAACGGCGCGGATCTACGCGTGCACGGACTTCGTGCTCGACGGGTTCAGCCTCGCTACCAGCGACGACAAGGCGGCGACATTCCAGCCCATGATGAGCTTCACCCAGTTGCTAGGACCGCTCACCTGCGCCCCTGTGCAGACGAATTGCCAGGCGCACTGGAGCCGCATCCAGGGCGTTCTCGGCATCGGACCTCGGCCGGACGCGGGTCAGGGCGGCGGCGGCGACGGCGGTACCGGCCCATCCGGCGGATCGCACTGCGCGAGCGCCGGAGTCGACGCGTGGAGCCTGTGGGTGGCGCTCGGCCTGCTGTCGCGATGGCGAAGACGGGCCGCGCGGATGAAGAAGCCGCTCAGCGCGCCGCTTCCGTAGGACGGCGAGTCACCGGCGCCGAGGCGCTCTCGCGGAGAAGGCGCATCGCGTCCAGCCGCTCGGCGAACGGGCGCGGCGAGTCGACGGCGGCTTTCAGCTCGCTCCGGGCGAGATCGTTCTTCTTTTCCTGCGAGTAGATGGCCGCGAGGTGGAAATGCGGACGGGGCTCGTCGGGCGCCGCGTTCACGGCTGCCTGCAGCAAGGCGCGCCCGCGGCTGCTGTCTCCGGTGCGGGAGTGGATCCACCCGAGCGTGTCGAGCAGCAGAGGGTCGGAAGGCACGTCGGAGTGCAGGTCCTGCAGGATCTGGAGGAGCCGCGGCGACCGCGCGTCGGCGTCCGCCAGCAATGCGGCGAGCTTGTACTCGGTGAGGTCGAGGTCAGGTTGGCGCGAGAGAACGCCCTGGTAGATCCGGACCGCGTCGGCCGCCCTGCCGAGATCGACGCTGATCCGGGCCAGCGTCGACTCCAACTCCGGATCCTGCGGCAGCCGCTGGAGCCCCTGCTGGCAGATGCTCAAGGCCTCCGCAGCGCGATCGAGGTCGAGGTAATGGTCCGCCAGGTTGAGATACGACGCCGCGGAATCCGGCTGGAGCTCGAGCCCGCGCCGGAGGGCCGCCTCGGCCTGGACGGGATCGCGGCCGTCCATGTAGGCGCGGGCCGCCATGAACCGCGCGAAGGCGAAGCCGGGATCGCGCTCCGCCAGTCGCACCAGTCGTTCTCCGGCGAAGGCGGCTCCCTTCTCGCGCGACCAGGCCTTCGCCAGGGCAGTGGCGACCACCGGCGATCGCGGCGCGGCGGCGAGCGACTCGGACAGTTGCCGCTCGGCGTCCGCCGCATTGCCGTGGGCGAGCTCGACGATTCCCGCCAGGAAAGGGGCAAACGTGGTGTCCGGGTACGTGCGCTGCGCGGTTTCGACCGTCTGCTCCGCGGCGGTCCATTCCTGCTGGCGCAACTGCGCCTCCAGCGACTGTCGCATCTGGGCAAGCCGGCCGGGCCAGTGCTCTTGCGCGAGCGAGGCGAGCTTGTCGCCGGCCCGCTGCGCTTCGGCGCGGACTCGGTTCGAGGCGACGGGTGGCGGCCCGAGCTCGCCTTCCATCGACGCGGCGTTTCCGCCGGGCTCGGACGCGAGCCACTCCCGCAGCCGCACCACCGCCGCGTCCTGGCCGAGCGCCGCGATGCCGCGGTCGGCGGCGTCGATGCCGGCCTTCCTGCCCTGGGAACGAACCGCCGCGCGCACGAGCACCGCCCACGACGCGGCATCCCTGGGCGCCGCGTCCACCGCTGCCTGCGCGTCGAGGTGAGCGCCATGGTATCGGCCGAGGCGCGAGCGGAGATCGGCGCGAAGGAGATGCGCGTCCACACGCTTTGGCGCCAAGGCGATCGCCTTGTCCAGGGCGGCTTCAGGGGCCAGGAGCAATCCGCCCTTCGCCAGGATTGCCGCAAGCCCGATCCACCCGTCGGGATTTTCCGGGTGCAGCTCGGTGACGGACTGGTACTCGAGGAATGCGAGCTCCCAGTTGTCCGCGCCGAGCTCGATCGCCGCGAGCTGGAGGCGCGCCCCCGCGTCGAACGGCCGCAGCCGAAGCGCCTGGCGGAAGTCGGCGCGCGCCTGGTCGAGCTCGCGGGCGTCCAGGTGCGCCTGGGCCCGCTGCAGGCGGAAGGCCGCCCGGCGTTCCGTTCCGAAACGGGAGTGCCAGAGGGCCGGCGCCGAGACCAGCGCCAAAAGGACGGCGCCGATCGCGATCCAGCCGCGAAGCCTCAGCTTCTCGTGCGCCCTGCGGGCCAGTTTGCCGATCACCTGTCCACCGGGCCGCAAGTCTTGCTGGTGGCCGGTAGTAAAGTCCAACGAGTTCGGCAGGAGCAGTTGCGATCGTCGCCGCCGGGCGCGACACTCGCGCAGCTGTGGAGGCCCCATGGGCGAAACGCAGATCCGTCCGCTGACCGGCGCCGACTTCGAAGCCGTGGTCGCGCTCGATGCGCGCATCACCGGTCAGCCGCGCCGCGGCTATTTCGAGAAGCGGCTGGCCGCAGGGCTGCGCCATCCGAAGCGGCATCTCCAGCTGGCGGCGGGGGAGGCCGCCGGCCTGCAAGGCTTTCTCCTCGCCCGCAGCGCGGACGGCGAATACGGCGGCACCGACCGGGCGGTGGTGCTCGAGACCGTCGGGGTAGATCCGGCGGTGCAGCGCGGCGGCCTGGGGCGCCAGATGCTGGAGCAGCTGGCGGAGCTTGCGCGCACGCGCGGAGCTCGCGTTCTGCGCACGCAGGCCGACTGGCGCGATCATTCGCTGCTGCGGCTGTTCGATCGTGCGGGCTTTCAGGTGGCGCCGCGGCAGGTGCTGGAGCGCGCGGTTCACCGCATGCCGCTTCCCGCGACCGACGAGGAGATCGAGACCCAGCCGCCGAAGGTGCGCCCGCTCCGCGCCGAGGACTTCGACTGGGTGACCCGCGTCGACCAGCGGATCACCGGGCGCAGCCGCGCCGACTACCTGCAGCGGAAGTTCGACGAGGTGATCCAGGAATCCGCCATCGCTCTCTCCCAGGTGGTGGAGGACGACGGGTTCGTGGTCGCTTTCGCCATGGCGCGCGTGGATCCGGGCGACTTCGGCCGCGCGCAGCCGACCGCGTCCCTGGACACCATCGGAGTGGACCCGGGATTTTCGGGCAAGGGGTACGCCCGGGCGCTGCTGACGCAGATGATCGAGAACCTGGCGGCGATTCACGTCGAGCGGCTGGAGACCGAGGTGGCGGCGGGAGACATGGCCTTGCGCCGTTTCCTGCACGCGTTCGGCTTCCGGCCCGCGCAGCGGTTGCCCTTCGAGAGAGCGCTCTGACCGACGTTCGGCCCCAGCGGATCGCTTTCCAGGGCGTGCGCGGCGCCTACAGCGAGGCGGCCCTGCTTCGCCACTTCGGACCGTCCGTGGAAGCGGTGGGCTTCCCCTTCAGCGAGCAGGTCTTCGACGCCGTGGAGTCCGGCGCCGTCGACGGGGGCTTCGTTCCGGTGGAGAACAGCATCGCCGGCCCGGTCGGCGTCAACACCGACCTCCTGCTGGAGCGCAGGGTGTTCGCCGTCGCGGAGTCCTATCTCTCGATCGAGCATTGCCTGCTCGGGCGGCGCGGAGAGCGGCTCGAAGACGTGAGGACGGTGTGCTCTCATCCCATCGCCCTCGCCCAGTGCCGCGACTTCATCACCCGCCACGGCCTGCGCGCCGTGCCCGAGTACGATACCGCGGGAGCGGCGGAGATCGTCGCCGCCCGGCAGGTCCCTGGAGAAGCGGCGATCGCCTCGAAACGCTGCGCCGAGGTCTACGGGCTCTCCCTGCTCGCAGAGGACATCCAGAGCGTGCAGAACAACATCACCCGCTTCCTCGCCTTCCGGCGCGAGGATGACGTGCAGGCGCACCCGAACGGCGAGAAGACGAGCCTCGCCTTCTCCGTCCACCATCATCCAGGCGCTCTGCTCGATTGCCTGAAGCGGTTCGCCGATCACGGGATCAATCTTACCCGGCTCGAGTCGCGGCCCATTCCCGCCAACCCGTTCGAGTACGTCTTCTTCGTCGACCTGCTCGGCGGGCTGGACGACGAGCCGGTGAAGGCGGCGCTCGCGGAGCTTCGCGCCGCCGCCCGCCACCTCAAGGTGATCGGCAGCTACCCGCTCGCGGAGCGCCCTCGGCCCGCGAAGTAGGGTTTCGGCTGCTTTGAGGTCGGTTTCCGCCAGCTGCCGGCCGGGTTCGCAATCCTGAAAGTCGCGTCGATCGACCAGGCGATCGAATGGGCGTCGCGCTTCGCCGAGGTCGCGGGCGATGGCGAGATCGATATCCGCCCCGTCACCGAACCGTGGGACCTGGGCATGTCCCCCAAGCCGCCGGGCCTGACCACGCAGCGCTTCCTGGCGATGCACAAGGCAGACGCCGCTTCGGAGGCGGGCGTCGCCCCACGCCGGAGCAGATGGCGAAGATGGGCCGCTTGATGGAGGAAATGACCCGGGCGGGCGTGCTGATCACTGCGGAGGGTCTGGAGCCGAGCGCGAAGGGCGTCCGGTTCAAGTTCGCGCGGGGGAAGCACACCGTCATCGACGGGCCTTTCACCGAATCCAAGCTGATCGCCGGGTACGTGATCGTGGAAGCGCCGGCGCTGCGGCGGGCGATGGAATGGGCGCCGCGCTACGGCGCCGCGGTGGGATGCCCGGAGCTCGATCTGCGGCCGCTGGCAAGGCAATCCTGAGCGGTCGCCGGTATTTGTCCGCCGGCGACGACCGTTGCGAGCGGTACTCGTGCCTGCTACGTTTCGCGGCCCATGAACCGCCGTGAACTGCTTACTGCCGCCGTCGTTGCCGCACTTCCCTGGCGCCGCGTGAAGGCCGAGACGGAGGGCTGGCGCACGTTCGAGCTGACCACCCGCGCGGAAATCTCGAAACCGCAGGGCATCTCGCGCGCCTGGCTGCCGCTGCCTCTTGCAGCGGATACCGATTGGCAGCGGGCTGCCGTCAACACCTGGACCGGCAACGCCAGGCGCATGGAGGTGGTGCAGGCCGGCAAGTACGGCGTCTCGATGCTGTGCGCCGAGTGGGCCGCGGGGCAGGAGGCGCCCTTCGTCGAGCTGAAGAGCCGCGTCGCCACCCGCGACCGCGCCGCCGACTTCTCGCGGCGGAGCGCACTGTCACTGAGCCGCGCGGAGAGCGCGCTGTACACCGCTCCCACCGAGACGATCCCCTGCGACGGTCTGGTGCGCGAGACGGCCTTGCTGCGGATGTCCAATGGGCGCCCGCACCGACGTGGAGAAGGGGCGCGGGATCTACGAGTGGATCGTGGAGAACACGTTTCGCGATCCGAAGACGCGCGGGTGCGGCACCGGCAACATCAAGGCGATGATCGAGAGCGGGAACCTGGGCGGGAAGTGCGCCGACCTCAACGGGCTCTTCGTCGCCTTCTGCCGCTCCCTGGGAATCCCGGCGCGCGATGTCTACGGGATCCGGGTGGCCAGCTCCGCGCACGGGTACAAGAGCCTGGGTGCGTCCAGCCCGGTGATCAGCAAGGCGCAGCACTGCCGCGCGGAGTTCTTCGCCGAAGGACTGGGCTGGGTCCCGGTGGATCCCGCGGACGTGCGCAAGGTGGTCCTCGAGGAGCCCCCCGGGAAGCTTCCGGTCACGGATCCGAAGGTGGAGGCTGCCCGCAAGCGCCTGTTCGGGTCCTGGGAGATGAACTGGGTCGCTTTCAACACCGGCCACGACGTCCCGCTCTCCGGCTCGAGCGGCCCGCAGGTGCCGTTCCTCATGTACCCCAACGCCGAGACCGGCGGAGAGCGCCTCGACCAGCTCGACCCGGACGGCTTCAAGTACGGGATCACCGCGCGCGAGGTGTGATGGCCCTCGTCGTGGCCGCGCTCCTGGCGGCGGCGCCACCGCTGGAGCTGACCGACACCGGTGGCACCGTGCACCGGCTCGCCGATTATCGCGGCAAGGTCGTTCTGGTGAACTTCTGGGCGACCTGGTGCGAGCCGTGCCTGGTCGAGCTGCCCACCATCGAGCGGCTCAGGGCGGCTTTCGCCGGCCGGCCCCTCGTCGTCCTCGCGGTGCAGATGGGCGGGAGCGCGCGCATGGCGCGGGACACGGCGGAAAAGCTCTCGCTGAGGTTCCCGATGCTGCTCGACCGGAACTCGGCCGTGAGCAAGGCGTGGGGCGTAGACCTGCTGCCCGCGAGCTTTCTCATCGCCCCCGACGGCGCCGTTGCTTTCACCCACTTCGGCGAGCTGGACTGGTCCGAGGCCGAAGCGCGCCGGCGCATCGAGCGCCTTCTGCCGCGCTGACGGCGTCGCCCGGGGTCAGGCGGACAAGACGGCGGGCTTGGCCCTGCCGAGTGCCGCGATGCGCGCGCGCTGCGGCTCGAGCGCGGCGCGAAGCGACTCGAGATTCTCCCCGGGATAGGCCGGCTGCGCGACGAGCTTCGCGCAGTGGTCGAGGCCAGCGAGCAGGTTCGCGGAGAATGCCTCCACCGCGCGCTGCGACTTCGGGTCCTTGGCCGCGGCGGCGAGCTTTTCCAGGTATTCGACGTACAGCGCCAGCTCCTTGACGAAGAAGTGCGGGCGGTCCACAGGCGTCAGCGAAGGCCCGCGGCCGTAGATGTGATCGACCATCTCCTCCAGCGCGTAGGTGCGATCGAAGTAGGCGAGGTTCGGTCCCGGGCAGACCGCGACGGGCAATTCGGAGCGGGCGATGCCCAGCGCGCGCAGGGTGCCGTTGCCGAGGTGATTGCAGATGCACGCCTTGGCATAGATCGCGCGCACCTTCTCGTCGGCCTCTTCCCACGCAGGCGGGCTCGCATAGCCGAGCTCGGCGAGCTTCGCGCTCTGGTACTCGCCGGACGCCGCGCAGATCTGCTTGCCGGAGGGATCGGTGCTCAGCGCGACGAAGCCGTTGGGGCACGGCGAGCCCGGCGTACCCGCGTCCACCCGGTCGCGGGTCCACCGCTCCGAGGACGAGTTGCGCAGGTTGTTGAACGGGACGCCCAGAGGCGACGCATCGCTCACGTACAGCTCGCGCTCGGTCGCCGCCGCGAGCTGCGCGCGCGTCTCCTCGTCCATCAGCACGACTTCGGGCACGAGCAGGAAGGGGGTCGCCCAGCCCACGGCGTCGACGCCGTACTGCTCGAACAGGCGCCGCATCTCCCCGTGGTTGCCGATGCCGCCCTGCACGGTGACGGGAATGCGCCGCCCGCGCGCCGACGGGTGCAGTGGGCCGCGAGCCTTCTCGATCAGCGGCTCGAAGAGCGCGGGGAAGCGGCCGCGCTCGTCCTTGAACGCCTGCAGAACAGGGCCGAGCAGCTCGCCGTCGGTGGCAAAGACGTGGCCGCCGCAGTTGAGGCCGCTCTCGATGCGGAACTCGGCGACCTCGACGCCCTTCTTCGCCAGCACCTTGCCCTGGATGAGCGCCGAGCGCAGGTCCGAGACCTTGAGCACGACGGTCTTCTCCAGGCGTCCCTCCGCGTCGCGGAAGAAGCAGGGATACTCCTCGAGGCAGCTGAAGAGCGCGGGGTTGATGCCGGCGGAGAGCACCAGGCTCCCGGACAGGCGCGAGCGCGCGAATCCGCGCAGGGCCGCCTTGGCGTCGCTCATCGACGCGCCGCCTTCGCGGGCGCGGTCGAGCTTGGTCATGATGTTCACGCCGATGCCGCCGGGGCGGATCTGCGCGCTGATCTCGCGATCGAGCTCCTCGCGCTCGCGCCCGTCGGCGATCCGGGCGACCTGGAAGAGCTGCTTGAGCGACGAGGCGTCGTCGAGCAGGGACAGATAGCGCCACTTGTCGTTGCCGGGCTCGAGCGGCAGCGCGCGGATCTCCTCCACCTGCCGCCTGACCACCGCGTCGATCAGATCGAGATATGCGGTGATGCGGCGCGCGCGAGAGTCGGGCTCCCGGCTGCCGATGGTCTCCTCCGGGAAGCCGTGGACCGCCGCGTAATGCCGGCGCACACGCTCGACCAGGTGATCGTCGACGAGCGAGATCACCGTCGAGATGCCCAGCCTGGCCACTCGCAGCGCGGAGTCGATCGTGAACCCGGTACCCATCACCGGGACGTGGAACCGGTGCAGCGATGTGTCCATGGACATCTCCAGTGGATCTGGGACCCTGCGGCTCTCGTGCCATCCCAGCGTAGACCGGGGGGAATCCCGTCGGGACCAGAGGGCCGCGCAAAAGTTGCGCGAGGACCTGCGGCGCCGCCGCCCAGGCGCAAAGAGCGCGCCGATTCATCACCGCACAAAGGCCGCC
The DNA here is from genome assembly GCA_041499865.1 of Deltaproteobacteria bacterium. GTDB lineage: Bacteria > Myxococcota > Myxococcia > Myxococcales > 40CM-4-68-19 > 40CM-4-68-19. Next base: position 11,506 of record JBGQLA010000132.1, read on the forward strand.
CCACCGCGTCGTCCCTCGTTCGCGGCGGTGGTATCAGGCGCGCGTGTTCATCCGCTGCCTGGCGTCGATTCTGCTCGCTGCCGCCCTTCCAGCGTCGCCGTATCCGCCTGCCTATGGGCCGGAGCTGGAGGGATTCGAATACGGGCATCCGGTCGAGCGCTTCGAGTTCCAGTCGCAGCGTCAGACGCTGCACATGAGC
>JBGQLA010000133.1:0-11691 GCA_041499865.1 Deltaproteobacteria bacterium
AGGGCTACGTGAACATCGTCGGACGCATCAAGGACATGATCATCCGCGGGGGCGAGAACATCTTCCCGCGAGAGATCGAGGAGTACCTGTACTCGAACCCCGAGGTGAGCGACGTGCAGGTGATCGGCGTGCCCAGCGTCAGGTACGGCGAGGAAGTGATGGCCTGGGTCAAGCTGAAGCCGGGCGCACAGATCACCAGCGCGGGGCTGGACGCCTTTTGCCGCGGCCGCATTTCCACGTTCAAAATCCCCAAGTTCTGGAAGTTCGTCGATGGCTTTCCCATGACGGTGACCGGCAAGATCCAGAAGTACAAGATGCGGGAAACCTCGGTCATCGAGCTCGGGCTGGACGCGGCGGTGGCGGTGAAGACGGCCTGATACCCGGGGGGCCGGCATCCGGATCGGAGACTGGGATTCGTGAGCCCTTCCTCGTACGGGCGCCGGCGCGTCCTCCAGGTGACGGCTCTCGGCGCCGCCGCAGCGGCCCTCCCGCGCTGTTTGCGCTCGGCGACGCGACCCCCGCCCTTGCCCATTCCTCCCGCTTCGACGCCGTGGCCGGAGGCGGACGCGATCCTGGCGCGGACCGAGCTGCCGCGGATCCCGGAGGCCACGTTCGCGGCCGCTCGCTTCGGCGCCCGGGGGAACGGCATCGCCGACGAGACGCGCGCGCTGCAGGACGCAATCGACGCGAGCGCGGCCGCGGGCGGTGGGCGCGTCGTGGTCGAACCGGGTGTGTTCCGGGTGGGAGCGCTGCGCCTGCGGAGCCGCGTGGAGCTGTACCTGAAAGCGGGTGCGACGCTGGAGTTCTCCGATGACCCGGCGAAGTTCCCTCCCGTGCTCACCAGGTATGAGGGCTTCGAGTGCGTCAACCGCTCCCCGATGCTTCATGCGTCCGGGGAGACCGACGTCGCGGTCACCGGCGAAGGAACGCTGGATGCCTCGCGGACGGCGGCCTGGAACCGGGGCAGCGATCGGGAAGGAGTCCTGGAACCGCTGGTCGCGCGCGGGATCCCGCCCGAGCGGCGGGTGGCGGTCGGCAAGCTGAGGACGTCGATGGTGGAGATGACCGGCTGCACGCGGGTGCGCATCCAGGGCGTGACCCTCCAGGGGTCGCCTTTCTGGCAACTGCATCCGACGCTCTGCGCCGACGTCACCGTCGAGGAGGTCACGACGCGCGACTCCGGGGCAAACAGCGACTCCTGCGATCCGGAGTCCTGCGATCGCGTGGTCCTCCGGGGATGCACCTTCGCGTCCGGCGACGACAACATCGCGCTCAAGTCGGGCCGCGACGTGGACGGCCGGCGCATCGGCGCGCCCTGCCGGAACGTGGTGATCGTCGGTTGCCAGGGGGAGGGGCGGTTCGGGTTCATCACCTGTGGAAGCGAGCAGAGCGGGGGGATCGAGAACGTCTACGCCTTCGCGAACCGCAGCTACGGCCGCGGAGTCGGATACGCGGTCTGGGTGAAGTCGAATCGGCGCCGGGGAGGGTACACGCGAAACCTGAACGTGAGCGGATTTCGCGGCCACACCAGCCGCGCCGCCATCCTCGCCACCATGGAGTACGACGGGCAGTCCGGAGCGTTCCCGCCGGTGTTCGACGGCATCCATCTCGACGATTTCGTCGTCGACGGCGCGGACGGGGTGCTGGACGTGAAGGGCCTGCCCGAGTCGCGGATCCGCGGCTTCACCCTGTCCGACTCCACGTTCACGGCGGTCCGTGCCGAAGACGTCATTCGCGACGCGGAAGTGGCAGTGCACAACCTGCGGGTGGAGCGGAGCACGGCGGCAGGTTCCATGCGATGATTTGATGCCGAGGCCTGCGGAGGAAAGCGTGCTCAAGACCCATCACGGCGGCTGCCACTGCGGCGCCGTCCGCTATCGCGTGGAGATCGATCTCTCGAAGCCGGTCACGCAGTGCAACTGCTCCATCTGCTCGCGCACCGGGACGCTGCTCTCGTTCGTTCCGGCAAGCGCGTTCACGCTGGAGAAAGGCGAGGACTCGCTCACCGACTACCAGTTCAACAGGAAGGTGATCCATCACCTGTTCTGCAAGCGCTGCGGCGTGCGCTCGTTCGCGCGCGGCGAAGGGCCCAAAGGGCCGACGGTGGCGATCAATACCCGCTGCCTCGACGACGTCGACCTGGCCACGTTGAACGTGCAGCACTTCGACGGCAAGAGCCGCTAGCCGGGTGAAGACCAACCGCCCGCTCACCGTCGTCTCGCTCCTCCTCAGCATCTCGATGGCGGCGATGGAGATGACCGTCGTCTCCACCGCCATGCCCACGGTGGTCGGCGACCTCGGCGGCATCCACTACTACTCCTGGGTCTTCACCGCGTATCTGCTCACCTCCACGGTGACGGTGCCGCTCTACGGCAAGCTCGCCGATCTGTACGGGCGCAAGCCGGTGCTGCTTGCCGGGATCGCGGTGTTCCTCGCCGGCTCGATGGCGAGCGGTCTCGCCGGGAGCATCGGGGCGCTGATCGCTTTCCGGGCGGTGCAGGGGCTGGGAGCAGGGGCCATGCAGCCCACCACCCTCACCATCGTCGGGGACATCTACAACCTCGAGGAGCGCTCCCGGATGCAGGGCGTGTTCGGGGCGGTCTGGGGCGTCGCCGGGCTGATCGGCCCGCTGCTCGGCGGGATCATCGTCAAGTACCTTTCCTGGCGCTGGGTGTTCTTCATCAACGTGCCGGCGGGGATCGCCGCCGCCGCCCTGCTGGTTGCCGCGCTGCACGAGAACGTGGAACACCGGCAGCACTCGCTGGACTGGGCGGGGTCGGCGCTCCTCACCTTTGGGCTCACCGCGCTGCTCTTCGGCGCGCAGGGTGGTCGGGCGAGCGCGCTTGGGCTGCCGATCGCGGCGGCCTCGCTCGCGGTCTTCTTCTTCGTCGAACGCCGCGCCATCGAACCGGTGCTGCCGCTGGCTCTCTTCCGCCAGCGGGTGATGGCGGTGGCGACCGCCTCGGGCGCGCTGGTGGGCGCGGGGATGATCTCGATGGTCACCTACGTGCCGCTGTACGTCCAGGGCGTTCTCGGCGGCTCGCCCACCGAGGCGGGCAGCGCGATCACGCCGATGGTGATCGGCTGGCCCATCGCCAGCGCGATCAGCGGAAGGGCGCTGCCCCGGATCGGCTTCCGGATCCTGGTGCGCTCCGGACTGATCATCTCGGCGATCGCGGCGGTGGCGCTCGCGCTCTTGCTGCGGCCCGGCGCGACCCTCCGCGTGCCCCAGGCGTTGAGCGCGCTCTTCGGCGTCGGCCTCGGCCTGGCGAACACCGCGCTGCTCATCGCCGTGCAGACGAGCGTCGCCTGGCGGCAGCGCGGGGTGGCCACCGCGAGCACCATGTTCGCCCGCACCATCGGCGGGACGCTCGCCGTCGGCGTGCTCGGGGCGCTCCTCTCCGCGGCGCTGCTGCGCGACGGTTCGCTGCCGCCGGACGCAGCGGATCAGCTCCTCGGTCCTCGCCACGGAGCCGGCCTGGACCCTGCCGTACTCGGCGCCCTCTCGGTGTCGTTGCAGGCGGGCCTCGGCACGGTCTTCTGGGCGATCGCCGCGATCGCGACCGCCTCCGCGGTCAGCAGCCTCTTCTTTCCGGACCTGCCCATCGGCGGGCCGTCGCCCGATCGCTCCGACGTCGGCCAGCCGGCGGAGATGAGCACGCTTCCTCCGGACGCGTGAAGGGCATTCGCAGGCTCGCTCCGAGCGGATTGCGACGGCCGCGAGTTGACAGGATGTGACCGGGGCGGGATAGCTGCGCCTTTGCCGTTTCCGGGGAGGAACCATGAAAAAGACATCCATCGTCTTCGCCCTTGCTCTCGGCCTCAGCACCGGGACGCTCGCCGGCACCAAGACCGAGACCCTCAAGGTCAGCGGCTGGAAGTGCGAGAAATGCCCGCCGAAGACCGAGGCGAAGCTGAAGCAGGTGAACGGAGTCGAGTCGGCCTCCGTGGACCGCGAGAAGAACCAGGTGATCGTCAAGTACGACGACACCAAGGTGAAGCACGCGGATCTGGAGAAGGCCGTCGCCGACTCCGGCTTCGCAATCACGAAGTAGGGTTTCGGAAGCGTGACTCCTCGGCGCCCGAGACCTTGGCGGAGCCGTTCAGTCGTCCCGGTCTTCGTCTCCGCCGCGGCCGTGATGTCCGCGCGTGGGGCTCAGGCAGGTGAAGCTGGATGCGGCGTTCGGATCGCCGCCGGTGTAACGCGCGACGGCGGGATACGTGCAAAGCGGCCGCGTCAACCGGACCGTGCGGGTGGCTGCGGCATCGTCCGTGTACTTGGTCGCCACCATGTGATCCGGCGCCGCGCCGTCCTCGACCCAGCGCTCGAGCGCCGTCTGGATGTCGTGCACCGCATCGCGCGCCGGCGGGATCTGCTGGCCCACCGCGCCGAAGCTCGTCGCGCCCGGCCCGAAGTAGCAGTGGCGCATCCCCGGGACCATGAAAAGCCGATAGAACTTCTGCGTCTTGCGCAGCCCGCCCATCGTCTCCGCCACGCTCTCGTAGTACTCCGGGCTGTACTCGGGCTGCAGCGTCTGGTCGTTCCAGCCATGGTACTGGATGATCTTGATCCCGCGCCTGCGGGCGTCCGACAGGTCCGTGTCGATGGCGTTGCCGAGGATCCCCACCTTGAGGTCGGCGTACGCCATGTCCTGATCGAAGTCGAAGGTGCGGTAGTCCCACGCGGGGTTCTCGAACGTGAGGTTGGCGAAGTAGCCGTTCCCCAGCCCCGAGGCGCTGGTGTTCGCCACCAGGCCGGCCCAGCCGTCCTCGCCGCCGCGCATGAAGCCGGGGAAGATCTTCGCCCCGGTGCGCGGGTTGCGCGGGCCCGCGTAGATCTTCCGCAGCGCCGCGAGCTGCGGCGCCGTCAAGCAGGAGTTGGTCTCCGCGCCGGTGCAGAGCAGGACGCCGGGGTCGAACGCGCAGCGCGTGGGGTTCGCGATCACGCCGTCCCCCAGCCCGTCGTTGCCGTCGCACGCCGAGAGGACCGCCGCGTTGATCGCCGGCAGCTTCGCCGCCGGGATCGCGGCGCCCGGGGCGCTCAGGGCCTGCGCGTTCCAGACGAAGCCGGCGTTGGAGTGCGACTGGAAGTTCCAGGGCGCTCCCACCACGTAGCCGTCGTAGTCGTCGGGGAAGCGCTGGATCTCGATCAGCGCCTGCCGGCCGCCGTTCGAGCAGGAGTTGAAGTACGAGTGCGTCTGGGGACGCCCGTAGTACGCGCGGATCAGGCCTTTGGCGGCGACCGTGACCAGGTGCTTCGAGCGGTAGAGGTAGTCGATGGCCTTCTGCGGGTGCCCGACCGCCCACCAGGTGTCGGAGGCCACGTGTCCGGTGTCCGTCGAGGCCGTCGCGTACCCGCGCCGCACCAGCTCGTCGAGGCCGCCGTCGAGACCCAGCCGGGTGTAGTTGGGCGCTCCCGCGTAGCCGCCTTCGCCGGAGGAGAGGAACTTGCCGTTCCACGTCGACACCGGCAGCCACACCTCGGCGAAGATGCTCGAGTCGCTGCTCGGCTTGCTCACCACCTGCACCCTGCAGAACGCGGGCAGGTTCGCCAGCGTCTGGCCGGCGGGCGTGACCAGGGTGCCGGAAGTCACCGTGGTGGCCGAGGTGACGCTCGTGTTCCCTTCGAAGGTGAGCGAGGTGAGGTCGCCGCAAGCGACGCGCTTCACGCCCCGGCGCTCCTCATCGTGTGCGTTCGCCGCGACGGCGGTGAACAGCACCGCGGCCGCGCAGGCGAGGCAGAGGCGTGCGAGCGATTTCCAGTCGGCAGCGGCGGCAGGAACCGTGCTCATGGCGAATCTCCTGTTGTGACATCGGCGCGAGGAATCGCCGAACGCATACGCCGCTAGCTCCCGGCGATCCCGCGGATCAAGCCGCGCTGCGTCGACGTCCCCTGCCTTGATCCGCCAGTCCGCCAGGTGCTAGCCGCGTTCGACGCAGGGCCCGCTCGCCACCCCTCACCCGGAGTTTCCTCATGAGCAAGAGATTCGCTCGCCACGGCATTCTCTGCGCAATCGCCGTTCTCTCCTTCGCCGCCGCCGCCCACGACGACGACGATCACGACGGAGGCCGAAGCAGGTGGTTCTCCGCCCGTGATCGGGAGCGACGGCGCAGTTGAACGACCTCGGTCTCTTCAGCAACCGCTGACGACGGAGGGGCGGGCCGGCATGCAGTAAGATGCCGGCCCGATGTCCCGGGAACGCGCCAAGGCCATCCTCGACCAGCTCGGCGTCCCTCCCTCGGTGGACGGCCCCGGAGAGGCGCTGGAGTCGATCGATCCGGCGACGGGGCAGGTGCTGGGAAGGATTCGCGCCGTCACGCGGATTGAGTACGACGCGCGGATCGCGGGCGCCCTGGAACGATTCGAGGAATGGCGGCTGCGGCCCGCGCCCAGGCGCGGCGAGGTGGTGCGCGCCCTGGGTGAGCTGCTCCGGCAGCACAAGCAGTCCCTCGGGGAGCTGGTTTCGCTCGAATCGGGAAAGATCCGCGCCGAGGGCCTGGGCGAGGTCCAGGAGATGATCGACATCTGCGACTTCGCCATCGGGCTGTCGCGCCAGCTCCATGGGCTCACCATCGCCTCGGAACGGCCGCAGCACCGGCTGATGGAGCAGTGGCATCCGCTGGGCGCGGTCGGGATCGTCACCGCGTTCAACTTCCCCGTCGCCGTCTGGTCCTGGAACGCCGCGCTGGCCGCCGTCTGCGGCGACGTCTGCCTGTGGAAGCCCTCGCCGCTGACGCCCCTGTGCAGCGCTGCCGTGCAGGCGCTCTGCGACCGCGTCGAGGCTGAACACGGCGCGCGCGGCGTGTTCACGCTCCTTCCTTCCGGCGCGGACGCTGGCCGCTGGCTCTGCGAGGATCCGCGGATGCCGCTGGTCTCCTTCACCGGCTCGATCGCCACCGGGAAGGCGGTGGCCGCGCGGGTCGCGGCGCGCCTGGGGCGCACCCTCCTGGAGCTGGGCGGGAACAACGGCGTGATCGTCCTCGACGATGCCGATCCCGATCTGGCCGTCCGCGCCATCACCTTCGGCGCGGTGGGCACCGCGGGCCAGCGGTGCACCACCACCCGGCGCCTGTTCGTGCAGCGCGGGATCGCCGCCGGGCTGGTCGAGCGCCTCGCCGCCGCGTATCGCAGCGTGCGCATCGGCGATCCGCTCGAAGACGGCGTGCTGATGGGTCCGCTGATCACGCCCCACGCCGTCGATCGTTACCGGTCCGCGCTCGCCGCCGCCCGCGAGCAGGGCGGGAAACTGGTGTGCGGCGGCCGCGTGCTCGATCGCCCCGGAAACTTCGTCGAGCCGGCGCTGGTCGTCGCTCCGCGGCACGAGGCGTTCCCCATCGCCTGGGAGGAGACGTTCGCGCCCATCCTCTACGTCTTCGAGGTGGAGGATCTCGCGGAGGCGCTGCGCGCGCACAACGCCGTCCCGCAGGGTCTCTCCAGCGCGATCTTCACCGACAGCCTCCGCTCCGCCGAGCGGTTCCTCTCCGCCGCGGGTTCGGACTGCGGGATCGCCAACGTGAACGCGGGCACCAGCGGGGCGGAGATCGGCGGCGCCTTCGGCGGCGAGAAGGAGACGGGCGGTGGTCGCGAATCCGGGTCCGACGCCTGGAAGGCGTACATGCGCCGGCAGACCTCGGCGATCAACTGGGGCCGCGATCTCCCGCTCGCGCAGGGGATCACGTTCGGTTAGCGCGCGCTGGCCATCTCCACGCCGGGCCGCACCTCGCGCCCGTCATGCCAGATGGCCACGAGCTTCCTCGTGTTGCGGATGTCGTCGAGCGGGTTTCCGGCGAGGATGAGGAAGTCCGCCCGCTTTCCCTTCTCCAGCGTCCCGCGGTCCGACACCCCGAGCATGCCGGCGCTGCCGCGCGTCGCCGCCACCAGCGCGGCCATCGGCGTGAGCCCGGCGCGCACCAGGAGCTCCAGCTCCCGGTGTTCCGCCCAGCCGGGGATGCGCACCGGGTTCGCGCCGGAATCGGTGCCGAAGGCCACGTGCACGCCCGCGTCCTGCAGCGTCTTCACGTTCCGCATGCCGTTCGCCAGCGCTTGCCGGATGCGTGGCAGGTTCGGGTCGGCCTTGACCTTCTCGCGGTACTCCGGAGTGCGGAATTTCGCGATCACCTCGGGGCTGAGGGCGCCTGCCAGGAACGGGTCGTCGAGAAGCGAAGGGTCGTCGGCGAAGGCGAAGGAGGATTCGTCGACGCTCAAGGTCGCCACGTAGAAGGTCCCGCGCTTCTTCATCTGCTGGATGAGCGCGGCGTCCACCGGCTGGTCGCGGACGCTGTGCGCCAGCGCGTCCACGCCAGAGGCGATCAGCGCCTTCGCGTCCGCCAGGTAGAAGACGTGCGAGGCGACGCGGATCTTGTTGCGGTGCGCTTCATCGATCGCGGCCTTGAACACCGAAGGGTCCATCTTGGGGAACTTGCCGTAGATGTCGTCGACCCAGAGCTTGAGGTAGTCCGGACGGTGAGCGGCGGTCTCGCGCACGTCCGCCACCGCCTCCTCCACCGTCTTCGGCCGGTACACCTGGTCGGGGGCGACCGGCACCGGAGGGGCGGCGTCTGGAACGCCGATCCCGCGCCCGGCAGTGAAGAGCGAGGCGCCGGGATGCGCGCCCGCCCGCTGCTCGTCGCGCAGGTCGAACACCAGATCGCGGTTGAGCCCGAGGGTGAGGACCGAGGTGACGCCGTACTGCTCGTACCGGACGAGCTGCGCCTGCACGTTTTCCCTCGTGTACGCGTCGGCGCGGTTCTGTCCGCCGGTCACCAGCCCCGCATGGCCGTGCGCATTGATCAGGCCGGGGATGATGGTGCGCCCTTTCACCTCGACGACGCGCGCCCCCTCGGGGATCTTCACCTTGCCCGCGACTCCCACCGAGGCGATGCTCTCGCCGTCGACGACGAGCACGGCGTTCTGCCGCGGCGCCTTGCCGGTCCCGTCGATCAGGAGCGCGCCCCGGAACACCACCGTTTCCGCGGAAGACGGGGACGCGATCAGCGCGAACGCGACGAGCATCATCCATCGCATGGGGAACCTCCTCGGATCTCCCGCTCGCATAGCACCGCGGGGTGGGAGGATCGAGGGGGCGGTCAGACCGGGGTCGGATCCCCCGCTTCGCAGGCGCCGGGGCGCCGCGATGGTACGCTCCCCGGCCGTGCCCCCCAAACCGGGCCGGATCCGCGCGATCGACTGGCTGCGCGGCCTGGCGGTGCTGTTCATGATCCAGACGCACGCGCTGGGGCTCCTGCAGCCCGCGCTGCGCGAGGGGAGCGCCTTCGCCGCGCTGCAGTGGGTCGACGGCCTGGTGGCGCCCGCCTTCATCCTCGCCGCGGGATTCTCCATGGCGTTGACCCAGGTGCGCGCCGCCGCCGGAGCGGACGCGAGGGAGGCGCGCCGCCGCCGGATGCGCAGGACGCTGCGCCGGCTGTTCGAGGTGCTGCTGGTCAGCGTCCTGATGAACTGGATGTGGTTCCCCATCTTCCGCGAGCCGCGCTGGATCTTCCGGATGGACATCCTTCCCTGCATCGGCGTCTCGCTCCTGATCGCGCTTCCCGTCCTCTTTGCTCTCGCTCCGCGCCCCGCTGCGCTGCGCTGGACGGCGCTGCTGCTCGCCGCGTTCGCTTTCGGGATCGCGCCGCTCGCGGAATCGCTCGGCCCGCCCTGGGACCGCTTCCTGAACCAGCGCGCGGACGCCGTCTTCCCGCTGCTGCCTTGGAGCGGGTACGTCTACCTCGGCGCGGCGATCGGCTCCGCGGCGGCGGAGAAAGGTGCGCGCGGCGCCGCGCTCTGGCTCGCCGGACTGGCGGGCGCGGGGATCCTCATCTGGGCCGCGACTCCCTGGTTCGCCGCCGCGTACCCTCCGCACCAATTCTGGGTGACGAATCCCGCCAACTCCGCCCGCCGCTGGACCCAGGTGTGCCTGCTCGCGCTGTTGCTCCTCGGCATCGAGCAGGGCGTGCAGGGCGCATGGCGGAGCTCCGCCCCCGTGCGGTTCGTCGAGGTGTTCGGGATGTCCTCGCTGGCCGGCTATTTCTTCCACCAGGCGCTGCTGTTCAAGCGGGTCTTCGGCTTCTCCTTCGAGTCGCGCTGGGGAGAGAGGTGCTCCTGGCCCGAGTACGCCGGCCTGGTCGCCCTCCTGATCGCCTGCACGTTCGCGCTCACCTGGCTGACGGATCAGGTCTACCAGCGCGCCGACCGGCGGCTTGCGACCTTCGCGGCGGCCGGACTGGCGCGCGCCGGCGGCAATGGCTAAGAACTCCCCCCATGCCGACGACGCTGACGCTCTTCACCGACTTCGTCTGACCGTTCTGCTTCATCGCGGAGCGGAGCAGCCTGGTCAGGCTGCAGAGAGATTACGACCTCGCGCTCGACTGGCACGGCTACGAGCTGCATCCGAAGACGCCGCCAGGCGGAATGGATCTGGCCACGAAGTTCGGCGGGAAGGAGCGGGTGGCCGCGATGCACGCCCGGCTGCTCGAGTTCGCCAAGGGTTTCGGAATCACGGACATGAAGATGCGCCAGCGCTCGCCGAACACCCGACGGGCGCTCGCCATCGCGGAGTTCGCGCGCGACCAGGGAAAGCTCGAGCCGTGGCGCCAGATCGCCATGGACGCGCACTGGAGGCGGGGGCTCGATCTGGAGAGCGAGGCGGACCTGCGGGGCCTGGCCGCGGAGGCGGGGCTCGATCCCGACGCCGCCATCGCCGCCTCGGACGATGCGCGATTCCTCTCCCGGATCGATCGAAAGCGGGCAGACGCCGAGGATCTCGGGGTCACCGGAATCCCCACGTTCGTGATCGGCAACCGCGGTGTGGTCGGTTGCCAGCCGTACGAGGTGCTGGCGGAGTTCGTCGAGTCCAAAGGCGCGCGCAAGCGCTGAGGCTGTCGCCCCGCGGGCAGAGCGGGCGCCCGGCGCTTGCCGCCTCGACTCGCCGCGGCGGAAGAAGGGGCGAAAGTCCTGATCGGAGTTGCCCGTGGCCGCGGGAATCGGCCGTGCTCTTCACCGCGCGGGCCATCCCTGCCAGACTGTGCCCTCCCGGGAAGGAGGCCCATGGAACCCCGGCCCGAAGGTATTCCGCACCGCGCGCCGATCGAGCGCGCCATCGTCGGCGAGGACATCCGCGCGCTGGGCCTCGGGCCGGCGATCACCGTCCGCAGCGACGCCACCCTCTACGACACGGTGCAGACCCTGCAGCGCGAGCACATCGGCTGCGTCCTGGTGACCGACCAGGCGGGAAAGCTGGTGGGCATCTTCACCGAGCGCGACCTGCTGGCGAAGGTCGCCCTCCGCACCCTGGACTGGAAAGCGGAGCGCGTCGCCGATTACATGACGGCCGATCCGGAGACGCTGCACCCGGAAGACCGCATCGCCTGGGCGCTCAAGCTGATGCACATCGGCGGGTACCGGCACGTACCCCTCACGGATGACGCGGGGCGGCCGGTGGGGGTGGTCTCGATCAAGGACATCGTCGACTTCATCGTCGACCTGTTCCCCTCGCCGGTGCTCAACCTTCCTCCCGACCCGCACCGCAAGGTGTGGGCCGAGGACGAGTCGGGCGGCGAAGGCTGATCAAGCCGCCTGCGTCGGCCAGTGCTCGCTGAGCACGCCGATCATCCGCGCGAAGTCCCCGGGCTTGCGGAAGACGCCGAGCACGTCGCCGTGGCGGTTCTGGCCGTCGTGATACGCGGTGTAGG
>JBGQLA010000134.1:0-11623 GCA_041499865.1 Deltaproteobacteria bacterium
TGGCGACGGAGAAGGAAGAGCTGGGCGAGGGGCCGGACGAGATCAGCCGGATCTCCGCGGAGAAGCGGTACATCATCGTGACGCTGATCTTCCTCGTCGAGGCGGGCACGAACAGCGACCGCACCCTGGCTGAGCGCTGCGACGTTCCCGAATCGGAGTATTGGACACGCCTGACGTTCGGCCGGCTGATCGCCACGGTCCCGCTGCTGAATTTTGCAAACGTCGTGGCCGATGCGGTCTACATGGCGCCCGGCAGCGAGGAGGACGGCTTCTCCATGGAGGACATCCACGGAGGTGGATATGAGTATCTGAAGATGCTCCTTTGAACGCCGTCAGCGCCGCGCTCGTCGCCTGAAGCACACCCGGAGCGTCAGCTGATGACGGCCAGCTTCGCGCCGGATTCCACCGCCGAGCCTTCCACCGCGTGCAGCTCGGTGACCTTCCCCGCCTTGGGGCTCTTCAGCTCGTTCTCCATCTTCATCGCCTCGACCACCACCAGCCCCTGGCCTTCCTGCACCTCGTCGCCGACCTTCACCAGCACGCGCGTGATCTTCCCCGGCATGGGCGCGTCGATGCGCTGCGGGCCTTCCAGCGTGAACTTCCCCGCGGCGCGGCGCAGCCGCAGCTTGCGCTCGTCGAGGATCTCCAGCGGATGGACCGTCTCGCCGACGAGGACGTTCACCTTCCCGTCCTTTCCCGGCTCGATGTCGCAGCGGTAGCTGCGCGCGCCGACGATCAGGCTGACCGCGAATCCCTGCAGCTGGACGGCGTCGATCTCCAGCACCTTGCCGCCGAGAGAGACCAGATAGCCGTTCTCGCGGGGAGTGATCTCCACCACCTGCTCCTCGCCCTCGACGATGGTGGTGTACCTCATCGCGATCTCCGCAGCGCCGAAAGGCGCCCGGCGCGCGCCCAGGCAGATTCGGACGGCGCTCCCGGCGCGGCGGGCCGCAGGGCGGCGCGCTGGTCCTGCCCGAACTGCCAGATGGCGGCCGCGGCGAGCGCGATCTCCTCGTCGCCGGTCTGCTCGCGCCGCAGCAGGCGCTCCTGCGCGTGCGGGAGCAGTCCCGTGTCGTAGTCGCCCTTGCGGAACTCCTCGAGGTCGAGGACGCGCTTGAGATACGCGAGGTTGGTGGTGATGCCCTTGATCGTCGTCTCCGCCAGGGCCCGCTTCAGCCGCGCGATGGCCTGCTCGCGGGTGCGCGCCCAGACCGCGAGCTTGCCGATCATCGGATCGTAGTAGCGCGGCACTTCGCTTCCGCTCTCCACGCCGATGTCGTTGCGCACCCCCGGCCCTTGCGCCAGGCGCAGGTCGGCGATCGTGCCCGGGCTGGGGAGGTAGTTCTTCGCCGGATCCTCGGCATAGAGCCGCGCCTCGATGGCATGGCCGCGGAGGTTCCGCGGCACGTCGTCCTGCGTCCAGGGCAGGCGCGCGCCGTCCGCGATCTCGATCTGCCAGCGCACCAGGTCGAGGCCAGTGCACCACTCGGTGACGGGGTGCTCGACCTGCAAGCGCGTGTTCATCTCCAGGAAGTAGAAGCTGCGGGTGTTCCCGTCGACGAGGAACTCGCAGGTGCCCGCGCCCACGTAGCTCACCGCCTTCGCCGCGTTCACCGCGACGCGGCCCATCTCCGCGCGCAGCTCCGGCGTGACCACCGGGCTGGGCGTCTCCTCGATCACTTTCTGGTGCCGCCGCTGCACGCTGCACTCGCGCTCGCCGAGCCAGATGCAGTTGCCCTGCGTGTCGGCGAAGACCTGGATCTCGACGTGCCGCGGGCGGGTGATGGTCTTCTCGATGTACACCCGTCCGTCGCCGAACGCCGCCATCGCCTCGCGCTTGGCGGTGGCCAGCGCGGAGTCGAACTCCTTCGGGTCGGCGATCTGGCGCATTCCCTTGCCGCCGCCCCCGGCCGCCGCCTTGAGCATGATCGGGTAGCCGATGGAGAGCGCGTACTCTTTCGCAGCCGCCTCGCCGCCCTCGGGGATCGGCTCCTTCATGCCGGGCACCACCGGAACGCCGGCCTCGATCACCTTGCGCCGGGCGCGCGTCTTCTCGCCCATGTCCTCCATCGCCTGCGGCGGCGGGCCGATGAAGGTGATCCCCGCGGCCGCACAGGCGCGGGCGAAGTTGGCGTTCTCGGAGAGGAAGCCGTACCCGGGGTGGACGGCCGACGCGCCCGCCGTCTTGCACGCCCCGATCACGTTCTCGATCGACAGGTAGCTCTCGCGGGAAGCGGCGGGGCCGACCCGGATCGCCTCGTCGCAGGAGCGCACGTGCAGCGCGCCGCGGTCCGCGTCGCTGTAGATGGCGACGGTGCGGATGCCCATCTCCCTGCAGGTGCGCGCCACGCGAACGGCGATCTCGCCGCGGTTCGCGATCAGGATCTTCCGGATCGTCACGGCGGCGCACCCTAGCAGAACTGCCGCGGACCCGCCCTGCCTACGGCAGGTTCCGGCTCTTCTCGAACAGCGCGGCCTGCCGGCTGGTCAGCGGAACCTGCGCGCAGACGCCGCGCGTCAGTCCGTGGCTCCGGCCGCCGTCCTGGGGTGCTGGGCGCGGAACCGAAGCGGGTCCACCGGCTCTCCGGCGAGATCGATTTGATAATGCAGATGCGGTCCGGTGGTCCGGCCGCTGTTGCCCGTGCGGGCGATGATCTGGCCCTTGTCGACGCGCTGTCCGTTCCGGACCAGCAGCGCGTCGTTGTGGCAGTAGGTGGTGACGACGCCGCGCCCGTGGTCGAGCACCAGGATCCGGCCGTTGACCCCGTCGCTGCTCGCCCGCCTCACCACTCCGCCGGCGACCGCCCGCACCGGGGTCCCGACGGACGTTCCCAGATCCACTCCCGCGTGCAGCCGCCACCCGCCGAGGATCGGGTGCTCCCGGACGCCGAACGCGGAGGTGATCCGCACCGTCTCCGGCAGCGGCCAGCCCAGCGCGTACGCTTCGCCGAGCATCGCCGCCTGCGCGGTCCTGGCGATGCAGGGCTCCGCGCGAGGGGGGAGCGCGCGCGCCAGGTCGTCGAGCGCGGCGGAGCGGGCTTCGTCCACCGCGTATCGCGCGGCGTCTTCTCCGCAGAAGAGAGCGATGAGCGCCGCGTCGTCGGAGCCGAGCCGTCCCGACAGCGTCCGGATCCTGGGCGCCAGCTCCGCCGGAGAACCATCGAGCACGGCCGCCGCGCCATACGCGAGCGCCTGCGCCGGCGGCACCGGGCCGGCGAGGAACGGAGGGAGGCGGGGCGGAACCAGCGTGCCGGCCCCGAAGTAGGCGAGCAGCGGCCGCGCCGTGGTCCGCGTCCTGAACAGCCAGGCGCCGGCGGTGCGGACCAGCGCGCCCGCAGGGGTGTGGTACCAGCCGGCCCAGAGGCACAGCGCCGAGAGGAACAGCTCGAGCAGCGGCAGGCGGGTCTTCATCGCCAGGAGAGCACCGCCGCCACCAGCAGGGGGACGAGGACGATGGCCGCCGGCACCCGGTAGCGCGCCGTGCGCGCGTGCTCCAGGGAACGGAACACCGCGCGAGGGACGAGAACCGCGGCCAGCGAGACGAGCGTGGCGGCGCGGGCGAGCTGGGCGAGCCAGGAGAGATGCAGGGCGAGCTGCAGCGACCCCTGCACCATCCGGGCGATGGAGAACGCGCCGGCGAGGGAAACGAGCAGCGCCGCGGCAGGCCGCACCAGCTCGAGCGGCGAGCGGATGCGGCGCAGCAGATCGCGGCCGAGCTGCCATTCCCGGGCAGCGTCGCGCTCGTCGTACCCGAGCAGCGGCACGGCGATCAGCGCGTCCGCCGCCAGCTCCCAGGCGAGCGCCACCGCGCGCGCGAACCAGGTGCGCTGCGTGAGCCCCACCAGATCCACGAGCGGCGCGGTGAAGGACCAGCTCGACCAGAGCGCGTCGAACAGCGCGTCGACGCGGTCCACGAACCAGAGCACGCGATCGCCCACCACGTCCGCCGCCGCGTGCGCGCCGACCGCCGCCAGGGCGCAGAGCCCGAGCGGCAGGAAGATCCAGCGGATCCGGTTCACCCGTTCGGCAACGTTCCAGCGCACCGGCGGAATCTTAGGGCGATCCGGCCGACCGTCAGCTTTCCTGCATCTGCTCGCGCCCGGCGGCGCCGTGGTTCAAGGCCGCCACCAGCGACTCGGCTGGGGGGCGCTGCGCTCCTCGGCTTCCTCCACGACCTTCCGGGGCGGCTGCGGCAGGCTCTCCTTGTCCGGCTCGTCCATGCGCTCAACTGTGTGGCGCCCGGGAGCGCCGCGCCAGTACCGTCGCGAGCCGGCAGGCGAAGCCGAGCGCGACGAGCGCCGCCGCGAACTTCCACTGGTCGGCACGCGGCCGGGCGGAGATCAGCAGCGCGACCGCGGCGCAGAACGCGAGCGCCGGAACCAGCACCGTGGGCCGGTACCGGCGCTCAGCGTTCGGCCGGCGCACGCGCAGCACCAGGGTGGCGAGGCAGGTGAGCGCATATCCGGAGAGGATCACCACGTTGCTGACGTCGACGAGCGAGGCGTAACCGAGGACGATCGCCAGCGCCGCCGCGAACGCCGTCGACGCGCCGATCGCCGCCGCCGGCGTTCCCCTCTTCGAGAGCCGCGTCAGCCCGCGAGGCAGGTGCCCGTCCTCCGCCAGCGCCGTGAAGTAGCGCGGCGCCACCAGCGCCACCCCGGCGCAGAAGCCGAGCATGGAGAGCAGCGCGGTGACGCCGAGCAGGGGCGCGCCCCAGTTTCCCAAGGCGCGCGCGGCGACGTCCGGCAAGGGCTGCTCGCGCGAGCCCACATCCGCCAGCGCGCCGAGAGCGCCCAGCTGCAAGAGCGCGTAGAGGAGGGCGGCGCCGGAGATGCTGCCGACCACCGCCAGCGGCACGGTCCGCCGCGGATCGCGCACCTCGCCCGCCGGCACCGCCGCGTACTCGAATCCCGACATCATGAAGATGGAGAGGAACGCCGCCTTCGCCGCGTCGCCGGCGTCGAGCGCGAGCGGGGCCTGCGGCGCGAAGCGCAGCGCGGCGAGGGCCACCAGCAGAAGTGGCGCGATCTTCACCACCGAGAGCGCCGTGGAGGTGCGTCCGCCTGCCTTGACGCCCAGCCAGTTGATGAAGCCGAGCACGGCGATCAGCGCCACCGCCACCGGCGCGCGAGCGGTGGAGAGGGCAGGAACGAATCGCGCCAGCGCGGCCGCGAATCCCATGCTGACCGCGGCGAGGCCGAGCACGCCCGTGGCCATGCCCAGCCACCCGACGGCGAATCCGACATGGGCGCCGAACGCGTCGCAGGCGTAGACGTACGGGCCGCCGCTGCGGTCGTACATGGACGAGAGCTCCGCGAAGCAGAGCGCGATCAGCACGCAGAGCGCGCCGCAGGCGACCACGCCGAACACGCTGCTGCCTCCGCCGGCCTGCGCCAGCGGCCCGACCAGGAGGTAGATGCCGCTGCCGACGATCCCGTTGACGCCGATCCCCACGGCGTCGAGCAGCGTCAGCTCGCGCTTCAGAGCGGGATGTTCCCGTGCTTGCGCTGGGGGACTTCCTGCCGCTTGTTGCGCAGCATCTCCAGCGCGCGGCAGAGCTGCGGCCGCGTCTGCTCGGGCAGAATCACTTCGTCCACGTATCCCAGCTCCGCCGCCTTGTACGGGTTCGCGAAGGTGTTGCGGTATTTCGCCACCAGGTCCTTCTTGGCCAGGTCCGCATCCTGCGCCTTCGCCAGCTCGTTGCGGAAGACGATGCTCACCGCGCCGTCGGGACCCATCACCGCGATCTCGGCGGTGGGCCAGGCCAGGTTCACGTCCGCGCGGATGTGCTTGGACGCCATCACGTCATAGGCGCCGCCGTACGCCTTGCGGGTGATCACCGTCAGCTTGGGCACCGTCGCCTCGGAGAAGGCGTAGAGCAGCTTGGCGCCATGGGTGATGATCCCGCCCCACTCCTGCGCGGTGCCCGGCAAGAAGCCCGGCACGTCGACGAACGTGACCAGCGGGATGTTGAACGCGTCGCAGGTGCGCACGAAGCGCGCGGCCTTCCGCGAGGCGTCGATGTCCAGCACGCCGGCGAGGATCGCCGGCTGGTTCGCCACCACCCCGATGCTGCGGCCGCCGAGGCGGGCAAAGCCGCAGACGATGTTCCGGGCGAAGTGCTCGTGCACCTCGAGGAAGTGCCGATCGTCGACGACGGCGCGGATCACTTCCTTCATGTCGTACGGCTTGTTCGGGTTCTCCGGGACCAGCGTCTTCAGGGCCTCGTCGCGGCGGTCCAGCGGATCGCTGGTCGCCACCACCGGCGGATCCTCCAGGTTGTTGGAGGGCAGGAACGAGAGCAGCTCGCGGAGGACGCGGATGGCGCCCGCCTCGTCCTCGGCGGCGAAATGCGCCACGCCGCTGCGCGCGTTGTGCGTCTGCGCGCCGCCCAGGTCCTCCTTCGTCACCTCCTCGTGCGTCACCGTCTTGATCACGTCGGGACCGGTGATGAACATGTACGAGGAGCTCTTCGCCATCACGATGAAGTCGGTCATCGCCGGCGAGTAGACCGCGCCGCCGGCGCAGGGCCCGAGGATGGCGCTGATCTGCGGCACCACTCCGCTGGAAGAGACGTTGCGGTAGAAGATCTCCGCGTAGCCCGCCAGCGACACCACGCCTTCCTGGATGCGCGCGCCGCCGGAGTCGTTGAGCCCCACCACCGGGCACCCGGTGCTCACCGCCAGGTCCATCACCTTGCAGATCTTCTCCGCGTACGCGCCGCTCAGCGAGCCGCCGAAGACGGTGAAGTCCTGCGCGAAGAGAAAGACCTGCCGGCCCTCGACCGCGCCGTACCCGGTGACCACGCCGTCGCCGAGGATCTTCTTCTGCGACATCCCGAAGTCGTCCGCGCGGTGCGTCTTGAACTTGTCCAGCTCGATGAAGCTGCCCGGATCGAGCAAGAGCTCGATGCGCTCGCGAGCCGTGAGCTTGCCTTCCTGGTGCTGCTTCTCGATCCGCTCCGGACCGCCGCCCAGCTCCGCCTGCGCGTCGAGCGCGGCCAGCTTCTCGCGCGCGGCGAGCCCTGCGAGCCGCTCCTGCCGTTGCGCCGAGGACAGTCCGCCGGACGGCTCCGGGGATACGGTCTTCGTCTGTTCGCCCATGGAGCGCGCAACCTACTCTGAGCGGCCCGCGCCGGAAAGTGCCCTCGCGCTCCGGTATTCAGGAGAGGGCATGCGCCTGCTCGTGCGCGAGGAGCCAGCGCTTCCGCTCCTCACCCCAGGCGTACCCGCAAAGCTTGCCCCCGGCGGCGATCACCCGGTGGCAAGGAACGGCGACGCAGACCGGGTTCGCGGCGTTCGCGGAACCGACGGCGCGCGGGTGCGTGCCGAGCAGCCTGGCCAGCTCGCCGTACGTCCGCGTCTCGCCCGGCGGGATGTCGCGCAAGGCCGCCCAGACGCGCCGCTGGAAGGGCGTGCCGGCCGGGTCCACGGCGACCCCGTCGAGCGCGCGCAGATCGCCCGCGAAGTACGCCGCGACCAAGGCGCTGATCGGCGTGCGCTCCGGGACGCCCTCGAAGGGCTTCTCGAAGCGCAGCGCGCACAGCGCGCCGTCGCGCAGCGCCAGGTGGAGGGGGCCGATGGGAGTGTCGACGGTATCGATCTGCAGCATGCGTTGCTCCTTCAGGAGAGCCAGATGGCGGAAGCCGCGTACGCGCGCCAGGGCCGCCACGCCTCCGCGCGCTCGCGCAGGGCGCGCGGCGAAAGCCCCAGCGCCTGGCACAAGCCGAGGTCGGCGGCGGGGAAGGCGTCCGGTTCGCCCAACGCGCGCAACCCGATCACTTGCGCCGTCCAGTCACCGATCCCGGGGAGCGCGCAGAGCGCGCCGGAAGCGACCTCGAGATCCTGCGATCCGTCCAGCCGGACCTTGCCGTCCACCACGCTGCGGGCCAGCCCGACGATCGCGTTCGCCCGGGCCGCCGGCATGCCGCGCAACTCCTCCTGCGCAAGCTGCGCAGGGGAGGGGAAGGCGCCGAAGCGCTCGACCATCGCGATGGCCATCGCACGCGCGCGCCCGACCGAGATTTGCTGGCCGAGGATCGCGCGCACCGCCATCTCGAACGGATCCCAGGCGCCGGGAATGCGCACGCCAGGCCTGACGAAGCGCTTCAGCGCCGGGTCGCGCCAGAGATGCTCGACGATGGGCCGCGGATCGGCGCGCAGATCGAACACGCGCTGGACGCGCGCCGCGATCTGCAGGGCCTGCGGCGCCAGGGCGGCAGGCATGCGCGCCTCGAGGTGGCGCGGCCCGTCGCGCCGGACCTCCAGCCACCCTTCCTGGAGCTTGCGCCGCCAGGTGCCGTCGCGCACTTCTTCGAGCCCCGGCAGGGCGCGGGTGGCGAGGAAAGCGCAGACCGCCTCGAAATCGAGCGGCGGATGGAACGGCAACCGCAGCGAGAGCGCCGCCCCGGCATCGGCATCCTCGGTGCGGAGCTGCGACGGGGTCCGGCCGAATCCACGCCGGACCGCGTCGTTGAAGCGCCGCAGGCTGCGGAAACCCGCGGCGTGCGCCACGTCGATGACGCGCAGCGACGAGGTCTCCAGGAGCTGGCGCGCGAGGTGCAGCCGCCGCGTGCGCAGCACTTCGGCGGGCGTCGCGCCGAGGGAGCGGGCGAAGAGCCGCCGGAGATGCCGGTCGGTGACGCCCAGCCGATCCGCGAGCCCTGCCGCGTCGTTCGACTCCTCGAGCAGGCGCAGCGCTCGCGAGAGCGTCGCGCCCGTTCCCGCCTGCGCCGGAGAGCCAGGCGCCGCGTCGGGCCGGCAGCGAAGGCAGGCGCGGAATCCCGCCTGCTGCGCGGCGGCGGCGGAAGGGAAGATGACCACGTTCTCCCGGCGCGGGACGCGCGCCGGGCAGCCGGGGCGGCAGTAGATGTGCGTGGTGCGCACACCGATGAAGAAGCGCCCGGCGAAGCGGGCGTCACGGCCCTCGATAGCGCGGTAGCAAGCCTCGGCATCCATCGCCGGTGTGAATAGCAGCGCCGCATGTCCGCGTCTGGACGCGCGCGGACCCGGATGTCCCGTCGGCCCGTGACGGTACGCAGATACCCAGGGATGAGAAGGCGATTTCCCAAGTGGTTCCCGCGACGTCGCCCAGTGGAGCCCATGCGCCACGCGCTCGCTGGCACGCCTGATGCTCCGGAGCGAGCGCGGGGGGAGCACAGGCATGCGCTCGAGCTGGCGGTCGGTCGGCGGGTTGGTCGTGATCTGCGCAGCCGCCATCGGCGTCGCCTGCGGCGGCGCTCGCGAGGACGGCGGCGGAAACATTCCGGACGCGGGCAGCGGGTCCGGTGGTCCTGCCGATTCGGGAACTCCGGACTCCGGCGCTCCCGACGCGGGCCCACCGGATGCCGGTCCGCCCGACGCGGGTCCGCCGGACGCCGGTGCGGACGCGGGCGCCGCGATCACGCCGCCCGACCTCGGGCCAGACTGGAAGTTCCAGGCGACCGCCGAAGGACTGCCGCTCAAGAACGTGATGGGCGTTTCCGCCGACGAGAGTGGAAACCTCTTCGTCGCCGGAGGCACTGCCGGCCTCTTCGTCCAGCGCGGCGGGCAGGGTCCCTTCAAGCAGTACGGGATCGCCGACGGGCTGCACCCGTACGGTTACCTGAACGGCGAGACCGCGAAGGTCTTGAACCGCCCGGATGGCAGCGATGCCGATCCGGCTCCGAGCCTCGCGGCCACGCCGGTGATCTCCGTCTCCGGCGGCAAGGGAGGAACGGTCTTCGTCGGCTACCGCGGCAAGCCGAATTGCGAAGATGCGTGGCACGGCGATCAGTGGACGGTGCCGGCCCAGTGGGGCGATCCGTCCGTCTACAAGAGCGGCGATGCCGACAAGGTCACGCTGACGGCCGACGGCCTCTCGGTCGTCCACTACGACATCTTCAGCGGCCCTGGTGTCGTCGGCGATGAGCCTGTCGGTCGGGAAAAGCTCTGCAGCATCTACCGCGTCGTCTACCAGCACGACACGAACTACGTCTGGTTCGGCGGCAACCACGGCTTCGCGCTCGGCAAGGCGGATTTCGCGGGCAACCCGACGTGCAACGGCCAGCTCGGATGTGCCGGCGTACTCGAGCACGTGCACCCGGCGTTCAACGACTCGATGGGAAACCTGGTGACCGGGGATTACTGGGGCATCGCCGTCGACCCCTTCTCGCAAGGCGGGTTCCACGACGTCTGGTTCGGTGGAATGGCGAGGACGACACGGTTCCGTTTCGGCGAGACCGGCGGCGATTTCTGGAGCGCGCAGCCGAAGACGGAGACGTACGTGGGCGGCAACATCAACGCGCCCGGGAATGCGGTGGCGAAGGCGGCATACCAGAACCGCGTCGACGTCTGGCCGGACGGCGTCGAGGAATACGACTCCGCCGGCAACCCCACCTACCCGACGCCAGCGCAATGGAGGGCGGGCCTGGACGTGGTCTCGGGCATCGCGACGGATCCCGCGGACGGAAGCGTCTACATCGCCTCGTTCGCCCACGGCATCCGGCACCTCAGCCGCGACGGAAGCTTCATCGAGGATCTCACGGTCTCGAGCAAGAAGCTCTTCGGGGACACCGTGGGCGCGATCGCCATCGACACCGACGGCAGCCTGTGGGTGGGCTACAACTACGAGGGCGGCATCTCGCGCATCCACAAGGGAGGCGCGGTCGAGCACTATGCGAACGTGCTCGGAGCTTTGGAGAAGAGCCCGGTGTTCGACATCCAGATCACTCCGGGCACGCCGCGCAAGGTGCTGGTCGCGTTCCAGAACGGCGCCGTCGGCGTCTACCAGGGGAAGTGATCCCGCGCGATCACCGGAGCGGGAGGCGCAGCTCGATCTCGGCTGCGTTCCCGCGCGCCGGGGACCCGGCGAGCGTGAGGGGCCCCGCGTTGCGCAGCAGCACGCCATAGACCGCGTGCACCGCATAGGCGCCCGCCGCGAATCCGCCGCGGATGGCGTCGAGCGGCGTAAGTGACGCGAGCGCGGCATCGACCTCCGCGAGATCGATTCGCCCCTCGAGCGCCGGACCGGCGGAGGCGGTGGACCCGAACACCGGCGTGATGCGCAGCGCGCGCGCGAGCGAGGCCCGGTCGGAGAGAGCGCGGACGTCGATCCCGTCGACGCGCTCCTCCACGCGCGCCGCGCCGGTCAGCTCCGGCTGCGGCGCAGCGCCGAGGCGGGAGAGGGTGAGCGCGATGGCGCTCCGGCCCGCTTCCGCGACGCCGGCCCGCAGGCAGGCGACGCCGCTCGCGCAGCCCGCTGGCGCCGGGCCGGCGAGGAGCGGCCCTCGGGCCGTCAGCAGCCCGCGCGCCACGAGACCGATGCCGCTGGCGTCGATGGCGAGCACGGCCGCGCGCAGCGGCTCGTCCAGCCGCGCCCAGAGCCACACCTGGCCGCGCGCCCGCTCACGCAACTCCGCCGGCAAGGGCGCCGGGCGTAGCATTCCGGCGAGCAGCGCCTGCGCGCCGCGCCCCGATGCGGTGAAGAGCCGCCCGCCGCTGATCCGGGCCACGCGCCGCTCCCGCTCGGCCACCCAGGCCGCCAGCTGCTTGCGCGCCGCTTTCCGGTCGCGCACCGGCGCGACCAGGCCCACGGCGTCGCGGCCGAAGGCGAGCAGGCGCGCGCCACGCGGCGCCAGCCCCCA
>JBGQLA010000135.1:0-11553 GCA_041499865.1 Deltaproteobacteria bacterium
CCCCTTCCACCCGGAATCCAGATCCCGGGCTTCATCACCTGGATCGGCAGCCCGATCGAGCTGATCGGAGGCGCGCTCATCCTGGTCGGCCTCTTCACGCGCTGGGCGGCTTTCGTCGCGGCGGGGATGATGGCGGCTGCGTACTGGATGGGGCACGGCACGAAGGCGCTGCTCCCTCTGGTGAACGGCGGCGAGCTGGCGGCGCTCTATTGCTTCGTCTTCCTCTTCCTCAGCGCGCGGGGCAGCGGCATCTGGAGCATCGATTCGCTGCGGCAAACGGAACCCGCCGCCTGAGGCTCACGCTCGCGGCGCGGCCGCCCGGTGCTCGCGGATCATGGTGGACAGCAGATACCCGACCACCGCGAGGCTGATGGCGAGCAGCGCCATCCTCCCCCACGCCGGGTGCCGGAACAGCTCCCACAGCTCCCAGGGAAGGAGCAGGGCGGTGGCGGTCACCACCAGCCAGGGCGCCCACCAGCGTCCCGCGCGCAGCGCCAGGCCTTCCACGCCGGAGAGCGCCGCGTCCGCGATCAGCGCGATGGTCAGGATCTTCAGGCGGCCGACGGTCGCCGCGCGCACCAGCAGCGTGGCCGCGCGCAGCGCCCAGGCGCCGGTGAAGTGCTCGAGGAGGAACTCCGCCAGCGTCGCCACCCCGGCCTCGGCGCCTCTGGCGAACAGCCAGAGGCCCGCGATCCCCAGGAGCGCCTGGGCGACCGACTTGGTGAGCTTGTAGGCGATGATCGCTTCCAGGCCTGCCGGCCTTTTCATGCGCCGGGCACCAGCGATTGGACCAGATCGAGCAGGCGGTTGACGTCGAACGGCTTCTCCATCGAGGGCACGCCGAGCCGCTCCGCCTGCTCGCGTCCTTCGTTGGACCCGGTGGTGAGCACCACCGGGATCCGGCCCAGCCCGGCGGCGCGGAGCTCCTGCACCACCCAGGCGCCGTCCGCGTCGGGCATGAAGTAGTCGATCAGCATCAGGGCGGGCGGCGCCGCCCGGGCAGCCTCCAGGGCGCGGCGCGCATCCGGCGAGGTGCGCACCGCGTACCCGTTCAGCTCCAGCAGATCCTGGAGCACCAGGCGGGTGTCTTCGTCGTCGTCGACGATGAGGATTTCGCGGAGCTCGCCCACGCGGGGAGCCTACCCTTTGAGCGATGCCACCGCGAGTGCGACCGCCTCGCAGAGTTCGGCGAGGCCACCATTGGCGACCGCATCCACCCGGATTCCCGCCTCGCGCGCTTCCTCCGCGCACCGCTGACCCATGCAGGCGATGGCGACCCCGTCCGCGCTCCGCGCCCCGGCCAGCGCGGCAAAGGCGCGGGCGGCGCTTCCGCTGGCGAACGCGATCGCGTCGACGCGCCCTTCGCGCAGAGCGGCCAGCGCCAGGGGATCCGCCGTCCGCGCAGGCACCGTGCGGTACAGGGTCAGGGCTTCGACGTCGGCCCCGGCGGCGCGCAAGCCATCGACCAGCGCGGGGTTGCCTCCCTCTGCGCGCGCGATCAGCACCCGCTTCCCGCGAACCCGCTCGCGCAGCTCGGCGACCAGGGCGTCCGCGCCCACGCCCCGGCTGGGAACGATCACGCTGCCGGGAAGCTCGCGCGCGGTGGCGGCGCCGACGGCCGCGAGCGGCATCGGCACCGGGCCGCAGAGCGCGAGGAGCCGGCGCGCCGCGTGCGGAGAGGCCACCACCGCGAGATCCGCCTGCCCGGAGCGGACGATTGCCGCGATCCGGCTCGCATCGGGCCCGTCCTCGAAGGCGATGCAAGGCATCCGGACGGGCAACGCGCCCCGCTCGCGCAGCAGATGTTCCAGCTCGGGAGCATCCTCCGCCGCGCGCGTGACCAGGACGCGCACGCCGGCCAGCGTCACGCGCGCTTCGGCGCGGGCAGCCCTTGGGCCTGCGACCGCGCCGCCTCGAGCAGCGGCGCTCCGCCCTGATCGAGCAGCGCCTGCCCGACGCGGCGGCCGAGCGATTCGGGCTCCGACCGCGGCCCGCGCATCTCGGCGCGCACCAGGCTGACCCCGCCGCGCCCGTCGGGGCCGCCCAGCGCGGCGCGCAGCCAGAGCGCGCCGCCCTCGAGGACCGCATGCGCCGCGACCGGGACGGTGCAGCCGCCGGCAAGGCGCGCCAGCACCCCGCGCTCGGCGCGCACGCAGTCGGCGGTGGCCGCATCGTCGAGCGGGGAGGTGGCGGCGAATCCCGGCGAGCCGCGCAGGGTCTCGATCGCCAGCGCCCCCTGACCGGCGGCAGGCAGCGAGAGCTCGATGGAGAGCACCTCGGTCACCTGGCCCTCCAGCCCGAGCCGGCGCAGCCCCGCGAGCGCGAGCACCACCGCGTCCAGCGGACCCCGCGGGTCGCCTTCCGCGGGCCGCATTTCCACTCCGCCCCGCAGGACCGTCGCGCCGGTGGCGCGGGCCAGCCGGGTCTGCACGTTGCCCCGCACGGGGACGATCACCAGATCGGGGCGCTCGGCGAGAAGCTGCACCGCGCGGCGCAGGGAGCTGGTGCCCACCCGCGCACCGCGGGGAAGCTTCGCGAACGTCTTCGCGAAGGGGGCGATCAGCGCGTCGCGCGGATCCTCGCGCGCGGGAAAGGCGGAGAGCACGAACTCCTCGGGCAGCGCGAAGGGAACGTCCTTGGCGCTGTGCACGGCCAGGTCGGCGCGCTTCGCCGCCAGCGCCTGCTCCAGCTCCTTGACGAACAGCCCCTTCCCGCCGACCTCCGCCAGCGGACGGTCGAGGATGCGATCGCCCTCGGTGGACATGGACACCAGCTCGCAGGCGTGTCCGCGTTCGCGCAGCCAGCCCTGCACGCGCTCGGCCTGCCAGAGCGCCAGCGCGCTCTTGCGCGTCCCGATCCTCAGCATTCTGGATCGCATTCTATCCGAACCCCAGGCGATGATCGCGTTCAAGCACAGGCGCGAAGACGCTTTTCGGCGGCGCCGCCTAC
Organism: Deltaproteobacteria bacterium; assembly: GCA_041499865.1. Classification (GTDB taxonomy): domain Bacteria; phylum Myxococcota; class Myxococcia; order Myxococcales; family 40CM-4-68-19; genus 40CM-4-68-19. Next base: position 2,950 of record JBGQLA010000135.1, read on the forward strand.
CCGTTCCTCACCAGCGGCAGCACGGAGCCTTCGGCCTTGGTCTCCACCCGCGCCCCGACCGCGGCCGGTTCCTGCGCCTGCGGCTGCTGCGACTGCTCGGCATCCAGGCCGAACAGCGCTGCAGCCGCATCGCCCAGCGGCCCCTGGCCGGCTTCCGCGCGCAGCCGGGAGGTGGGGCCGTGCAAGAGCTTGTTGACGATGGCGGAGGCCATCGCGCGGACGGTCTTCTGCTGCTTCTCGTCGAGGCCTTGGAGCGAGGCCAGCGTCCTCTCCGCCTCGGCGCGGGCCAGCGCCTCGGCGTGCGCGCGCAGCCGCGCCAGCACCGGGACCGACCGGCGCTCGCGGACGGAGGTGAGGAAGCTCTTCAGCTCGTTCTCGACGATGTCCTCGGCCTTGCCCACGTGCGCCGCGCGGAGATCGCGGTTCTGCGCGGCCATCCGCTCGAGGTCGTCGAGATCGTAGACGTAGACGTTCTCCAGCTCGTTGGCGCTCGGCTCCACGTTGCGGGGCAGCGTCAGGTCGACGAAGAAGATGGCCCGGTAACGCCGCGCCTTCAGCGAGCGCGCGACCATCTCGCGGGTGACCACGTGCTGCGTGGCGCCGGTGGAGCAGATGGCCACGTCGGCGCGCTCCAGCAGGCTGGGAAGCTCGGCCAGCGACACCGGCACGCCGTCCACCTCCCGGGCCAGCTCTTCCGCGTGCTGCGGGTTGCGGTTCGCGACCAGGAGCTCGCGCGCCCCCGCCGAGTGCAGCTCCCGCGCTGCCAGCTGGGCCATCTCGCCGGCGCCGAGCAGCAGCACCGAGCGGCCTTCGAGGCTGCCGAGGAGCTTGTGCGCGAGCTGCACGGCGACGCTGGACACCGACACCGCGCCGCGCGCGATCTCCGTCTCGGTGCGCACGCGCTTCGCTGCGGTGGTGGCCCGCGCCAGCGCTTTCGACAGCTCCGGCCCCAGCGCGCCGGCCTGCTGCGCGATCGAGGCGGCCTCTTTCACCTGCCCGAGGATCTGCGCCTCTCCCACCACCATCGAATCCAGGCTCGCGGCCACCCGGAAGAGGTGCCGGAGGGCTTCCTCGTCGAAGCGGCAGATGGCGTGCGGCGCGGCCACCGATCCCAGGAACTCGAGCACGTCCTCTCCCGCGGCGCGGGATTCGGCGACGGCGAAGATCTCCAGGCGGTTGCAGGTGGAGACCAGCAGCGCCTCGCTCACTCCCGGCAGCGCCTTGATCTGGCGCACGCGCTCCCCGACGTCCTCGCCGCGCACCGCGAGCTGCTCGCGCACCGCGATGGGCGCCTGCTTGTGCGAGAGGCCGACGCAGAGGAACGTCATGCGACCGTCCCTTGCAGCACCGGTGCCGCCGTGAGCAGTCCGACGTAGGTGCCGATGAGCAGGACGAAACCCGCGACCACCAACACCGCGACCCTTCGCCCGCGCCAGCCGGCGACGAGGCGGGCCTGGATCAGCGCGGCGAACAGGGCCCAGGCGAGCACCGCGAATCCCTGCTTCGGCGCGATCGGGAAGGTGGACCCCGTCGCCTCGTGCGAGACCAGCGAACCGGTGGCGATCGCCAGGGAAAGGAAGACGAAGCCCCACACCGCGAGGCGATAGCTGGCGCGATCGAGCAGGTCCAGCGACGGGAGCCGCGCGAAGAGGCGTCCGGGCCGCTTGCTCTTCACCTGCTTCTCGCTGGCCAGATAGAGGATGGAGAGCCCGAACGCCAGCGCCAACACCCCGGTGCCCAGGGCGGCGGCCCCGACGTGGACGAAGAGCGTGAGGCTGTGGATGATCTCCGGCGCGATGGCCCGGGAGCCCGATTCCACCAGGTGCGCGGGAACCATCACGGCGACGGTGAACGGGGCGACGAAGGCGCCGGCGACCGGCAGCTCGTACTTGAAGTCGAGGAGGAGGTACCCGGCGACCGTGACCGCCGCGAGGAGGCTGAAGAGCTGGCCGCCCTTCCAGGCCGACACGCCCAGACCCGCGCCCGCCACGCCCAGCGAGGCGGCGAATGCGGCGAAATGCACGATCACGCCGACCAGCAGGAGCAGCCGCCCGATGCGGACCAGCACCGGTCGCGGACGCACCAGCCAGGTGAGGAATGCCGCAGCTCCCGCCGCGTAGGCGATCAACGCGATATGAACGAGGATCGGGGCCATCGGGGGTCTTCTAGAGGTGATCGAGCAAGAACTGCGCCAGCATATCCTGCTCGGCCCCCTTCTTCTCGTCCTGCGTAGGCTGCGATCCGGATGCAGGATTTGCGTCCGGGGTGCCCTTCGCCGGCGGAGCGGCGCCGGCGGCGGGTGGCTGCGGCTGCGAGGCGGCGGCGGCGCGCCGCAGGGCGTTCGCGTCGGCGAGAAATCCCTGCTGCACCTGGTAGGCGCTCTCGCCGAGGAGCACGGACTCCATGTAGTGCTCGGCGCCCATCTGCTTGAGCGCGTCGGTGGTCTTCACCTTCGCCAGCAGGCCGGCGTTGTCGTCGCCCGCCTCCATCTTGATGAAGCGCACGGCGCTGGTGAGCGCGAAACTCTTCTGCTCCCCCAGGATCGTGAGCACGTTGCCGTCCACCTGGATGCGCCCCTGCTCGGACCACTTGTCGAGCACGCTCTGGGGTACGAAAAGGTAGTCTGCCATGGGGGCGCTGCGTATCCTCGCCGCGCACCGATCATCCTATCGCGTCGCGGGCTTGACCGACGATACCTGCGAGCAGGGTCGCGGCGCAATCTGATTGACGGACGGGCGGGCGGGCGGCAGATTCCCCACACCCTTCGAGAGGAGACGAGATGGCGAGCGCGGACGTACTGACCTTCACCGACGACAACTTCCAGAGCGAGGTGCTCGGTTCGAAGGAGCCGGTGCTGGTGGACTTCTGGGCGGCATGGTGCGGACCCTGCCGCGCCATCGCGCCTTTGGTCGACCAGCTCGCCCTCGAGCACAAGGGGAAGCTGAAGGTGGGCAAGCTCGACATCGACGCGCACCAGAACGTCCCGCAGAAGTACGGGGTGATGAGCATCCCCACCCTGCTGCTCTTCAAGGACGGGCAGGTCGCCGACCAGATCGTGGGAGCAGTGCCGAAGGCGAAGCTGGACGCGATGGTGAAGCGCGCCATCTGACGCTCACGGGAGACCCTGATGGCCAAGGCCAGCGACACCGAGGAGGAGTACTTCGCGCGCGAGAACGCGGAGCACATGCGCAAGCTGGCGGCCGAGCAGAAGAAGTCGCTGGCGGAAACGGAGCGCGACAAGCTCCGCCAGCTCCACCACATGCGCTGTCCGAAGTGCGGGATGGAGCTGAAGGAGATCGACGTCCGCGGGGTGGCGGTCGATCGCTGCTTCTCCTGCAACGGCACCTGGCTGGACGCCGGCGAGCTGGAGAAGCTGGCCAAGGGCCAGCCTGACAACACGGTCATGGCCGCGGTGCTGCGCGTCTTCGGGGGCGGCAAGAAGTAGTTCCCCGCATGCCGAACGGTCCTTTTGGACAATTCGGGCATCATCTGGTTAGAAACGCGGCAATGAGGACCGGCGCGTGCGCCGGCTGCGAGCAACGAGGTGTGTGCCAGATGTCCATCCCGGTAGCGCAGATGGTTGCAGTCACCCGATACGTCCTCAAGCAGCGGCTTGCGCGCCGCGAGCGCTACCCGCTGGTGCTCATGCTCGAGCCGCTCTTCCGCTGCAATCTCTCCTGCACCGGGTGCGGGAAGATCCAGTACCCGCTCTCCCTGCTGAAGAAGAACCTCTCCGTCGAGGACTGCGTGCGCGCCTCCGACGAGTGCGGAGCGCCGGTGGTCAGCATCGCGGGAGGCGAGCCGCTGATGCACCCGCAGATCGCGGACATCGCCCGCGAGCTGGTGGCCCGCAAGCGGTTCGTCTATCTCTGCACCAACGCGCTGCTGCTGGAGCGCAAGCTCGACGCCTTCCAGCCCAGCAAGTACCTGAGCTTCAGCGTCCACATGGACGGTCCGCGGACGGAGCACGATCTCGCCGTCTCCCGCGACGGCGTCTACGACGTGGCCGTGAGCGCCATCCGCGCGGCCCTGAAGCGGGGATTCCGGGTCACCACCAACACCACGCTCTTCGAGGGCAGCGATCCGCAGCGGATGCGCGCGTTCTTCGATCAGATGATGGAGCTCGGCGTCGAGGGGATGATGATCTCCCCCGGATATTCGTACGAGAAGGCGCCCGACCAGGAGCACTTCCTCCGGCGGGAGCGCTCCCACCGGCTGTTCTCGCGGATGCTCGAGGAGCCCGGGAAGGGCTGGCGCTTCAACCAGTCGCCGCTCTTCCTCCAGTTCCTGATGGGCAAGCGGGACTTCGAGTGCACGCCCTGGGGGAACCCGACGTACAACCTCTTCGGCTGGCAGCGCCCCTGCTACCTGCTGCAGGACGGGTACGCGAAGACGTTCCGCGAGCTGATGGAAGAGACCGACTGGTCGCGGTACGGGCGCAAGAGCGGCAATCCGCGCTGCCAGGACTGCATGGTCCACTGCGGATTCGAGCCCAGCGCGGTGCGCGCCGCGTTCGACTCTCCGCGGGCGATGGGCGCGACGGTGGCGGCGATGGTGACAGGGCGCCTATGAGCGATGCGCGCGTCGCCGAGCTGGTCGAACGGGCGTTCGACTATCGCGGGTACGTGACGGTCCGGCGCACCGATGGCTCGGAGCTGGTGGGATTCGTGTACGACCGCGGGGCTGCGCACATCGAGCTGTTCGACGAGACCGCCACCCACAGGGTCCGCGTCGAGCTGGCGGAGGTGGCGGACATCGCCTTCACCGGCGAGGACGCGGCGCGCAAGTCGCAGGAGATCTGGGAACGGCGCAAGGGCACGCTCGAGCCCCGCGACACGCCCGCCTGGGGGGACTGGCAGGACGCCGGGCCGGTGCTGCTGGTCGTCGGCCTGGAGATCGAGCTGCGCAGCGTGGGCCACGCGCTCGGGGCCTCGCGGCGGGGCAACCGGCTGCGGGGACGGATGGGCGGCGCGGACGCGGTGGCGCTCGCCATCGGTCTCAGGGGCGGAGCGCGGCGCGCAGTGATCGAGGAGCGCCCGCGGCTGGTGGTGAGCTGCGGGTTTTCCGGCGCCCTGGACGATGCGGCCGCGCCGGGCGACCTCGTGCTCGGCACCAGCGTGCGCGACGAGAACGGCGACCGGATCGTGCCGCCTCTGCCGCTGCTGCGGGCGGCGGCAGCGGCGCTCCCCGGAGTGCGCCAAGGGGAGCTGCTCTGCACCACCTCCGTCGCCACCACCGCGGAAGCGAAGCGCGCGCTCGCCCGCCCCGGCGCGCTGGCCCTCGACATGGAGAGCTATCCGGTCGCCCACGCGGCCGCCGAGCTCGGTGTTCCCTGGCTGGCGCTGCGGGCCATCGTCGATCCGCTTGCGTCTTCGCTTCCTCCCTTCACCCGCGAGGAGCACTCGAGCTATCTCTGGCCCGCGCTGAGGTACGCGCTCTCCGGCCCCGGCGCCGCGATGGAGCTCGTCCGACTCGGCGTCTGGGCGCGCAAGGCCGGCGGCGCGCTGGAGGGCGCGCTCCGGCGGCTCGCTCCCGTCCTTGGAGCGGTGGAGGCGCATCCGTGAGAGCGCTGGTCACGGGCGCGAGCGGGTTCATCGGCGGCGCGGTGGCGCAGGCGCTGCTGCGGCGCGGAGCGGAGGTGAAGGTCCTGCTGCGGCCCGGCACGGCGCCGAATCTGCCGGAGCCGCGGGAGGTCGAGATCGTCCGCGGCGACCTGCGCGATGCCCAGGCGGTCCGCGCCGCCATCCGGGGGTGCGACGCCGTCTTCCATGCCGGCGCGCTGTACTCGTTCTCGGCGCCGGCGAGCGAGGTGCTCGCCGTCAACGTGGGCGGGACGCGCAATGTGATCGATGCCGTCCGCGCCGAGGGGAGCCGGCTGGTCTACACCAGCAGCATCGCCACCGTGGGCGCCATGCACGGCGGCGTCCTCCCCGACGAGCGTTCGATGCCGGTCGGCCCCGCTCCCGGGCCGTACAAGAAGAGCAAGCGGGAAGCGGAGGCGCTGGTCCGGCAGGAGGCGCAGGCCGGCCTCGACGCGGTGATCGTGAACCCCACCTTCCCCGTCGGCGCCCGCGACGTGAAGCCCACCCCGACCGGCGGAGTGATCCGCGATTTCCTCGACGGCCGCATGCCCGCCTACGTCGACACGGGCATGAACGTGATCGACGTCGAAGACGTGGCGGAGGGCGAGCTGCTCGCGTTCGACCGCGGCGAGCGCGGCGAGCGCTACATCCTCGGGCACGCGAATCTCACCATGCGGGAGTTCCTCGACGAGCTGGCGACGATCTCCGGCAGGAAGCCACCGCGGTTCCGGATGCCGCACGCCGTCGCGCTCGGGTTGGCGCACGCCGACGCGTTCGTCACCGGGCGCCTCCTCGGGCGCGCTCCCCGCATCCCGCTGGAAGGAGTGCGCACGGCCCGCGAGATCATGTTCGCGAGCTGCCTCCGCGCCGTCCGCGAGCTCGGGTTGCGCCAGACGCCCATCCGCGAGGCGCTGGCGAAGGCGGTCCGCTGGTTCGAGGAGCGAAGCCGCAGCGGACAGCGAGGCGCGTCGTGATCGGCAACGAGAACCGGGCGCACCAGGCGGTCCTGGAACTCGTCATCGAGCGGTCCCAGGGCTGGTTCGCGCGGGAGCAATCCTCCGACGGGTACTGGTGGGCGGAGCTGGAATCGAACGCCACCATGGACGCCGAGTACCTGATGCTGACGCACTTCCTCGGCGCCCGCGACGAGGAGCGCTGGCGCGCCGTGGCGGAGGACATCCGCGGCTACCAGCGCGAAGACGGCAGCTGGGCCATGTACCACGGCGCGCCCGGCGATCTCTCCACCAGCATCGAGTGCTACTTCGCGCTCAAGCTGGCCGGCGATCCGGCGAGCGCGCCGCACATGTCCCGCGCGCGCGCGTTCATCCGGGAGCGCGGGGGCATCGCGAGAGCCCGGACCTTCACCCGCATCTGGCTCGCGCTCTTCGGGCAGTGGAGCTGGGACGACCTGCCGGCGATGCCGCCGGAGCTGATGCTGCTGCCGCCCGCCGCTCCGCTGAGCATCTACCGGTTCTCCTCGTGGGCGCGCGGCACCATCGTTCCGCTCTTGCTCCTGATGAACGATCGGCCGGTGCGGCCCATCCCCGACGCGGCCCGCCTCGACGAGCTGCGGGTCGAAGATCCCGCGCCGAGGGCGCCGCGCGACATGCTCGATCGCCTCTTCTTCGCTCTCGACGCGGCGGTGCGCCGCTACGAGCGCCTGCCGTACCACCCGCTGCGCGCGCGCGCCCGCAAGGCCGCCGAGCAGTGGATCCTCTCGCACCAGGAGGCCGACGGAAGCTGGGGCGGCATCCAGCCTCCCTGGGTCTACTCGCTGATGGCCCTGCACACCGTCGGCCATTCGCTGTCGAGCCCGGCGCTGAAGAAGGGCCTCGAGGGAATGCACGGCCGGTGGATGGTCCGGCGGGCCGACGGGCGGATGCGCGTGCAGGCGTGCCTGTCGCCGGTCTGGGACACCGGCCTCGCGCTCCTCGCGCTGCTCGAGTCTGGCGTGGACCCCGGCGAGGCCGGCGTGCAGAGCGCCTCCGCCTGGCTTCTGCGCGAGGAGATCCGGGTCCCCGGCGACTGGTCGGTGCAGGTCCGGGGGGTCGAGCCGAGCGGTTGGGCGTTCGAGTTCGAAAACGATCTCTATCCCGACGTGGACGACACGGCGGTGGTCCTGCTCGCCCTGCACAAGGCGGGCGCGCTGGATGCGCAGACCCGCGAGCGCGCGGTGCGCTGGGTGCTCGCGATGCAGAGCCGCAACGGCGGCTGGGCGGCGTTCGACAAGGACAACACCTCCCGCCTTCCCGCCCGGCTCCCCTTCGCGGATTTCGGCGAGATGATCGATCCGCCCAGCGCCGACGTGACCGGGCACGTGGTGGAGATGCTCGGCGCGCTCGGGTACGGCCGCGATCATGCGCCGGCCGCGAGGGGCCTGCGGTACCTCTATGACCAGCAGGAGAAGGAAGGCTCCTGGTTCGGACGCTGGGGCGTCAACCACATCTACGGCCTCGGCGCGGTGCTGCCCGCCCTGCTCGCCGCGGGCGAGCCGATGGACAGCCTCGCGGTGCGGCGGGCGGTGCGCTGGCTGATCGAGCGGCAGAACCCGGACGGGGGTTGGGGCGAGACCTGCGCCTCGTACGTCGACGTGGAGGCGCGCGGCCGCGGCGAGAGCGCGCCCTCGCAGACCGCGTGGGCGCTGCTCGGGCTGGTCGCGGCGGGGCGCGCCGGCTCCGGCGCCGCGCGGCGCGGCGCGCTCTACCTGACCGAGCGACAGCAATCCGACGGGTCGTGGGACGAGGAGTCGTTCACCGGTTGCGGCTTTCCGGGCTACGGCATCGGCGAGGAGCGCGGCGCGCGGATCAAGGAAGGCCGCGAGCTCGCCGCGGGGTTCATGATCCGCTACCACCTCTACCGCAACTGTTTCCCCCTGCTCGCGCTCGGCCGCTACCGCACCGCCCTGCGCGCGCCCACCTTGGCAGCGGACGGAGAGAGGTGATCCATGCGACCGCAGGAGTTCTACCAACGCCATCTGGACGCGGTGAGCCGCAGCTTCGCGCTCTGCATCCCGCAGCTGGAG
>JBGQLA010000136.1:0-11526 GCA_041499865.1 Deltaproteobacteria bacterium
CGGCGCCTCGCCATGCACCCCGCCGGCGTCTTGGAGAACGATACAGAAGTCGTCGGAGTCTCGTTCTTCAACTCGTCCCGGGGCGGGACGCGACGCGTCATGGAGCGCGTCTCACGGGGACCCGGCGATGAGGCGGAGGGCCTCGCGGAGCTGGTCTTCGAGGGGTGCCGTGGGGCCGAGGGTGCGGCGGACGGATTCGGCGGTGCGTTCGGCTGTGGCGGGGCGGTAGCCGAGGTTTACCAAGGCGGAGAGCAGCGCGGCGTCGCCGGTGCCTGCCGGAGGAGGTTGCGAGGGGCGGACCGCGGCCAGGCCGCTGGTGCGGATGCGATCCTTCAGCTCCAGCACGAGGCGCTCGGCGGTCTTCTTGCCCACGCCGGGGATGCGGGTGAGGCGGGCGATCTCGCCGTGGAGGATGGCGGTGGCGAGCTCCGTGGCCGGCATGCCGGAGAGGACGTTGAGGCCGAGCTTCGGGCCTACGCCGGAGACGGAGATCAGGAGGTGGAACAGCTCTTCTTCCTCGGCGGTGAGGAAGCCGAAGAGCTGCAGGGCGTCTTCGCGGACGTGGGTGTAGCAGCGGAGCTGCGCGCGGGCGCCTTCCGGCGGGAGCTTGCCCATCGACTGGAGCGAGAGGTGGACCCGGTAGCCGACGCCCTGGACGTCGAGGACCGCCGAGTCGCCGCTCTTTTCCAGCACGGTCCCGGAGAGGCGGGCGATCACTTCGCGAATCTCCGGGCGAGCGCCGCGCGCCAGTCGCCGCGCCGCCGCGGCGCGGAGGCTTCCGGATCGCGTGCGCGCAGCAGCCCGCAGATCGCCGCGGCGAGAGCGTCGCTCGCGTCCAGGCGCTCGTGCACGGCGATCCCGAGGACCACCGCGACCATCCGGCCGACCTGCTCCTTCTCCGCGCGGCCGGTGCCGGTGACGGCTTGCTTGATCACGCTCGGGGCGAAGCTGCGGACCGGCAGTCCGGCTTGCGCCGCCGCGAGCAGCGCCACTCCCCGGGCCTGCCCCAGCACCAGCGCGGAGCGGGCGTTGCGGGCATGAAACACGTCCTCGACGGCGACGATCTCCGGCCGGTGCAGCGCGATCTGCAGGCAGAGGCCTTCGTGGATGGCACGGAGCCGGTCCCCCATGGCGCCTGCGTCTTCGACCGCGAGGACGCCGTGCGCCAGGTGCCGCATGCGGGTGCCGCCCGCGTCCTCGACGACGCCGAACCCGCAGTATCTAGAACCTGGATCGATTCCCAGGACGCGCACTAGGCCCGCGACTCTATCGCGGCCAACTCCTCGTCGGAAATCTCGAAGTTCGCGTAGACGTGCTGCACGTCGTCGTTCTCCTCGAGGTTCTCGACCAGGCGAAGCACCTTCTCCGCCGTCTCGCCGGAGACCTGCACGGTGGTCTTGGGCAGGAAGGCCATCTTCGGCGCCCCGACCGGCAGCTTGCCCTCGAGGGCCTTGTGGACCTGCATCAGCGAGCCGGTGTCGGTGCGAAGCTCGAATCCGCCGTCTCCGTCGGGAACCACGTCCTCGGCGCCCGCCTCCAGCGCCAGATCCATCACCTGCTCCTCGCTGGCGCCCTTCTGCACCGGGATCAGGCCCTTGCGATCGAACTGGAACGCCACCGCGCCGGAGGTCGCCATGCTGCCGCCGCCCTTGGTGAAGATGGCGCGGACGTCTCCGGCGGTCCGGTTCTTGTTGTCGGTGAGGATCTCGACGACGAAGGCCACCCCTCCCGGCCCGTAGCCCTCGTAGGTGAGCTCCTCGTAGTTCACCCCCGCGAGCTCGCCGGTGCCCTTCTTGATGGCGCGGGTGATGTTGTCCGCGGGCATGTTCGCCTCGCGCGCCAGCAGCACGGCCGATCGCAGCCGGGCGTTGTGGTCCGGATCGCCGCCGCCGTTGCGCGCGGCCACCGTCACTTCGCGGATCAGCTTGGTGAAGAGGACGCCCTTGCTGGCGCCCATCGCTTCCTTCTTGCGCTTGATCTTCGTCCACCGGTTGTGACCGGACATCTCGGTGCTCCCTCCGCGAAAGCGCCCGTCCGCTCTAGCATGGCGCGGCGCCGGTATTCTAGGGCGGACGCCCGGGCGTGCCGCCCGTTCGCCCGCAAATCCACGTCGCGGCGGAATCCGGCGGAACCGCCTCGTCGCGCTGCAGGCTGATGCCCGCCGCGCATCGCGGGCCGCCGCCGGGAAAGTCCGCCAGGGTGACCGTCGTCGCGGCGCGGGTCAGCAAGGCGAATCCCGGCGCCGCATCGTCGGACAGCCCCCGGCCGAGCAGGCGCTGGGTCGCCGCCCTCAGGATCGGGGTGCCGGAAGGCATGCCCGGGTACAGCCCCGCATCGAACGACGCGCCCACCGCGAGCGCCCTTTCGCCGGGGGCGAGCGCAAGCGGCAGCGGCGCCGCGCCGCCGAGCAGCGGCCGGACGACGCCGTCGGCTCCCTCGAGCGCCAGCATCTCCAGATCCGCCGAGCCCGGCCCCAGGTTGAGGATCTCCACGTACTCGCCGTCGACGCCCGAGGCCATCACCTCGGAGATGATCGCCCGGGGCAGGAGCGCGAGCGTGCTGAACGGCTGCGCCGGCGCCTGGAGCGCGAACCCGAAATCGTCGCGCGCAGCGATCCGCAGCGTGTAGTCCGCCGCGGGCTGCAGCCCTTCGATGCGGACGGAGCCCGCGCAGGCGAAGCTCTGCGGTCCACACGCCGGTGGCGCGCAGAGGATCTGCGTCTGCCTGGTGACCAGGGCCCCGCGCCCGTTCTCCACGGTGGCTTCCACCTGCGCGGGCCAGTCGAGGACGAGCTGCGCGGTGACGCCCGTATCGCGCGCCGAGAGTTGCGCCATGCCGCCCTGCAGCGCGGGGGCGGCGCTGCGCGCACACGGCGCCGCGGTGAAGCTCTGGCCCGGCAACGGGGCGCCGCCGAGGGCAAGGACGTATTCCGCGCCTGGCGCGAGCGGCGCCGCGAGCGCCAGCGCGACGGCCCCGTGCGCCTCCGCGGACGCGAGCTCCTCGCCCTTGGGCCCCCGCAAGGCGACGTGTCCACTCTCCGCGAACGCGCGCACGACGCCCAGGTTCCAGGGAACTTCTCCGCCCGGAGGGGGGGTGATCAGCGTCGCGACCGGCGGCGCCGCCGCGACCTGGAACGCGAACCTCCTCCCGTTGCCCGAGAGCTTCCGCCCGCTCTCGTCCTTCAGCCGGGAGGAGACGAGCAGCGAATACTCGCCAGGCGAAAGCGGCTGATCCGGGGTGAGGGTGATCGAGCGCCGATCCGACGCGACCTCCGCGGCAGCCGGAATCAACAGCGTGCGCTCGTGCGCCGAGAGCGGCGCGTGCTCGAGGGCGGCCGCCGCGCGCTCCGCGTCCGCCGCCGCGGCCAGCGCGACGCTCTCGCTTCGACCCGAAGCCGCGAGGAGCTGTCCCTCGTCCATCGCGGCGGAGAAGTGCACCGTGAACCGCGCCGTGGCCTCGACGGCTCCCGGCTGCGGGTCCAGATCCGAGACGGTGGGCTGCGAGGGGCCGCCGTCGGCCAGCTCCGCCGCGGAGATCCGCGCGCCGCAGGCCAGGAGCGCCGGCAGCAGTGCGCCGAGCCGGACGGAGGTCACTTTCCCCCTCCCGCGCAAGCGGCTTCCTCGCGCGCAGCGGCGTCGCGAAACAACCCTCCGGTGAGCGCGAACAGCGCGGCCGTCGCCCGCAGCATGGCGAAGCACGATTCGCGTGTGCGGGAAGCGAGGAACAGCGCGCGCGCCTGCTGCCGCTCGATCCAGAGCTGCGCGGCCCGGTCCGCCGCCTCGCGGCGGATCTTCGCCAGCTGCGCCTGGGTCTGCGCGAGCTGCGTCTCCTCGCGCGCGAAGACCACCTGCGAGAGGTCCCAGGTCAGCGTCAGCACCCAGTTGCGGCCCGCGCCCGCGTCCTGCTCCCGCAGGGGCGCCAGCCGGAACTCGCCGAGCCGCGTCTTCTCGTCCTCGCGCACCGTGGCCTGCCCCCTGACCTGGGGAACCCAGTGCGCCGCCCGCGCCCGGACGAGACGCGCCGCGTCCAGCGCCGCGGACCCCCCTGCCGCCCTTGCCGCCGCCTCCTGCGTCTCCAGAAGGCCCGGCTCCCCATCCCCCGCGGGGACGGCGAGGAGCCACACTCCGAGTGCGAGTGCGCCTGGCACGCCCCCCTCCAGGCGGTCCGGATTGAACCGCGCACGCATCTTTTGCAGCCCGCGTGCCACCGCCGAACGTCGGAATTCGCCCGTTTTTCCCAGTTTCGCGGCCATCCGGGCGTGCCCAGATTGCGACGTCAGGGGTGCGAAGTTGAGACCCCTCCCGGAGCCTGCGCCGCGTGCTCGACCTTCGCCCTGCAGAGCGACTTCCATTCTGGTACGCATGGTTCCGGCGGCCGCCGGAGGGCCGGACCGCCCCGCGCCGGGGCACGGCCACCGCGACCACCCGGAACATGCTCCGCGACGGCGGTCGCATCCTCCGCGGTTCGCTCCACAACGCGCTGCGGATCCGCGGCCTCCGCTTCCTGGGCGGCCTGTTCTCGCTCCAGCGCCGGATGGAGGCCGCCTTCCTCGCCTCCGGAGCCGCGGCCCAGCTCGCGGACGCGGCGCTCGCGGGCGAGAACACGCGCGCTCTGGCCGCGCGCATCGCCACCATCGCCCGCCGGCTGACCGGCGCCGCCGGAGTCGCCGTCTACCTCCGCACCGGGGCCGGCCTGCAGACGCTCGGAGGCGACGGCGAACCCTGCTCCGACGAGCTGGCGGCGCGCGGGATCCAGAGCGGCCGCGTGGAGTGGACGCCGGACGCGGCCTCGGTCCCCCTGCGCGTCGACGACCAGCTCGTCGGCGCCCTCTCCATCCAGTTCGATCGAGGTGCGCGCGACCTGCGCGCGCTGCAGCCGCTGCTCGCGCGCGCCGGCGCCGTGCTGGCCGCGGCGGAGCGCGAGTCGCGCAAGGATCGCTTCCTCTCGATGGCGGCACACGAGCTGAAGACTCCCCTCACCAGCATCAAGGGCTTCTCGTACTCGCTGGCCCGGCGCCTGGAGAAGGGGGAGCCCTGCGACCCGCGCCACGTGCAGGTGCTGGAACACCAGGCGGAGCGGCTCCACGCCCTGCTGGAGGAGACGCTGGAGGTCTCGCGAATCGAGACCGGCCGATTCGTCCTCCACCAGGAGCCGTGCGAGATGGCCGAGCTGGTCGACGCCGCGCGCCGCTCGCTGCGGCGGCTGGGGGCGGACGCCGAGGTCGACGCGCAGGTGGAACCGTCGCTCCCGCTGCTGGCGGACCGCGAGCGCATCGAGCGCGCCCTGACCGCGATGGTCCTGCGCGCCCGCCCTCTCGGCCCGGTGCGGATCGATGCGCGCCGCCACGGCCCCTTCGCCGAGGTCCGCGTGGAATGGAGCGGCGACGCCCTGCTCGATCCGGAGCACGCGCTGGATCCGCGCTGGGAAGCGCCGACCTCGCAGCGGCAGGGCCTGGGCATGGCGCTGACCATCGCGCGGGTCGCCGCGGAGCTGCACGGCGGCTCCCTCTGCGCCGCGCCCCACGCGCTCGTGCTGCAGCTTCCCGTCCGCTCCCGGATGCAGGGCCGGTCCGGCGGCAGCGAAGGCCGGGTGCTGGTGGTCGACGACGACGAGCCGATCGCGCGCATGATGGCCGAGTTCCTCGCCGAACACGGCTTTGACGCCGACTGGGCGGGGGGCGGCCGGATCGCGCTGGCGAAGATCAAGGCGGACCCGCCCGACGCCCTGGTGCTCGACCTGCGCATGCCGGACATGGACGGCAGGGCGCTGCTCGCGGCGGTCCGCGCCCAGGGGCTCTCGCCGCGGGTGATCCTGTTCTCGGCGGACCGGGAGGTGGCGGCCGCGGCGCAGGAGCTCCGCTGCGAGGCGTTCGTCGAGAAGCCGTTCGCGCCCGAGTCGCTGCTCGCCGCCACCCGGCGGGTGTTGGCCTCGATGCACCCGGAGCGGGGCTAGGAGCAAGCCCTTGCCGGTGGCCAAAGGGCTAGGAGGCCGTTGCCGAAAAAGTCAACGGCGACTGTCCCAGGGCGCTGCGCTGGTGCGCGCGCCCGGCAGGGGCCAGGGTCCTTTCCGTGATAGATGCGGTCCGTGCGCGCAGGCGTCCAGCCGGGGCCCGCCCTGACCCTGGTCTCCGCCTCGCCGGCCGCGCTCGCGGCGCTCGCCGGGCTCGCGCTCCTGCTTCCGGTGCGGTCCTTCCAGCAGCTGAGCTTCGCGGCCGGCCTCGGGCTGGCGCTGGTCACGTTCCGGGTGTGGGGCCGGCTGTTCGGGCGGGTGGCCCTGGGAATCACCCTCCCTCCCTGGACCGCGATCTACCTCGGTCAATTCGCCGTCCTCGCCGTCTCCGCCCCGGTCTTCGCGCTCAACGGGCTCGCCGCGGCTGCGTCGGAACGCTCGCTGCCGCTCTACGCCATCCTCGGGCCGGCTACCGTCGCGCTCGTGGTTCTGCGGCGAGGCGATCTGCGAACCGCGCCGCGCCTCGATCTCCTCGCGCTGCTCGGACTGGGAAGCGTCGCGCTGGTCGTTTCCATCTACTCGGGCCACCTCTCCGCCCTGGGCCTCGACACGCACGAGCACCTCGCCTGGACCCGGCAGATCGTTGCCCGAGGCTACGTTCCTTTGGCGGAGCCGGGCACGGCCATCGTCGGCGACTACCCGCGCGGGTTCCACGCCCTGGCCGCGCTCTGGGTGTCCGCCTCCTTCGCTCCGGCCGCGGGACCCTTCGTGAAGGCGATGCCCTTCCTCCAGGACGCTCTCCCCGCCCTCGCCTTCGCGGAGCAGATGGTCGAGGCCCGCTCGCGCAGCTTCGCCGGCGCGCGATGGAGATGGGAGGTGACGCTCGGCCTCGCCTTCTATGCGTACGCCTTCCTCATCGTCCCGATGACGTACCCGGGACCGGATCTCCTCGGCACCCCGCGCTACAGCAGCGGCGGGCTGCTCCTGCTTCCGGTCGCGCTGGTCGCCATCGCCAGGGCGCAAGGCGCGCCCCGGGCGGCGTGGATGGGGATCGCCGCGTTGCCCCTGGTCCTCGCCTGGTGCATCACCTGGAACCCGATCGTTCCGTTCCTCCTCGTGCTGGTCACGTTGCCGGTGCTGGCGGCGTTCTGGGTCGCGCTGCGCCCCGCGCCGCTTCGTGGCGCTCTCGCGCCGGGGCCGCGCGCCGCTTTCGCCATCTGCGCCGCCGCGGCGCTGTTGACCCTCGCGCAGGATCCCTGGGTGGTCAGCCAAGCCGCGAATCGCCTCCCGGCTGCTGGCAGCCTGCTGGCGCGAACGGGGCTCGTCACCCTCGACCGCGCAGTGGCGCTCGGGGTGGCGACGCCGCGCGAGAAACCGGTGCATGACGCGCCCGCGAGGCCGCCCTGCCACGACGCGCGGTGCGTGCTCGCGGCCGCCGGACACGCCGCCGCGGATGCGCTGCGGGTGCCCGTCGACTCGCTTCGCGCCGCGGCCGCGGACGTGAAGCAGATCGCGCTCTCTCCCAGGCTGGGGACGTTGCGCGATGCGTTCCTCGGGGCGCTCCTCTATCGCCCCCCGCTGATCGCCGAGTACGCGGCCCTGCCGTTCGCCGCCTGGATCGCCGCGGCGGCGCTCCTGGCGGCCTGGCGCGCCGCCCGCAGGCGCGAGCGCGTCGCCGGCGGGCGGATGCTGGCGGCATCGCTCGCCGGACTGCTCGTCGGCGCCGTCGCGCTGGCCTTCGCGGGCGGCCTCGCCGCCGCCCTGAACGACGGCCGGCACGAGTCGATCCTCCTCGCCGGTTACCTCGGCGGCGCCGGCGGCGTCGTCTCGGGGGCTTTCTTCTGGCTCTTGTTCTCCGCCGCGACGGTGGTGCTCGCGGCGCCGATCCTCGACCGTGCCGGCGGGCCCAACCCCTCGTCGCCCCCGCGCCTCCGGCTGGCTCCGGCGGCCGCGGCGCTGCTCGCGTGGATCGCCCTGCCCCTCGCAGCCCGGCTCAACCTCCATCGGCCGATCCAGCACCAAGGTTTCCGCGGACCCGTCGGTCTTGCCGACCTGCGGGCGCTCCGCGAGATCGAAGCGGCGATCCCCGCCGGCGACGCGGTGATCATTCCGGCCGAACACGCCAACATCGCCGATTGGGAGCACTGGATCCTCCCGCTGGGCGAGACCACCGCCCTGCTCCCTTACGGCGAGCGGCGCTACCTCTTCGACGTCTACCTGGGCGCGAGCTATCCTTTCTCCTGGCGCGACCTCGAGGACGGCCTCTGCAGCCCGGATCCGGCGGTGCGCCGCGAGTTCCTCGATCGGGCGGGTGCGCGCTGGGCGCTGGTGCGCGACACCGCCGCGCCGGACGCGGCGGCGGCGCTGCGGCAGCCGCGCCTCTGCGGGACCTCGCTGGAAGCCTTCGGAGCGAAGCTCCCGGCAGTCCGCGAAGAGCGCGGCATCTTTCTCTTCCGGCTCGCGCCTTAGCGGCAGCCCTGCGACTCCAGCTCCGCCACCCGCTTCTTCAGCTGCTGCACTTGCTGCGCCTGCGTCTCGTACGCGTCGCGGTAGTGCCGCGCCTTCGCCTGCTCCTCGCGGAGCGCAGCCTCACCGTGACCGCAGCCGGCGGCGGCGAGCAGCGCAAACAGCGCGAGCTTCACTGGACGCGCCTCAGCCGCTCCAGCATCTCCGGCGCAGCCAGGAAGCCCGTCACCCGCGTCGGCCCCTCGCCGGGCACGGCGCATTCCGGCGGGCGGTCGTCGCGGCAGGCCATCATCAGCACCGTCGGCAGGCCCGGCACGTTGTACTTCGAGGTGAGCTGGTTGATCGCTTCCGTCTCGTCCGTGGCGTCGATCTTCAGGGCCACGAACCGGTCCGAGACCTCCTTCGCCACCACCGGATCCGTCCAGGTGTGCACGTCGAGCTCCTTGCAGGCCGCGCACCACTCGGCGGAGAAGTCGATCAGGAGCGGCTTGCCGGTGGCGCGGGACTGCTGCACCGCCAGCTTCTCGTCGCTCAGCCAGGGGATCTGGAACGGCTTGTCGTTGCGCGGAGCGCCGGCCCAGCCGAAGCGCAGCCCGACGCCGGCGAGGAGCAGCGCCAGCGCGCCCGCCTTGAGCGTCTTCTCGCGCGCGGCGCCGTGGAAGGAGAGGCTGAGCGCTCCCGCCAGCACGCCGGCGAAGGCGAGCACGCCGGCGATGATCCCGATCGACCGCGTGGAGAGCGGCAGCGGTCCGGGCCGGGGCACGAACGGAAGCACCAGCGTCACCGCGGCGGCAACCAGCGCGACGCCGAGAACGCTCTTCACCGTCTCCATCCAGGGGCCCGAGCGCGGCAGGCGCAGCGAGGTGGCCCCGAGCAGGAAGAAGAGCACCCCCATGCCGACGGCGTAGGTGAACAGCATCCAGAACCCGAGCACCGCGTTCCGCTGCGTCGCCACGAACGCCAGCACGCCCGCGAGCACCGGACCGGTGCAAGGCGCGGCGATGATTCCTGCGACCAGGCCCATCCCGAACGCGTGGGCGAAGCCCGTCCCCTTCACTCCGGAGAGCCTCTGCTGCAGCGAGTACGGCAGCGCGATCTCGAAGGCGCCGAACATGCTGGCCGCCAGCGCGAACAGGAACACCGCCAGCACCACCACCACGGCAGGCGAGGAGAGCACCGTTCCGAACGCCTTCCCGGAGAGTGCGGCAAAAAGTCCGAGCCCCGAGTACATCGCGGCGATTCCGCCGACGTAAATGGCAGAGAGAGCGGCGGACCTGCCGCGATGCTCGGCCTGGCGCGCGCCGAAGACGCTGACGGTGATCGGGATCAGGGGGTAGACGCAGGGCGTCAGGCTGGTGAGGAATCCACCCACGAAGAGCACGGCGAAGGTGGCGGCGGTGACGCCGGCGCCAAGCCCCAGCCTGCTCGAGAGGTCTGCGCCGGGTCCGACGCTCTGCGTCAAGAGCAAAGGGAGGAACGGCAGCGCAAGGCCGACCGCTAGAGCCAGCACCAACCGGGGAACCCACCTCTTCATTGCTGCAATCCTAACCGCCGGCGCCTTGACCCGCCGCGATCCGGGTTATAATAGACCAGTCCAGTCCACATTAGGAACCACATGCCGATCAAGCTCCCCATCTACATGGACAACAACGCCACCACCCCGCTCGATCCGCGGGTGCTGGAGGCGATGATGCCGTACCTCACCACGGAGTTCGGGAACGCGGCATCGCGCAGCCATCCCTTCGGGTGGAAGGCGGAGGAGGCGGTCGACCGCGCCCGCGAGCAGATCGCGGCGCTGATTGGCGGCAGCGAGAAGGAGATCGTCTACACCAGCGGCGCCACCGAGAGCATCAATCTCGCGATCAAGGGCGCCGCCGAGTTCTACAAGGAAAAGGGCAACCACCTCATCACCGTCCGCACCGAGCACAAGGCGACGCTCGACACCATGAAGCGCCTGGAGCGGCAGGGCTACGAGGTGACGTATCTGCCCACCGACAAGTTCGGGCGGATCAGCGCGCAGCAGCTCCGCGAGGCGATCACCGACAAGACCATCCTCGTCTCGGTGATGCTGGCGAACAACGAGATCGGCACCGTCCAGCCCATCGCCGAGCTCGGCGCGGTCACCCGCGAGAAGGGCGTGCTCTTCCACGTCGACGCGGTCCAGGGCGTGGGCAAGGTGCCTTTCCACGTCGAGGAGATGAAGGTCGACATGGCCTCGCTCTCCGGGCACAAGATCTACGGCCCCAAGGGCATCGGCGCGCTCTGGGTGCGCCGCAAGCCGCGGGTGCGCATCGCCCCGATCATCGACGGCGGCGGCCACGAGCGCGGGATGCGCAGCGGGACCCTGAACGTGCCCGGCATCGTCGGGTTCGGCAAGGCGGCGGAGCTTGCGCAGCAGCTGATGCCCGAGGAGACCAGGCGCACGTACCAGCTGCGCAAGCGCCTCCAGGACTACCTCTTCAGCCATCTCGATCACCTCGAGCTGAACGGGCACCCGACCGAGCGGCTGCCCGGCAACCTGAACGTCAGCTTCTCCTACGTGGAAGGCGAGGCGCTGATGATGGCGATCAAGAACGTCGCCGTCTCCTCGGGGTCCGCCTGCACGAGCGCCAGCCTGGAGCCTTCCTACGTGCTCCGCGCCTGCGGCGTGAGCGAGGAGCTGGCGCACACTTCCATCCGCTTCGGCATCGGAAGGTTCAACACCGAAGACGAAGTGGATTACGTGGGCAAGTACGTGGTCGAGCAGGTGCAGCGACTGCGCGAGATGAGCCCGCTCTACGAAATGGCCCGTGAAGGGATCGACCTCTCGAAGATCGAGTGGGCCGCTCATTAGCCACAGCATTCACAGGGAGACCCCATGGCATACGGCGACAAGGTCCTGGAGCACTACGAGAACCCGCGCAACGTCGGGACGATGGACAAGAACGACCCGAACGTGGGCACCGGCCTCGTCGGCGCGCCTGCCTGCGGCGACGTGATGCGCCTCCAGGTGAAGATCAGCGACGACGGCAAGATCGAGGACGCCAAGTTCAAGACCTTCGGGTGCGGCTCCGCCATCGCCTCCTCCTCGCTCGTCACCGAGTGGGTGAAGGGCAAGTCGGTGGACGAGGC
>JBGQLA010000137.1:0-11496 GCA_041499865.1 Deltaproteobacteria bacterium
CGAACGGTGCGCGAGCGCGGACCACTGCCTCGGCGGACCAGGCCGCGAGGATTGGGCTCAGATCAGGAGCGCGCAGGTGGTGCGCAAGATCGGCGAACCGGCGGACCGAGGCTGCGCCAGGCCGAAGCCGGAACCGCTGGCAAGGTCCGGCGCAACAGGCAACACCGCGAACGCCACCGACACCAGGACCGGCGCGCTCTGCGCCATCGTCGCCTGCGGGGTCGCATCGCCGTTGCGGGCCGGGGCGGACGTCACCGAGCAGCAGGCGTGATCGCTCGCCTGCACGCGCGTGGGCTGCGGCGCGGAGCGTTCGCCCTTCTCGCAGCAGCACGACTTCATCACCACTTCGGTGCCGCAGCGGTGCAGCAAAGCCTGCGCGCTGCCCGAACCGAGCAGCGCGGCCGCCGCCACTCCGGCGACGATTCTCTGAAGACCTGCAGACCGCATCGAGTGCGAATAATGCATGGCGCATGCCGTGCACGCAACTTCGAGTGATGCGGCGATGCGATGCGGCGCAATTTGTGCGTCGATGTGCGTAGCAACGCAGCAGATCAGGCGCATGCAGAGCATCCCCGGATCGGATAAACCGCGCCGGGTGAATTTCGAGACCTGTAAGGGATCCGGGCGTCGATCGTCCGTGACCGCATGAACCGCCACCGCCTGGCGATCGCCTTCGCCGCAGCCGCGCTCGCCGCAGTGCTGCCGGCCTCCGCGCAGGAGCACGGCCACCACCACGAGGCCATGCCGGCAGAGCCGGCGCCCGAGGCTGAAGGGCTGGCGCTGCCCCACCAGCGCGAAGGCTCGGGAACGAGTTGGATTCCCGACTCCTCGCCGATCTACGCACACCATTTCATGGCCGGCGGCTGGACGCTGATGCTGCATTACGCCGCCGAGGTCGGCTACGACGACCAGTGGAGCGACCGCGGTTCGCGGCGCTTCACCTCCGTCAACTGGGTGATGGGAATGGCCTCGCATCCGCTGCTCGGAGGACAGCTCACGCTGCGCAGCATGCTCTCGGCGGAGCCGGCGACGATGGGCGGCGAAAAGGCGTTCCCGCTGCTGCTGCAGAGCGGTGAAACCTACGGCGGCATCCCGCTGCACGATCGACAGCATCCGCACGACCTGTTCATGGAGACCGCCGCGATCTGGCGCCGGCCGCTCGGGTCGCGCTTCGGCATCGAGCTCTATGTGGCTGCCTCCGGCGAGCCCGCGCTCGGGCCCACCGCCTTCATGCACCGCGTCTCGGCGCTGAACAATCCGCTGCCGCCCATCGGCCATCACTGGGAGGACTCGACGCACATCGCCTTCGGTGTGCTGACAGCGGGGCTCTACGCGCAGGCGGTGAAGCTCGAGGCGTCCGTGTTCCACGGCCGCGAGCCGGACGAGGATCGCTGGAACTTCGACTTCGGGCCCCTCGACTCCTGGTCGGCGCGGCTCTCGGCGAACCCCACGCGCGAGACGTCCCTGCAGATCTCCTACGGGTACTTGAACAGCCCCGAAGCGCTGCGGCCGGCGGAGAACCTCCACCGTGCGACCGCTTCCGCCACCTGGAGCGCGCCCTGGCGCGCAAGCGGCAATCTCGCCCTGACGGCGCTCTGGGGCCGGAACATCGAGCACGATCATTCGACCGACGCGTTCCTGCTGGAGAGCACGGCGGATCTGGACGGCAGCAACGTGCCGTTTGCGCGCGTCGAGTACGTGCGCAAGCTCGCGCACGATCTGGTCGTGCCCGGCGATCCCGATGCCGTCTACGGGGTCTTCCAGGCCCAGGTCGGATACGTGCATCGCTTCGACGTCGGCGGACCCGTCGTCCCCACCGTCGGGGCGGCGATCGACATCGGAGTGATTCCTGCCGGCCTGGAGAACGTCTACGGGACGCGGGCGCCGCTGGGCGCGTTCGTGTTCATCGGGGTGCAGCCGCCGAAGGCCGCTCCCATGCACCACGGCGGGGGCGGAATGTGATCGATCCGGCGATCGATCCCGTCTGCGGAATGAAGGTGGATCCGCGGAATCCGAACGGCGGCAAAGCGGTGTACCAGGGCCGCGAGTTCGGCTTCTGCAACCCGAATTGCAAGGCGAAGTTCGAGGCCGACCCGGAGCGGTACCTGCACCCGGAAAACGCGCCACCGCCGGCGCCGGCCGCGCCGGGGACGAAGTGGATCTGCCCGATGGATCCCGAGGTGGCGGCGGATCATCCGGGCCCGTGCCCGAAGTGCGGGATGGCGCTCGAGCCGGAGTCCCCTTCTCCGCTGGTGCGCACCGAGTGGACCTGCCCGATGCATCCCCGGATCGTCCGCGACCAGCCGGGGTCCTGCCCGATCTGTGGCATGGCCCTGGAGCCGCGCACGGTGACCCTGGAGGAAGCGAATCCGGAGCTGGACGACATGCGCCGGCGGTTCCGGATCAGCCTGCTCTTCACCATCCCGGTGTTCCTCCTTGGCATGTCCGACCTGTTGCCGGGAATGCCCGTGCAGCGCGCGCTGGGATCCGGGCTGCCCTGGATCGAGTTCGCGCTGGCGACGCCCGTCGTCCTCTGGGCAGGCGCCCCGTTCTTCGCCCGCGGGTGGCGCTCGGTGGTGACCTGGAACCTGAACATGTTCACCCTGATCGCCCTGGGCACCGGCGTCGCGTACGCCTTCAGCGTGGTGGCGACGGTCGCGCCAGGGTGGTTGCCCGCATCGGTCCTTCAGCACGGCGTCGCTCCGGTCTACTTCGAGCCTGCCGCGTTCATCATCTCCCTGGTCCTGCTCGGGCAGGTGCTCGAGCTTCGCGCACGCGCACAAACCCGCGGCGCGCTGCGCTCGCTGCTCGGGCTGGCGCCGAAGTTGGCCCGCCGCGTGCGGGCCGGGGGCGACGACGAGGACGTTCCTTTGGCCCTCGTCCAGGTCGGCGACCTGCTGCGCGTGCGGCCGGGAGAAAGCGTGCCGGTGGACGGCGTGGTCACGGAGGGCGGAAGCGCCGTCGACGAATCGCTGGTCACCGGGGAATCGATCCCGGTCTCCAAGGAGCCGGGCGCCAAGGTGACCGGAGCGACCGTCAACGGGACCGGTAGCTTCGTGATGCGCGCCGAGCGCGTGGGCGAGGCCACGCTGCTGGCGCAGATCGTGCGGATGGTGAGCGAGGCGCAGCGCAGCCGCGCTCCGATCCAGCGCCTCGCGGACAAGGTGGCGGCGTGGTTCGTGCCCGCGGTGGTCGTCGCCGCCCTCGTCACCTTCGCCGTCTGGGCGGCCATCGGTCCGGAGCCGCGCCTGGCCTTCGCCATCGTGAACGCGGTCGCCGTGCTGATCATCGCCTGCCCCTGCGCGCTGGGCCTCGCCACTCCGATGAGCGTCATGGTCGGCACTGGGCGGGGAGCCTCGTCGGGCGTGCTGGTGCGCAACGCCGAGGCGCTGGAGCTGATGGAGAAAGTGGACACGCTGCTGGTCGACAAGACCGGAACGCTGACCGAGGGCAAGCCCAGGCTCGTCGCGGTGCGGCCCGCCAAAGGCTTCGGCGACGATCAAGTCCTGAAGGCCGCGGCGGGCATCGAGCGCGCCAGCGAGCACCCTCTCGCGCATGCGGTCCTCGTGGAGGCGCGCCGCCGCGGGCTGGAGCTGCACGCCGCAGCGGGGTTCCAGTCGATCACCGGCAAGGGCGTCACCGGCGAGATCGACGGCCAGCGCGTCGCGGTGGGGAACGCGACGCTGATGCGCGACCTCGGCGTGCCGGACGAGCTTCCGGACGCGGAGCAGCTGCGCAGCGAGGGAGAGACGGTGCTGCTGGTCTCCATCGGCGGCCGGCTCGCGGGTGTTCTGGGGGTGGCCGATCCGATCAAGCAGACCTCGGCGGAGGCGTTGCGCGCCCTGCGCGCCCAGGGAATCCGGGTGGTGATGCTCACCGGGGACAGCGCCGCCACCGCGGCCGCCGTGGCGCGGAAGCTGGGGATCGAGGAGTTCGAAGCGGAGGTCCTGCCCGCGCGCAAGAGCGAGGTGGTGCAGCGGCTGCGCTCCGAGGGACGGATCGTCGCCATGGCCGGCGACGGCATCAACGACGCGCCGGCGCTCGCCGCCGCGGACGTGGGGATCGCCATGGGCACCGGCGCCGACGTCGCCATGGAGAGCGCCGGCGTGACGCTCCTGCGCGGCGACCTGCGCGGGATCGTGCGCGCGCGCCGGCTCGGCCGGGCGACGATGCGCAACATCCGCCAGAACCTGTTCTGGGCGTTCGCCTACAACGTGCTCGGAGTGCCGATCGCCGCCGGCGTGCTCTACCCGATCGCGGGGATCCTGCTCAGCCCGATGCTGGCCAGCGCCGCGATGAGCTTCAGCTCGGTCTCGGTGATCGCCAACGCCCTGCGCCTGCGCCGCGCGCGCCTCTGAGCGAGCCGCCCCCTCAGCGCGCCATCAGCACGATCGCCAAGGCGGGCGCGATGGCGCCCAGCGCGTAGAGGGTGAGGCCCGGCAGCCAGAACCGCAAGGTGTTCATCATGGCGCGCAGAGTAGGCGGTCCCTCCTGAAGGTCCGCAAGGCCCGGACGTGTGCTCCCCTCGCCCTCTGTATGCGGCGGTGTGAAGGGCGCGCGTAACGTTTCCCGGCCCCGGAGAGACGTTGCTGCAGAGGCCGGCTCCTCCGGCTCGGGAGTTCACAATGTACGAGATGATCTCGATTGCGCTCTTGCTGGTCGCCGCTGGCTGCGCGAAGCGTCGGTGAAGAAGCAGGGACAGGATCAGCACGGTCACGGCGCTGAGCGTGCGGAACCCTGGCAGGCACTGCCGCCGCTGGTCGCAGACGGAGGTGGCGGCGACGATTTCCCCCGAGCGGGCATGGCGCACCGTGGCCTGGCGGCCGTTCGGGGCGATCAGGTACGTCTTCGCCACTCCCGCGACCATCAAGTGCAACCGCGGGACGGTGCCGGGCTCGATCAGCCCGGTGCCGGCGGGCACCTCGACCCGGATGGCGCCCGCGGTCAGGCGCGCGAGCGCATCGTCCGGCAGCGCCCCGAAGCGGCTGCGCACGAGAGCGGCCGTTACGTCTGCCGGAAGCGGCATGACACGCGGGAAGCTACGCTTTCTTCAGCCCCAGCACCACCTCGACGGAGCGGGCCAGCGCGTCCGGCAAGAGCGGCGAACGCAGCACGCCGACTCCCAGCTCCGCCCAGCGATCCGGCCAGGCGGAGCGCGCGCTGCGGATCGCCAGGACCGGGATGCTCCGCCGCGACCGCTCGACGGCGGCGACCAGCCGCTCGATCTCCGCCGCCGGTGTCTCCGGACAGGCGAGCGCGAGCGAGATGGGGGAATCGCGCAGCAAGGTCTCGGCCAGATCGCTGTTCGCCGCGCGCAGGAGCTGGAACCCGCCGCGGGTTTCCAGATCCGCGAGCAGCGCATCGGATTCGGAAGCTCCGGCGCCGAGCACCAGCAGCAGCTTCATCCGCGCCGACTTGTTGCCGGTTCCCACCAACGGAGGCAAAGCATCTTTCGGGCCAAGCTCTCGCGAGAAGCCGCGAAGGCCTTCCGATGCCGTTTCGGCAGGCTCAGTTGGCCGCGTACGAGCGCAGCCGGGTGTAGAGCGTCCGCAGGCCGATCCCCAGCATCCTCGCGGCGGTCGCCCGGCTCTCCGACTGCCGCAGGGTGGCGAGGATGATCTGCCGCTCGACTTCCGCGAGCGGGGTCCCGAGCGCGATGGAGATCGAGCCGGGCCCGGGCGGCGCCGGCGCCGGAGCCGAAGGCACGCCCCGCGCCGCCGAGCGCGTGAGCAACTCCGCGAAGCTGTCCGGCCCGATGGTGTCGCCGGTGGCCAGGACCGCCGCGCTCTCCACGGCGTTCTTGATCTCGCGCACGTTCCCCGGCCAGTCGTACTCCATGAGGATCTTCAGCGCCTGCGGCGCGATCCCCTGGATCTTGCCTCCGTGGCGCCGGTTGAAGTCGGCGATGAAGGCGTCGATCAGGGAGGGGATGTCCTCCTTCCGCTCGCGCAGCGGAGGGACCACGATGGTGACCACCTTCAGGCGGTAGTAGAGGTCCTCGCGGAACTTTCCCGCGCGGATCGACTCCTCCAGATTGCGGTGGGTCGCGGCGATCACGCTCGAGTCCACCTTCACCTTGGTGGTCCCGCCGACCCTGCGGAACTCGTTGCGCTCCAGCACGCGGAGCAGCTTGGCCTGGGTGGAGGGATCCATCTCGGCGATCTCGTCGAGGAAGAGAGTCCCGCCGTCCGCCAGCTCGAAGAGGCCCTTCTTGCGATCGTTGGCGCCGGTGAACGCCCCGCGCTCGTGACCGAACAGCTCGTTCTCCAGGATGTCGTGCCCGAGGGTGGCGCAGTTCACCGGCACGAAGAGGCTGGAGCGCCGGGGGCCGCGCGCGTGCAGGGCGCGCGCGATCAGCTCCTTTCCCGTCCCGCTCTCGCCGAGCAGCAGCACGTTCGCCTTGTAGCGGGAGATCCGGTCGATGGTGCCGAGGAGCTTGCGCATCGCCGCGGAGGTCCCGACCAGGCCCATGAAGTCCATCGCCGCTCCCGCCGCCGCCGGCGGCGCCTCGGCGCTGCGCTCCAGCACCCGGCGCAGCCGGTGCAGCAGCGCCGCCTCCTCCACCGGCGCCACCAGGTAGTCGGCGGCGCCCAGCTGCATCGCGTCCACCGCCTCCTGCACGCTGCCGGTGGCGCCGACCACCACGGTGGGCACCAGAGGGTATTGCTGGGCGGCGCGCGCCACGATGCCCGCGACCGCGACGGGCCCCAGCTTCTGCGAGGCCACCACCGCCGCGAAGAGCCCCGTCTCCCGCTCCGCCAGCGCCTCCGCCTCGGCCGCGACCCGCTTCGGCGCGAACCGGGCGCGGGAGAGCGCCGAAGCGACGGCGCCGAGCGCGCCGTCAGCGCCCACCAACAGGCAGGCGCGGCCTCCTCCGAAACGGCTCTTCAGCATCCCGGGATCTCCTTCCCTTTCATACTGCCGAATCGGCAGCGAGGTCGAGTCATTCCGCCGATTCCGCAGTTGGCCGGCAAATTCGGCAGTTCCCTGCGAAGGCCCGGCCGTGCTGTGCTGGAGGGGGCCGTCTTGGCGCGCCGCGTGCTTTGCCAGGAAGGCGGGAGAATCCCTTGAACGCGACCCCGAGCACCTTCGTCGTCGTCGAGCGCGAGCACCGGCTGGCAGACCCCGGCGTTCCGGACATGCGCGTCCTGCGCGTCGCTCCGGACGAGGTGCGGGTGCAGCCGTCGATCATCCCCGGCACCCGCAGCGTGGTGATGGTCGCGGCGGAGGTGGTCGAAGAGATGCTCGCGCTCTGGCCGACGCTGCCCGCCGACCGCCGGGGGCGGCCCTTCCTCTTCGTAGTGCCTGCGGACCGCCCCTTCCTCGCCGCGCACCTCCTGAAGATGGGCGCGATCGTGGTGCGCGAGGGCCAGGATCTGCTGGCGGACGGAGTCACCGCCGTGCTGGCCCGGGCTTTCGGGCCGGGCGTGAGGACAGAGGAGATCGCGCACGAATGGGAGCCGCTCCCGGGAAAGGTTGGCCATGGACCTGAAGATCCATGAGGCCGCGCGCCTCCTCCAGGTCGAGAGCGACGAGATCGCGCGCTGGATCCGGGAGGAGGGGCTGCCTGCGCACCACTTCCACGACCAGTTCCACATCAACAGCGTCGAGCTCCAGGAATGGGCCCTGACCCACGGAGTCCGGTTCCCGCCCGAGCTGATGGCCGTGAATCGGGCCAGCGCAGGCCCGGCGGCGGACCTGGTCGCCGCCCTCGAGCGCGGCGGCATGCACCGGGACATCGCCGGCACCCGGCGCGACGAGGTGCTCGCGAACGTCGTGCAGCTCCCCGGCGTGCCGGCGCCCATCGACCGGGCGCTCCTGCTGGAGCTGCTGCGGGCGCGCGAGATGCTCGCCTCCACCGGGCTGGGAGGCGGGATCGCGGTTCCCCATCCCCGCAGCCCGATCGTGCTCGACGTCGAGGTCCCGCCCACCCTGCTCGCCTGCTTCCTCCGGCAGCCGGTGGACTTCGGCGCGGTGGACGGACAACCGGTCTGGGCGCTGTTCCTCCTCCTCAGCCCGTCCGTCCCGGATCACCTCAAGATGCTCTCGCAGCTCTCGTACGCGCTGCACGACAGCCAGGTGCGCTCGCTTCTCGAGCGCCGCGCACCCCTCCAAGCGCTGATCGCGCGCCTGGCCGGGCTGCCGGCGATGTCTTCCCAGGCCAGACGATGATGCACCTCGCGCTGGCCGCCGTCGCGGGGCTGGCACTCGCCGCCCTCCTCCCCCTGCTGCTCTGGCGTTGGGACCGGGTCGCGGTCGTCGCGGGCGCCGCGGCGGGCGTGCTGTCCTGCGGCGTCGGGCTCGGCGCTTCCATCGGCGCCGCCCTCGCCGGGGTCCGCGCGGAGTGGCAGGGACCGTGGTTCCTCCCCATCGGCGCGCTCCGCCTCGCCCTCGACCCGCTGGCCGCGCTCTTCCTCTGCTGCCTGTTCGGGGTGGGGCTTCTCTCGTCGATCTACGGCGCCGGCTACATGCTCGCGTTCGCCTCGAAGCGCCGCGTGGCGTGGACGGCTTCGGCGTTCAACGCCCTGCTCGCCTCCGTCGCCTTGGTGTTCCTCGCCCGCGACGGCGTCCTCTTCCTGCTCTCCTGGGAAGCGATGACGCTCTCCGCCTTCCTGCTCGTCGCCTTCGACCACCAGCAGGCCGAAGTGCGCAAAGGCGCGCTCTGGTTCCTGGTCGTCAACCACTTCGGCGTGGCCTGCCTCTTCGGCTACTTCGCCCTGCTCGGCGGCGCGCTCGGCAGCTTCCAGCTTCCCGCCGCGGCCACGGCGTTCTCGCCCCCGGTGGCGGTTGCCTTGCTGGCCCTGGCGTTCGTCGGTTTCGGCACCAAGATGGGGCTCGCGCCGTTCCACGGCTGGCTCCCCGCGGCGCATCCGGTGGCGCCGAGCCACGTCTCCGCGCTGCTCTCCGGCGTTCTCCTGAAATGCGGCGTCTACGGCCTTTTGCGGACGGTGCTGATCGTCCGCGGCGTGCCCGCGGCGTTCGGGTGGGTGCTCTTCGCCGCCGGCGCCGCCAGCGCGCTGCTCGGGGCGATCAACATCCTCGCCGCTACCGATCTGAAGCGCTCCCTTGCCTATTCCAGCATCGAGAACCTCGGCATCATCGCCCTGTCGCTGGGGGTGGGAGTCGTGGGCCTCGCTTCGGGGTCGAACCTGCTCGCGGCGCTGGGACTCTGCGGGGCCCTGCTGCACGTGCTCAGCCACTCCGCCTTCAAGTCGCTGCTCTTCAGCGCCGCCGGCTCGGTGCTGCACGGCGCGCACACGCGCAATCTGGAGGCGATGGGCGGGCTCCTCAAGCGCATGCCGGCGACCGGGGCGCTCTTCCTCTGCGGCGCGGCCAGCGCGGCGGCAATTCCAGGTCTGGCCGGATTCGCCAGCGAGTTCCTGGTCTATCGCGGGCTGCTGGAGGGCCTTTCGCGCCAGCGCCCCGGCGGACAGGCGGCGTCGGCCGCGGCCCTGGCGGCGCTCGCGCTCACCTCTGGCCTGGCGGCTGCGGGATTGACGCGCGCGTTCGGGATCGCGTTCGGCGGCACGCCCCGCAGCGAGCAGGCCGCGCACGCCCGCGAGCAGGGATCGGCGCTGCTCTGGCCGATGGCGGCGCTCGCCGTGGTCTGCCTCGGCCTCGGCATCGTCCCCCGCGCGGCGTTCGCGCTGGCCTCGCCCGCGGTCGCCCAGTTCGGGGTCGATGCCGGAGTGCTGGCGGCGCCGATCGCCCAGGCGACGCGCGTCGGGCAGCTCGGCCTGCTCTTTCTTTCGCTGTGCCTGATCCTGACCGCGCTGCGCAACCGGGTGCTGCGCGCCCGTCCCCTCGCGCGGTCGGTGACCTGGGGATGCGGCTATGCGGCGCCGACGCCGCGCATGCAGTACTCGGCGGCGTCGTTCGCCAGCCCGGCGCTGAACGTCTTCGCCGGCGCGGTCGACATCGAGGCCCGCGGCGATCTGCCGGAAGTCCCCTTTCCCGCGGCGCTCGCGCGGCAATCCTCCGCCGACGACCGGCTGGAGCTGGCGCTCTACGAACGCGCACCGGCATGGATCGCGCGGCAGCTCGCGAACCTGCGCGCGCTGCACCGGCCGCGGCTGCAGCAGTACCTCCTCTACATGTTCGTCGCCCTGGTCCTGCTCCTCTCCTGGGCGGCGCGGCTGGTGCAGCAGTGACCCTGGTGCTCGCGGCCATGGCCAGCCTCGCGACGGCGGCGGCGCTCTCCGCGCTCGTCGCGCGCCGGCGTGCGCTGGCGCTGGCCGTGTCCGCCGGCGGTTGCATCGCCGCCCTGGCGCTCGCGGCGCCTCCGGCGCTGAGGGTGCTGCTCGGCGGGGGAACACAGACGCTGGCCTGGACCAATCCCGTGCTCGGGCGGCAGGGGCTGGTGCTCGATCCGCTCGCGGCCTGGTTCCTCGTGCCGATCCTCTTCATCTCCACGGCCTGCGCCGTCTACGGCGGCCGCTATCTGATGTCCGGCGAGCGGCGGGTCGGGCTGCAGGCGGCGGGCATGAACCTGATCGTGCTGGCGATGATCACCGTCTTCCTCGCCGGCGATGCGATCCTCTTTCTCGCGGCGTGGGAGATGATGACGGTCTTCGCCTTCCTGCTGCTCACGCACGAGCACGAGCGCGCGGAGGTCCGGCGCGCGGGACTGCTCTATCTGGCGCTGACGCACGCGGCGACGTCGTGCCTGTTGGCCCTGTTCGCGTCGCTCGCGATCCACAACGGATCGCTGCAGTTCATCGCTCCGGCCGCCCTCTCCCCCGGCGCCGCCGCGGCGCTGTTCACGCTCGCCGCCATCGGCTTCGGCTGCAAGGCCGGAGCCTGGCCGCTGCACATCTGGCTGCCGGCCGCACATCCCGTCGCGCCCAGCCACATCTCCGCCCTCCTCTCCGGGCTGGTGATCAAGGCCGGCATCTACGGGATCCTGCGCGCGTCGCTCCTGATCGGACGGGTGCCGATGGCCTGCGGCACCGCGCTCCTCGGGATCGGCGTGGCGAGCGCGGTCCTGGGAGTGCTCGCGGCGCTCGCGCAGCACGAGCTGAAGCGGCTGCTCGCGTACCACAGCATCGAGAACATCGGGATCATCCTGATCGGCGCGGGCCTCGGGTCGATGGCGCTCACCGCGGGGCGCCCCGCGGTGGCGGCGATCGCGTTCGCGGGGGCGCTCTTGCACGTGGTCAACCACGCGCTCTTCAAGTCCCTGCTCTTCCTCTCCGCCGGGGCGGTCGGACAGGCCTGCCACACCTTGCAGATCGATCGGCTGGGAGGCGTCCTTCGCGGGATGCCGCGCACCGGGCTGTCGTTCGTGATCGGAGCGGCGGCGATCTGCGGCCTTCCTCCCTTGAACGGATTCGTCAGCGAGTTCCTGGTGTACATGGCGCTGCTCGCCGCCTGCGCGGCGCTCCCGGTCGCCGGACAGGCGGAAGCCGTCTTCGCCTTCGCATCGCTCGCCTGCGTCGGCGGGTTGGCCGTCGCCTGCTTGGCCAAGGCGTGCGGCGCGGTCTTCCTCGGCTCGCC
>JBGQLA010000138.1:0-11406 GCA_041499865.1 Deltaproteobacteria bacterium
CAAGTTCGACATCACCAACATCCCGGTGGTGCAGGTGGCGGTGGGATCCGACGAGCTGGACGAGAAGCAGCTCTACGATCTCGCGCTCAACACCATCGAGCCGCAGCTGGAGCGGATCAAGGGCGTGGCCTCGGCGACGCCGGGCGGCGGAAAGGTGCGCGAGATCGAGGTGGAGATGCAGCGCGACGCGCTCCGCGCCCGTGGCCTCGCCCCCCTGGACGTGGTCCAGGCGGTGCGGAACAGCAACCTCTTGATGCCCAGCGGGAACCTGCGCGTCGGCGACCGCAACTACAACGTCTTCGCCAACACCCAGTTCGAGCAGGCCAGGCCGCTGAACGACGTGGTGGTGCGCGCGCCGGCGCAGAACGGGAACCGCATCACCGGACCGGTGAGGATCGGCGACGTGGCGAATGTGTACGACTCCACCGCCGACCAGAACGAGATCGTCCGGATCAACGGCCAGCGCGGCGTCTACCTGCGCGTGCTCAAGCAGCCGGGCGCGAACTCCATCGCGGTGGTGGACGCAGTGCGGGCGGCGCTGCCCAACCTGCGCGGCGTCCCGCCCACGGTGAAGATGGCCATCTCCTTCGATCAGTCGAACTACATCCGCGCGGCGATGAAGGCGCTGCAGCACGAGGCGGTGCAGGGCGGGATCCTGGCGGTGCTGGTGATCCTGATCTTCCTGGTCTCGCTGCGGGCCACCGCCATCGTCGCGGTGGCCATCCCGCTCAGCATCGTGGCTACCTTCGTGCTGCTCTTCTTCGCCGGGCAGACGCTGAACGTCTTCACCCTGGGCGGGCTCGCGCTCGGCGTGGGGCGGCTGGTAGACGACTCCATCGTCGAGCTGGAGAACATCCATCGCCACCTGGCGCTGGGCCAGAACCGCAGGCAGGCGGTGCTGGCGGCGGCGCAGGAGGTGGCGATGCCCATCCTGGTCTCCACCATCACCACCATCGTGGTGTTCTTCCCGGTGCTCTTCCTCTTCGGCATCGCGCGCTACCTCTTCCTCCCCCTGGCGCTGACCATCTCCTTCGCCCTGGTGATGAGCTTCTTCGTCTCCCGCACCGTCACGCCGCTGCTCTGCATGATGGTCCTGCCCGCCGGTCCTGCCACGCAGCACTCCGGCGGCTTCGCGGGATGGGTGATCGGGAAGCTGGAGGAGCTGGACGACGCCTACGCCCGCGCGCTGCAGGCGGTGCTCCGCCACCGGATGCGCACCATCGCCGTCATCCTCGCCTTCTTCGCCGGCTCGCTCTTCCTCGCCAAGCGGATCGGGACCGAGTTCTTCCCCGACTCCGACGAGTCGCAGTTCAGCCTCACCTATAAGGCCCCGATCGGCACGCGGGTGGAGCGCACGGAGCAGATCGCCCAGCGCCTCGAGCAGGCGGTGGACAAGACCCTGGGTACGGAGAAGCTCTACAGCACCATGATCACGGACAGCGGCCTTCCCGTCGGCCGCACCGCGATCTTCAGCGCGAATACCGGCCCGCACGCGGGAACCTTGCAGGTGAACCTGATCCCGCGCTCGAACCGTCCGATCAGCGACGTGGCGGCCGCCGAGCGGCTGCGCAGCGAGATCCAGGGCGCGCTTCCCGGGACGCAGCTCTACTTCTTCGTCGGCGGAATCGTGAAGCGCATCCTCAACTTCGGCTCCGCGGCGCCAATCGACGTGGAGCTGCTCGGTTACGATCTCGAGCAGGGGGCGCAGTACGCGCGCGCGGTCCACGCGGCGATGCGCAGGCTCACTGACAGGGACGGCAAGCCGCTGCTCACAGACGTGCAGATCTCGCGCGAGGAGAACTACCCGCAGCTCGACGTCAAGGTCGACCGCGAGAAGGCGGGCCGGCTGGGCCTGAGCGAGTCCGACGTGGCACAGACCGTGCTCACCAGCCTGTCCGGTTCGTCGCAGCTCCAGCCCACGCAGTTCACCGACCCGGTTTCCGGGAACGAGTACTTCATCAACGTGCGGATGGCCGATCGGTACCGCTCGCACATTGACGACGTGAACGACATCTCCATCCGCTCCCCGTCGGGCGCGCTGGTGCCGCTGGCCTCCATCGCCAAGGTGACCCGGTCCAGCGGTCCGGTGCTGATCAACCGCAAGTACCTGCAGCGCATCGTGGACGTGACGGCGAACGTCGCGCCGGACAAGGATCTAGGCACCGCGTCCGCGGCGGTGGAGCGCGCGCTGCGCGACATCCGCGCGCCCGAGGGCTTCAGCGCGACGCTGTCGGGCCAGGCGCAGGCGCAGAGGGAAGCCTTCACCGGGCTCTCGCTGGCGGGGCTGATGGCCATCGCGCTGGTCTACATGGTGCTGGCCTCGCAGTTCCGCTCGCTGCTCGATCCGCTGGTGATCATGTTCAGCGTGCCGCTGGGCGTCTCCGGGGTCTTCCTCACCCTCTGGCTCACCGGGACCACGCTCTCGGTGAACAGCTTCATGGGCATCATCATGATGGTGGGGATCGTGGTCTCGAACGGCGTGCTGCTGGTGGACTTCGCCAACGTGCTGCGCGAGCGGGACGGCCTGGACATCGTCACCGCCGTGGTCCGCGCGGGGCGCACCCGGCTGCGGCCCATCCTCATGACCACCATCGCCACCATCGTCGGGCTCCTGCCGATGGCCATCGGCATCGGCGAGGGCAGCGAGACCAACCTGCCCCTGGCGCGGGCGGTGATCGGCGGCCTGACGGTGTCGACGTTCTTCACCCTGTTCCTGGTGCCCGCGCTGTACTCCATCGCCGATCGCTGGCGCCGCCCGCACCCGAAGGAAGAGGACCAAGGAGAGATCGCGCATGCGCCTGCGTAAGCTCGCCGGCCTGCTCCTGATCGCCGCGCCGGCGCTCGCGCAGGAGAAGCTCACCCTGGAGGAGGCGGTCCGGCGCGCGGTGGCGCGCAATCCCACCTCGCTGATCGCGGAGCAGGAGATCCGCCGCGCGGAGGGCATCCTCAAGGAAGCGCGCGCTCCGTCGCTGCCCGTCCTCAGCGCGAATGCGGCGGCGACCCGGAACGACGCGGAGCGCGACCTGGTGGGCCGGACGGTCGCGCCGCTGAGCTCGCGGAGCGCCAACCTGACCTTCTCGTTGCCCCTCTTCGCGCCGCAGCGCTGGCTGGCATGGTCGCACGCGGGCGAGCAGGTGGACATCGCCCGCAGCTCGCTGGAGGACGCGCGCCGGTTCGTGGCGGTGGCCACGGCGCGCGCCTACCTCTCGGCGATGGCGCAGCACCGCCTGGTGCAGATCACCGTCCAGGCGCGCGACAGCGCCAAGGCCCACCTCGACGACGCGCACGCGCGCTTCGAAGTCGGCAGCGGCAACCGGCTGGACGAGGTTCGCGCCGGGCAGGAGCTGGCGGGCGACGAGGCGCAGCTGGCGCAGGCGGAGTCGAACCTGGTCCGCGCCCGCGAGGCGCTGGGAGTCCTGGTCGCCGCGGATGGTCCCGTCGAAGTCGAGCAGCAGATCGAGCTGCCGGCCCCGCCGGCGCCGGACGAGGCGCTCCAGGACGCGGAAGAGAACCGCTCCGACGTGAAGGTGACCCGGCAGCGCACGGAAGCGGCGCGCCGCGTGCTGCGCGATTCCTGGGCCGATTACCTGCCCCTCCTCAGCGCCGTGCTGCAGCCCTTCTACAACTCGAACACGCCGCCGATCAGCACCGTGCCCGAGACCGGCTGGCAGGCGCAGCTGGTGCTCACCATCCCGCTCTTCGACGGCGGCGCGCGCTACGGCCTGCACCGCGAGCGCAGCGCGGCCTACGAGGAGTCGAAGGCGCAGCTGGAGGGATTGCTGCGGCAGGCCCGCTCCGACGTGCGCGGGTCGTTCGAGGCGGTGCGCAGGGCGGACGAGAGCGTGCGCTCGGCGCGGGAAGCGGCCCGGCTCGCCCACGACGCGCTGGAGATGACCATGCTCGCGTACCGCGAGGGCGCGACCAACGACCTGGAAGTGGTCGACGCGCAGCGCCGCGCGCGCGATGCGGACGTGGCGACGCTGGTCGCCGAGGACACCGCACGACAGGCCCGGATCGACCTGCTCGCTGCGAGTGGAAGGTTTCCCTGACACAAACACCGGCCGGACCGGAGGTCCGGCCGGGGGCCGGTGCTATCCCAGATCGCGTACCCAGACGAGGAATGCCGTGTGCTCTCCGGCGGTCCCGATCGGCCGGCCGCAGACGGTCGACTCTCCGTCGGTGACCGCGGCAATCCCCAGTCCCCCGGGAACGGAGGCGAGTCCCACCCCCCGCACCCTGGCGCGCTCCGCCGCCCAGGTGCGAATCCCCAGCGCCTCCCCATCGCGCGCAGAAAACGCCCGCGCCCGCAGCTTGCGCCCCGCATCCTCCAGCGCCCACAACCTCCCCACATCGTCGAACGCGAGCCCGCGCACCGCAAGGCACTCCTCCTCCGCCACCCGCGCCCATTCCCCATTCCGCAAGATCACCACCTCCCCGCCGCAGCGCGCGCCGCGCCGCACGTTCGCCGCCGCGTAGATCCGCCCTTCACGCACTGCCACAGCCGCCATCTCCTCCGCGCCGTCCTCCCCGAAGACAGAGACCCAGCGGGTCCCGAACCCGCCTGGATCGAGCGCCAGGAGAAACCCGTCCGCGCCGCCCTCCGCGCGAATCACTCCACGCCCGAAATCGACGCCGGAAACGGAAGCATCGACGCCGTCGCCAAAGCTCCCCGCCACCACGACCACGCCGGAACCGGTCACCGCGATCGCACCCGCCGTGTCCGCCCCCTTGCCGCCGATCGCACGCGCCAGACGCATCTCTCCCGTCCCGCCGGCGATCTTCAGCACCAGCACATCGGTCATCCCCGCCGCCGGGACCCGCCCGACGCCGCCGGAAAACTCACCCGCCGCCCAGATGTCTCCGGTCCGCTCATCCAATGCGACCGCACGGCAACTCGACTCGCCCTCTCCGCTCAGCTGCGAGCTCCAGATCTCGCGCCCTTGCGCGTCGAGCCGCGCGGCGAAGCAGCGCTTCCCGGCGGCGCCGACGACGATGACCGCGCCGTCCGGCGCGATCGCCACCGCCAGGGGCCGCGCCGCACCCAGTCCGTGAATCCAGGCCGGTCCACCGTCCGGATCGGTGCGCAGCACGAACCCGCCCGGAAGATCGAGCCCCGCATTGCCGGCGCGCAGCGGCGCCGACGCCAGCTCGCCTGCGAGCGCCACGCCACCCCAGGCGTCGGCGGCCAGGGCAACGGGCAGCGCCCTCCCGAGCAGAGGCAGCGCGTCGCAGGGCCGCGACCGCGGCCGCACAGCGCGCCCGGACGAGCAGGCGCAGAGCGCGGCGGTCACCAGGGCGGGGAGGGCACGCATGCCGGCATCTGCCGGAGCACCCGACAGTCCGCACTTTTCGCGCATGCGCGCGCTCAGATATCTCGGCCCCTGCAAGGTGAAAGTGGTGAAGAAGCCGGATCCGAGGATCGAGCACTCCCGACTACACCTTCGAGGACGCGCCCGCCATCGTGGTGGTCGGCGCGCAGGGCGGAAGATCGAAGCAGATGCTGGACTGGCTGCGCCGCGCGGCGGCCCGCAGCCAGGTGCTGATGTCGGTCTGCACCGGCGCCTACAAGCTGGCGATGGCCGGGCTGCTCGACGGCAAGAAGGCCGCCACCCACCACGACTTCCAGGACGATTTCCAGAAGCGGTTCCCCAAGGTGTCGCTGGAGCGCGGCGTCCGCTACGTCCAGAGCGACCCGGTGATCTTCACCGCCGGCGGCCTCACTTCGGGCATCGATCTCGCCCTCCACGTGGTCGAGCTGTACTTCGGGCGCGCGGCGGCGGCGCGGACCGCGCAGTACATGGAATATCGATGGAGCCCGCCGCCCTCACCGGCGCGCGAGTAGCTCCAGCACCGCCGCGCGGCGCGGCAGCGAAGCCTGCGCTCCCAGCACCGTGGTGGCGAGCGCGGCGGCCGCGCTGGCGAACGGCCCCGCTTCCTCCAGCGGCCTGCCTTCGGCGAGGCAGACCGCGAACGCGCTGGCGAAGGCGTCCCCTGCGCCCGTCGCGTCGAGGCGCTTCACCTCGAACCGCGGCAGCCAGAGCTCGCAATCGCGGGAGAGCAGCACGTCCCCGTGCTCCCCCGCCTGCACCGCCACGCTCTTCGCACCCCGGCGAAGCAGGTTGGAGGCGGCCTCCCGCGCGGTGCGGCGGTCGCAGACCGCGATGCCGGTGAGCGCCCGCGCCTCGCTGGTATTGGGACGGATGAGATCGAGCTGCGCGATCAGCGCATCCGGCACCGGCGCAGGCGGACCGGGATCGAGGATCACCAGCGCCCCGGCGCCCCGCGCGATGCGCACCGCCTCGGCCACCGCTTCGAGGGGAACGCCGAGCTGGCAGAGAACCACTCGCGTCGCGCACAGCGCTTCCGCGGCCTCGCGGACGCACGAGACCGTCAGCCGGCCGTTCGCGCCCGCGGCGGAGAGGATCTGCTTCTCGCCGGAGGCGCCCACCTGGCAGAGCCCGACGCCGGTCGGCTCCAGCGGATCGCGGGTGACGAATCGGGTCTCCACGCCGGCATCGTGCAGGGCCGCGATCACCGTGTCGCCGCGGGTGTCGCGTCCCACCCGCGCGACCAGCGCCACTTTCGCGCCGAGGCGCGCGGCGCCCACCGCCTGGTTCGCGCCTTTGCCGCCGGCGGCTTCCTGGAAAACGTCGCCGGTGACGGACTGGCCCGGCCCGGGCAGCCGCGGCCCGCGCACCAGGTAATCGACGTTCGCCTTCCCCACCACCACCACGTCGTACACGGCGCCAGTCTACCGCCAGCCCGGCCGCCGCACGCGCGCGGAGAGGAACGAGAGAACGGAAGTGCACCTCTAAGGGAAGGGCTGGACATGCGCGCCGGATGGGCCCGCGCAAGGACGATCTCTCCTTCGATCGCAACGTCGAGAAGGACTGGGTGATCCTGGTTCCGGCGGGATCCTGGCACAACGTCACCACCCAGGCGATTGCGAGGGCGGCTGGCGACTGAGCTCCCGCAAACGATCAGGGCGCGCCGGGAAACGGGATCAAGCCTGCCCGGCCGCCTTCCTCGAGCCGGCGAGCGAGGCGAGCAGCGCGTTCAGGTCGTCAGGATCCACCGGCTTCACCAGATGGGCGTCGAACCCCGCCTCCAGGGAGCGCTCGCGGTCCTCCGGCCGTCCATACCCGGTGAGCGCCACCAGGAGGATCTGCCTGCCCGCATCGGTCGCGCGCAGGCGTCGCGCCACCTCGTACC
The DNA here is from genome assembly GCA_041499865.1 of Deltaproteobacteria bacterium. Classification (GTDB taxonomy): domain Bacteria; phylum Myxococcota; class Myxococcia; order Myxococcales; family 40CM-4-68-19; genus 40CM-4-68-19. The sequence continues at coordinate 7,213 of JBGQLA010000138.1, forward strand.
CGTCGATCCCCGGCAGCCCGATGTCCACCAGCGCGACGTCGGGACGGGTGGCGAGGGCCAGCTGCACACCGCGCAGCCCGTCCGCCGCGAGCTCGACGCGATGCCCGAGGAGCTGCAGCAGATCGCGAAGGGTTTCTCCGATGTCCGGGTTGTCCTCGACCAGCAGCAACCGCTTGCGCCCGGGCGGCGGAGCCGCATGCCGCGGATCGAGCGCGCGGGCCTTCTCCTCGAGCAGCGGGAGCCGCACCTCGAACTCCGATCCGCGCGAGAGCCCCTCGCTGCGCGCCTGCACCGTCCCGCCGTGCATCTCCGCCAGCCGCTTCACCAGCGTCAGGCCGACGCCCAGGCCGCTGGAGGGCCGCGCGGCGGAGTGGTCGAGCTGCGCGAACAGCTCGAAGATGTTGTCGAGCATCTCCGGCTCGATGCCGATGCCGGTGTCGCGCACCGTCACCACCGCCTGCTCTCCCTCGCGCCGCAGGGTGATCTGGATGTGTCCGCCGGGCTCGGTGTATTTCGCCGCGTTGTTGATCAGGTTCGAGATCACCTGCTCGAGCCGCGTCGGGTCAGCGAGCACGCAAAGCGGCGTGGCTTCCAGCTCGCGGACGAGCCGGTGCCCGCGCTCGTCGATCAGCGGCTGCGAAGTGGAGATGGCATTCTCCACCGCCTCCTGGAGCAGGGTCGGCTGCCTGCGCAGCTCCACCTTGCCGCGGGTGATGCGCGAGACGTCGAGCAGGTCGTCCACCAGGCGCGTGAGCACGCCGACCTGGCGGAGGATCCTGGTGCGCGTCTGCACCGCCAGCGGTTCGCGGCTGCCCACCTCCCCGAGCACGTGGAGGCCGGTGGTGACCGCCGACAAGGGATTGCGCAGCTCGTGCGCCAGAATGGCGAGGAACTCGTCCTTGCGCCGATCCGCGGCCTCCAGCTGGCTCCGGACCGCCTGCTCGCGGGCGAGGAGCTGCTCGCGCTGCTCTTCCGCCCGCCGGCGGTCGGTGAAGTCGGTGAAGACGTACACCGCGCCGGTGAGCGCTCCGCTGTCGTCGAGCACCGGATCGCACGCGACCCGCAGCCAGCGGCCGGCGTGCTGCACGTCCTCCATCTCCCGCGCCTTGCTCTGGACCATCCGGCGGAACGGATCGGCGGGAGCGCCTTCGCCGGCGGCGGGGAGGAAGGAGGCGTGGCCGCGGCCGATCAGCTCGCTCTCCGTCGCGCCGGTGAAGCGGGTCATCGCCTGGTTGCAGCGCACCACCCGTCCTTCGCGGTCCAGCAGGCAGAGCGGATCGCTGATGGCGTCGAAGGTGGATTCCAGCTCGCGGACGATGCCCCGTGCCCGCTCCTCCGCGCGCCGCGCCCGCAGCAGGGCGCGGATGGTGGCGATCAGCTCCGGGGGCGCGAGCGGCTGGGTGAGGTACGCGTCGGCGCCCAGCTCCAGCCCACGGGTCCGATCCTCTACCTCGACGAAGGCCGCCGAGATCTGCAGCACCGGGGTGGAAGCGGTGCGTGGATCGGACTTGATCCTCTGGCAGACGGCGAAGCCGTCGATGTCGGGAAGGCGCACGTCGAGCACGACCAGATCCGGGCGCTCGGCCATCTTCTGCAGCGCCTCCGTGCCAGTGCCCGCCTCCAGGGTGCGGAAGCCGGCTCGTTGCAGCGTCCGGGTGAGTGCGTAACGCGCGGCGGGGTCGTCGTCGACGCAGAGGATGAGGGAGCCGGCGTCAGGCATTCGCCCTCCCGGCCGCCCAGATCGCAGCGCGCAAGGTGCGGGCCGCTTCCTCGCGCAACATCTCCTGCACCTCGATCACCCGGGCGCCACCGGCCTGCAGCTTCTCCCTCTCTCTCCGGTCGAGGGGGTGCGCGGCGCGGACCAGCACGGGGAGCCCGCGCGTGTCTGGATTGCCGCGAAGCAACCCGAGCGCCTCCTCCGCGAAGCCGGGAACGCCGGCGTCCAGCACCACCGCGCGCGGACGCTCCTCGCGCGCCCGGCGCAGCCCCTCGGCCGCGTCGCGCGCCTCCAGCAGCTCGAGCCGGGGCTCGGTGATCTTGCCCGCCTCGATCTTCGCCAGATCGAGCATCTCCGAGGTGGCCGTCGCGATCCGCGACTGATCCTGGGGTCCGAATCCCAGCAGGCTGGCGAGCTGCCGGGCGCGCTGGCGCGCCGCGACCACGTCGCGTTCCGCGCCGAGGTCGAGCGTCGCCAGTGGAAGGAGCATCTTCCTCATGGTTCCTTCACCACCACCACCGTGGCGTCGTCCGACTTCCTGCGGAAATCGCGATAGAGCACGCCTGCTATCACCGAAGACCGCCGGCTCTGCAACCCGGAATACGCTTCTACCTTCCATTGCGTCCGCAACCGTCGGAATGCATCACCAGCGCGGCCCGTGACGGCCACGGCAGCGCGACCTCCTGGATCCGGCGCGCTTCATGCCCAGCGAGAACGCGAAGAGCGCCGTCTCGGACGGGCTGTAGCCGGCCTGGGCGCGCATCCGCGACACGGAGCCAAGCACCTCCTCGATCTCTCCCCAGGCTTTGCCTTCGAGACTGCCCGTCTATCCGGAGGAGACGCCGCGCTCCAGGGCGGCGAGGAAGGCGGTGCATTGCTCCTCGAGCTCTGCATCCTTGATCAGCTTGCGGCTGAGCGTGGACTTGAGCTCGGCCGTCCACTCGGCAAGCAGGGACTGCTGGTTGTTGCGGATGATCTCGGGCAGTCGGGTAGCCATGTCGTCTTTCGCAATCCCACGGAGGCGGCGGCAATCGCACGCTTCCGTGTTCCAGCGCGTTCGGTAGGTGACTCAAAGCAGCGCAAGCACGTCCGCGGCGAAGCTGGAGGTGTTCGCCTTTGCGAAGACGTTCCTCACCTTCCCGTCGGGGCCGATGATGTAGGCGACGCGCTTTGCGTTCTTGCTCTGCGCATTGTCCGCGGCGCCATACTGCACGCCCATCGCCCGCGTCGGATCGGAGAGCAGCGGATACGGGAAGTTGAACTTCTCGGCAAACGCCTTGTTCTCCTCCACCGTGTCGAAGCTCACGCCCAGGATGACGGCGTTCTTCGCCTGCAAGTCACGGGCTCTGTCCCGGAGCCCGCATCCCTGCACCGTTCAACCAGGGGTATCCGCCTTCGGGTAGAACCAGAGGATGACGTTCTTGCCCCGGAGGTCGCTCAGCTTCACCGTCTTGCCCTCGTGGGAGGAGAGGGTGAAGTCGGGCGCCGTGTCGCCGACGTTGAGCAATGGCATGCGCAGCCGCGTATCAGACCGCTGCGGAGTTGGCCAGCGATGATCGTGTTCGATGGCGCAACCGGAACGGAGCTCGGCCGCCGGGGGGTCGACACGCGAAGCGCTCTCTTTTCCGCGGCTGCGCTCCTCTCCGAGGGCGGAATCGCGGCGCTGCGGGCGGTGCACGCGGAGTACGTCTGCGCCGGTGCGCAGGTGATCACCGCAAACACGTTCCGCACCAACCCCCGCAAGGCGGGCGCGCGCTGGGGCGAATGGACCGCGCTCGCCGTCCGCATCGCGCGCGAGAGCGGCGCCGTGGTGGCGGGGTCGATCGCGCCCGCCGCCGATTGCTACCGCCCGGACCTGCGCCCGCCGCGCGAAGAAGCGCGCCGCGAGCACGGCGAATTCGCGCGCGCGCTCGCGGAGGCGGGCTGCGGCCTGCTCCTGGTCGAGACGGTCGCGGCGGCCGACGAAGGCCTCGCCGCCGTGGAGGCTGCGGTCGCGACGGGGTTGCCCGTCTGGGTGGCGGCGATGGCGATGCCGGACGGGCGGATGCGCAGCGGAGACGATTTGGGCGCGTTCTTCCGCGAGGCGCGCGCGGCGGGCGCCAGGGCGGCGCTGATCAACTGCGTCCCGGCTGCCGGCGTGGACCTGGGACTGGATGCGGCTGCGGACTCGGGATTGCCGTTTGGCGCGTACGCCCACATGGGCGAGGTGGACGCGGAAGCGGGATGGCCCGCGACGCCGGTCCTTTCACCGGAGGAGTACGCAGCCCTCGCCGCTTCCTGGCTGGCTCGCGGCGCGACGATCCTCGGCGGATGCTGCGGCACCACGCCAGCCCACGTGGCGGCGCTGGCGCAACTCTCGCCGCTGCGGCACGATCCCTTCCACCCGGAGCGGAGGATCCCGCGATGAGCTTGCCCGGAATCCTGGACCTTGCCCGCGCCGCGCGCTACGCCTTCGCCCTGGCGGCCTTGTGCGCCGC
>JBGQLA010000139.1:0-11293 GCA_041499865.1 Deltaproteobacteria bacterium
AGCGGCTCCTGGCCGAGATAGCCGCGCATCAGCGCGGGCCCGCGGACCAGGACCTCTCCGGAGTCGATCCGGATCTCGAACCCGGGCAGCGGAGGGCCGGCGGTGGCGCCGTCGGCGTCCCCGGGCCGTTCGCAGGTCGCCATCGAGCAGGTCTCCGTCATCCCCCAGGTCTGCACCACCCGCAGCCCCGCCTCGCGGGCCCGATCGAGCAGCGGCCCCGGCACCGGGCCCCCGCCCACCGCGACGATGGCCGGCGGGAAGTCGGCGCTCTTTTCCAGCACGCGGGAGAGCGTGTTCGCGACCAGGCTCGCGTGCGTCGCGCCCTCGTGCAGCTCGCGCGCCACCGCCTCCGCGTCGAAGCGCTCGTGCAAGAGCACGGTGGCGCCCGCCAGCTCGCACCGCACCAGCGTGGACAAGCCTCCCACGTGGTACAGCGGCAGCACGCAGAGAAACCTCGAGCTCGCGTCGACCTGCAGCACCTCGTTCGCGGCCCGGGCGCTCGCCTCCAGATTTTCGCGGGCGAGCAGCGCCGCCTTGGGCCCGCCGGTGGTGCCGGAGGTGAACAGGACCACGGCGGGTTCGCCTCCGGGCGGCACCGCCGCGACGGAGAGTACCTGCGCGGCGCGCTCGGCCGGCGTCAGCCGCGTGTTCTGCAGCACCAGCTCGGAGCCGCGCTCGAGCGCGCCGAGGAGCAGCGCGGCGGTCTCCGGCGTGTTGTAGCCGGCCGCGAAGACGCGCGCGTCGCGCACCCGGGCGGGCGCGATCTCGACGTCCCGGCCCTGGAAGACGATCTTCACGGCAGCCCCAGTCCCGCCCGGTCGGGAATGTGCACCACTCCCAGGCGCGGCGCGAACGGATCAGGGTCAGGGCCGTCGGCAAACAGACGGCCCGTGGCGATGCCGGCAGCGGGTTGCGGCCCGAGGGCGAGCACCGCGGCGGCGAGGTGCGCCGCGCCCGCGCGGCCGACGGCGCTCTCCAGCGAGGTGGTGACGATGACGTGCAGCCCCCGCTCGTGCGCGCGGCGGGCCAGGTGCAGAGCAGGGATCAGTCCACCCAGCAGCATCGGCTTCAGCACCACGAAGCGCGCCCGCTCCAGCGCGCCCTCGGGGTCCGAAACTACCATTTCGTCGGCGGCCAAGGGGATGGGGGACCCGGCCAGGCCAACCAGGTCGGGCGTGGGCTGCTCGCACAGCTCGATGTCCAGCGGCGCCAGCTCGCGCAGCTTGCGGAGCGCGGCCTCCGCGTCCCACGCGCCGTTCGCGTCCACCCGCAGCTTCACCGCGGGACCGGCCGCGTCGCGGACGACGGCGGCCCGGGCGTGGTCGTCTTCCCTGCCCACCTTGAGCTTCAGCGTGCCGAACCCCTCGGCGACGGCATCCTGCGCCTCGCGCGCGAGCTCCGCGCTCGCGTCCGCCGGGAGGAGTGCGCTCGCCGGCACCTCGAGCGGAGCGGCCGGGTCGAGCAGGCGCGCGAGAGGAACGCCCGCCCGCTGCGCTTCCAGATCGAGCAAGGCCTGCTCGACCGCGCAGCGCGCCGCGGCCGTGGCGGGAAGCGCGTCGAATCGCGCCTGCTGCAGCGCGCGCAGGCAGTCGGCCAGCGATTCCGTTCCCAGCTCCGGCAACGGCGCCGCGTCGCCGCGGCCGGTCCGCTCTCCGTCGTGCGCGAGCACGAGAAATCCCTCCCGGACTTCGTAGACGCCGCGCGCCGTGCGCAGCGGACGCCGCAGCCGCAGCCGGTAGGGGCGCACCTCGATGCGCCCGGTACGGAGGCGCGCGGGCATCACCGCCACAACCCGAAGGCGAGGAGGACGGAGTAGAGGATCTGCATCCGCGCCGTCTGCCCGAGCCCCTGGTTCAGCTCCGCGCCGTCGCGGGTGAGGACGGTCTTCAGCCCCGGAACGGCCGCGGGAAGCGCCAGCAGCGGCCAGAGGGTCCCCAGCGCGGCGGCGATGGCAAAAGGAGCGAGCACGAGGATCACGTACTCGATGCGCGTCGCCCGCGCCCCGATCTTCACGGCCAGCGTGTTCTTGCCGACGTGTGCGTCGGTCTCGCGGTCGCGCAGGTTGTTCACCGCCAGGATGGCGGTGGCGAGCGAGCCGACCGCGGCGCCGGCCAGCCAGGCCTCGCGCGGGACCTGGATTGCCTCCGCGTACACGGTGCCGCAGGTCGCGACCAGCCCGAAGAAGACGAAGACGAAGAGGTCGCCGAGGCCGTGATACCCGAGAGGCCAGGGCCCGCCCGTGTACAGCCACCCGGAGGCGATGGAGGCGGCGCCGATGACCAGGATGGGCCAGCCGGACATCGTGGAGAGCAGGATCCCGAAGACGGCGGAGATGCCGAAGGCGATCCAGGCCGCAAGCTTCACCGTGCGCGGAGCGACGAGGCCGCTCTGCGTCACGCGTTGCGGACCGACGCGCCTTCTGTCCGCGCCGCGCTTGAAGTCCGAGTAGTCGTTTGCGAAGTTCGTCCCGATCTGGATGAACAGCGACGCGAGCAGCGCCAGCGCCGCCGCCAGCGGGCGCGCGCCGCCTGCGCGCCAGGCCACGGCGGTTCCCACCAGCACCGGGGAGATCGCCGCGCTGAGCGTGCGCGGGCGCGCGGCCATCACCCAGACGCCGAGGCCCGCCCGGGGAACGGCCGTCTCGCTCATCGCAGCGCCTCGACAAAGGCCTGGGGGCGCTCGAGGTGCGGAGCATGGCCGCAATCGAGGATCACCGTCAGCTCGGCGCGCGGCAACAGCTCGCGCATGCGCCGCGCGATCGCGGCGAACTTCCCGTCCTCCGCGCCGGCGATGAGGCGGACGGGAATGCGCAGGTCGCGCAGCTCGCCCCAGAAGCTGGGCTGAGCGCCGGCGCCGAGGCGCCGCAAGGCGCTGGCCAGCCCCGCGGGACGATGCGCGAGGCGCTCCGGGCGGAGGTGCGCGGCGAAGGGCCGCAGCGAGGCCAGGGTGGGGTGCTGCTCCCAGCGCTCGACGAACCTCTCCATCCCGTTGCCTTCGATGAAGTCCGCGAGCGCGTCGTCCTCCGCCTTGCGGCGCGCGCGCTCGGCGGGATCCTCGATCCCCGCCGTGCCGCTCTCGAGGATCAGCCGCGCGACCCCCTCCGGGCGGCGGAGGGCGAGGGCGAGCGCCAGCCGCGCTCCCATGGAGTAGCCGAACAGCTCCACGGGCTGGTCCGGCGTCAGGCGCGCCAGGGCCTCCTCCCAGGATTGAGCGTCCGCGGCGCCGCCATGCCCCGGCAGCTCGGGCGCGTCCGCACCCGGAAAGAACCGGACGAAACCGCGCGGCCCTCCCGCGAAGCCGTGGAGCACGAGCGACTTCATGGCGGGTCCCCGAGCGCGGCGAGCACTTTGGCCTGCAGCGCGCGGTGCTGGGCGACGTTCGCCGCCCGATCCGTCCGCGCCTCGATCAGCCGCAGCCCGGCGGCAGGACGTTGCAGTGCGGCCCGCAGCGAGCGGCCGTCGGCGACGCGCACGAACTCCGCTCCGCAGAGCGCGGCGGCGCCCGACAGGTCGAGCCCGTGCGGAGTGGCGAACAGCTCCTCGAACCGATCGGTGTGCTGCGCGATGGGAAGGAAGTGGAAGATCCCGCCGCCGTCGTTGTTCACGCAGAGCACCGTCAGCGGGATTCGCAGGCGCGCGGCCGCGACCAGGCCGCCGAGATCGTGAAGCAGCGCCAGGTCTCCGACCAGCGCCACGGCTCGCGCTCCGCTGGCCGATGCTGCTCCGGCCGCGCAGGAGACGATCCCGTCGATCCCGTTGAGACCCCGGTTCACCAGCACGCGCCCGCGGCGGGGGGCGAAGGCGTCCACGTCGCGCACCGGCATGCTGCTCGCCACGTAGAGCAAGTCCGCCGCCAGCGCGGCCTCGCGGGCGACCAAGGGTTCTCCCCAGGGTGCGTCGGCGAACGCTTCCTCCAGCGCCCCCCGCGCGCGGCGTTCGGCGAGCGCGAACGAGGCCGCGAGCGGACCCTGCGCGCGGGCCTCCGCCGCCAGGGCCCGGCAGATCGCGGGCGCGTCGCCGGCGATCACCGCGCTGGCCCGATGGAGGGGATCGACGGGCTCGCCGCGCTCGTGCACGATCACCGTCTGCTCCGCCTGGTCCAGCCACTCCTGCGACACCTTCGAGCTGACGCCTCCGCCCACGCGCACCACCGCATCCGGCCGGAGCGCCTTGGCCCAGGCCTCGTGCCGCAGGATGAGGTCGGCATGGGCGACCGCCTCCTCGATGCCGGAAGCCGCATCGGCGATCACCGCGTAGCCGAGCGCCGCCGAAAGCTCGCGCACGGCGGCGGGAAGCTCGTCGCGGCCATCGCGGGGGCCGCAGACGATCACTCCCCGGGGCCGCCGCGACAGCCCGGCGGCGACCTCGCGGACGTCGGGTACGCCGCGCGCCTGGAGATGCGTCGCCGCAGGCTCGTTGCGCGCCGGCGGAAGCAGCTCCGCGATGGGCGCGAGCGGCTCCCGGAACGGCGCGTTCAAGTGCGAAGGCCCGCGCTGCTGCAGGGCGCGGGCGACGGTTGCGCGCAGGTGCGGCAGCGCCTGCGGCTCGGGAAGGCCAAGGTCCGCGAACGAGGCGTGCGCGCCGAACAGGCGTTGCTGGTCCAGCTGCTGCGGGGCGCCCCATCCGTGCAGCTCCGGCGGGCGATCGGCGGTGATCGCGATCAGCGGAACACCGGCGGCTTCCGCTTCCAGCAAGGCGGGATAGAAGTGCGCGCCGGCGCTGCCGGAAGTGGAGAGCACGGCCACGGGCCGCCCGGACGCCTTCGCCGCCCCGAGCGCGAAGAAGGCCCCGCTGCGCTCGTCGATCACCGTGTGGGCGCGCAGCCGCTCCGCGAGCGCCAGCGCCAGCGGGCCGCTGCGCGATCCGGGGCAGATCACGGCGTCGCGGACGCCGGCGCGGACGAGCTCGTCGGCCAGCGCCGAGGCCCAGAGCAGGTTGAAGTTCACGGACGGGCTCCCAGCGCGTCGAGCAGCGCCCGCGCCTTCATCTCCGTCTCCTCCCATTCCGCCTCGGGTGAGGAGCCTTCGACGATCCCCGATCCGACGAACAGCCGCGCACGACGCCCGCGCACGAGCGCCGAGCGCAGCGCCACCGCCAGCTCCGCCCGATCATCGCCGACCCAGCCGACCAGCCCTGCATAGAGGCCGCGGTCGAGCGCCTCGTGCTCGGCGAGAAACCGCAGCGCCGCCGCGGAGGGCACGCCGCCGACCGCGGGCGTCGGGTGCAGCGCGGCCGCCACGTCCGCGATCCCGCGGCCCCGCGCGAGACGCGCGATCACCGGCGTGTGCAGGTGGGCCACGTTGGCCAGCGCGCGCACGCGCGGCTCCTCTGGCCACTCGACGTGTTCGGCGATGTCCTTCAGGGCGCGCGCGATGTGCTCCACCACCCAGCGATGCTCGCGCAGGTCCTTTCCGCTGCGGGCGAGCTTCTCCGCTTCGTCCGGAGCGGCCGATCCGGCCAGCGCGTCGGCCTGGACCCGATCTCCGTCTACCCGGCAGAGGATCTCGGGCGTCGCGCCGAAAAAAACGCCGGAAGCGCCTCGCACCAGGAAGATGCGGCAGCTTGGATAGCGGCTCTCCAGCGCCGGGAGGAGCGCCTCGGGGCGGAGCGGCGCATCCGACTCCACGTCGATGGCGCGGGCGAGCACCACCTTGTCCAGGGTGCCCGCGCGGATCGCGCCCAGCGCGCGCTCGACCAGCGCGTTCCAGCGCTCGCGCTCGCCGGGCTGGTTGCGCACCCGCACCGCCGGGCGCGCGGACTCCGCCGGCTGCAGCGGACCGTCGAGCGCGGCGCGCGCCCTGTCGAGGCGCTGCTGCGCGCCTTCTCCGAACGCGGCGAGCAGATGGCGCCGCCCGTCGCGCCAGGCGAGCAGGGCGGGCAAGGTGAAGCGCAGCGGCGCGAAGCCGCTCCATTCCGGACCCATCGCGCCGTCGAACGAGGCCGCTCCGAACCACGGTCCGGGGAGCCGCCTCGGCAGGCCCGCGGGCGCCTCGAGGCTCGCGAGCACCGATCGCAGCGAGCTCCCGTCGCGGACTTCGGCCGCGCCATAGGCGGAGGCCCACAGACCTTCCTCGGGGTGCGCCCACGCACCGTCGGGCGGTGCCGATGGAGCGCGCGCGACCTCGGCGAACGCCGCGGCGACGCCGGGCCTGGCTGTCTGGACCAACGCCATGTGCGCTCCGTGCTTGCCCGCCCGGGGGCGGACCGCTATACCACACTTGTTTCAAAACATTCTGAAACCTCTGATGCAACAGATTCGCACCCCAGCGTCGCCCCGGCGACGGAGCGCGAGATGACGCCCGGACCGTCCCTGGTCCTGCGCGAGCGCAGGCCGGCGGGCACCCAGGTGCGCATCGGCCCCGGCCTCGCCGTCGGGGGCGCGCCCTTCGTGGTGATGGCGGGGCCCTGCGCGGTGGAAGGCGCCGACCAGATCGCGGAAGCGGCGGCCGCCGTCGCCGGCGCGGGGTGTCCCGTCCTTCGGGGTGGGGCTTTCAAGCCGCGGACCAGCCCGTACAGCTTCCAGGGCCTCGGCGCGGCGGGCGTGCGCCTGCTCGTCGAAGCGGCGTCCCGGCAGGGGCTGGCCACGGTGACGGAGGTCCTCGAGGCCGCCGATCTACCCGCCCTGCTTGGAGTCGACGTCCTCCAGGTCGGCGCGCGCAGCATGCACAACTTCCCGCTGCTCAAGGCGCTCGGGCAGCTTCGCCGGCCGGTGCTGCTGAAGCGGGGTTTGGCGGCGACCGTCGAAGAGTGGCTGCTCGCGGCGGAGTACCTGCTCGCCGGAGGCAACGACCAGGTGATCCTCTGCGAGCGCGGCATCCGCGGGTTCGAGCCGTCGACGCGGAACACGCTGGACCTCTCGGCGGTGGTGATCGCCAAGCAGAGCACGCACCTTCCGGTGATCGTGGATCCTTCGCACGCGACCGGCCGGCGCGAGCTGGTCATTCCCCTCAGCCTCGCCGCGGCCGCCGCGGGTGCCGACGGTCTCCTCGTGGAGGTGCATCCACGGCCTGCCCAGGCGCTGAGCGACGGAGCGCAGGCGCTCTTGCCCGCGGATCTGCGCGACTTGATGGCGCGGCTTCCCGCGGTGCTGGCTGCGGTCGGGCGCGAGCTGTGGCGCCCGCCGGCGCGGAGAAGGGCGGCCGCCCGATGAGCGCCGAGGTGCGCGAGATGTTCGCCTCCATCGCCCCGCGCTACGACGCGGCGAACGAGATCCTCTCGCTCGGCATCCACCGCGGCTGGCGGCGCGCGGGGGTGCGGATCTCCGGCGCGCGCGCGGGGCAGCGGGTGCTCGATTGCGCCACCGGCACCGGCGACCTGGCGCTGGAGTTCAAGCGCGCGGTCGGGTCGTCGGGCGAGGTGCTGGGCACGGATTTCTGCGCCGAGATGCTGCGGGCGGCGCCGGCGAAAGCGGCGCGCGCGGGGCTCGAGGTCCGCTTCGCGGTCGCCGATGCGCTCCAGCTCCCGGTTCCCGATGACCGGTTCGACGTGGCCTCGATCGCCTTCGGGATCCGCAACGTGGACGACCCGGTCCGCTGCCTGCGCGAGATGGCGCGGGTGGTGAAGCCCGGCGGCTGCGTGATCGTGCTCGAGTTCGGCCAGCCCAAAGGGCCGTTCGGAGCGCTCTTCCGCGCCTACAGCCGCGGGGTGATGCCGCTGGTCGGCGGGCTGCTCACCGGAAACCGCGCGGCGTACGAGTACCTGCCGCGGACGGCCGCCGTGTTCCCGGCGGGGGTGAAGTTCCTCGATCTGATGAAGCAGGCGGGCGCGTTCGCGAGCTTCGAGGCGCATCCGCTCACCTTCGGGACGGCGTTCGTCTACCGCGGCGTGAAGCGAGGTCCGTGACCCGGCTGGAAGAGCAGCTGGAGCTCGTCGCGCGCGCGCGCACGCTGTTGCCGCAGAGCCGCGCTCCGTACTCCGGCCACATGAAGCTGCGGTACGCCGACGGCCGCGAGAGCGACTTCCTGCTCGGCGGCATCTTCCGCCGCGGGGCGGGGCTGACCATCCTGGACTGGCGCACCGCCCCGCTGGCGGAGGTCTTCTTCGCCTACGCGGAGGGCGAGGAGTACGAGCTGGACCTCGGGGATCGCAAGCTCGAGGGCGTGGTCCTGCAGCGGAACCTGGTCCGGTTCGAGCAGGGCGAGCTGTCCGCGCTGTCCTGGGCCGGCGGCGCGCTGGCCCACAGCGGCGGGAACTGGGTCCCGGAGGAGCCGCCGCTGCTGCCGCATCTCTTGCCCCGCCCGCACGGGCAGCGGCCTCGTCCGGCGTCGCCCATCGACGTGGACCTGGATCCCGCGCAACGGGCCGTCGTCGATCTGCCGCCCCGCGAGACCGTGCTGATCCTCGGCGAGGCGGGCTGCGGGAAGACCACCGTCGCGCTGCACCGGTTGCGCGCGCTGCGGCTGGCGGGAAACGAGCGGTTCCGCGCCGCGTGCATCGTTCCCAACGAGGGCCTGCGGCGGCTGGCGGAGTCCTTCCTCCACCGGCTCGGCCTCCCGGAGGTGGAGACCTGGACCTGGGACAAGTTCGCCTCCAGGCAGGCGCGCCGCGTCTTTCCCGACCTGCGGCGGCGGGAGAGCGAGGACACGCCGCCCTCGGTCTCGCGGCTCAAGCGGCACGAGGCGCTCCGCGGCGGGTTGCTGGTCATCGCCCGGCGCAAGCCTCCGAAGCCCGACGAGGAAGAGAGACGCGCCCGCGCGAAGCTGGCGGCGCGCGAGGACCTGCACGCGCTGTTCGGCGATCGCCTCCTGATGGAGCGGGTTGCGGCGGAGGCCGGTCTGCCGATCGCGGCGGCGGCGGTGGCGGTGGAGCACACCCGGGTGCAGTTCACCCGGAGCACCGAGCGGGAGTTCGCGCACGCGGACGAGGATCGCCTCGCCACCCTCGACGGGCGCTCCATCGACGAGGGCACGCCGATGGGCGACGCGGAGACCGTCGACGTCGAGGACTATGCGGTGCTCTTCGAGCTGGAGCGGATGCGGGCGGCGCGCGCGGGCGTCGCCCCGGCTTCGCCCAGCCGGTATCACTGCCTGTTGATCGACGAGGCGCAGGAGTTCTCGCCGCTGGAGCTGTCGCTGCTCGGGCGCTGCGTCTCCCGCGGCGGGACGCTGATCGTCGCCGGAGACGCAGCGCAGCAGATCGACGCGGCCGCGAACTTCCGCGGGTGGGACGTCACCATGCGCGAGCTGGGCGCGGCGGAGCACCGCAAGGCGGTGCTGGAGGTGAGCTACCGCTGCCCGCCGGAGGTCACCGAGTTCGCCCGCGCGCTCCGCGCCGACGGCGGAAGGTCGTCGTTCCCGCTGGCGCGCTTCTACGACGAGTGCCACCTCGCGGCCTGGCTGGTGGAGGCGCTGCGCGATCTCGACGCGGAGGACCCGACGGCCGCCTCGGCGGTGATCTGCCGCACGCCGCAGGCGGCTGCGCAGCTCGCCCGGCTGGCGAACATGGTCCTGCCGGCGAACCTCGCCCTGGAGGGGGCGTTCACGTTTGGTCCGGGAGCGCAGGTGACCTGCGTCCCGGAAGTGAAGGGGCTCGAGTTCGACCACGTGGTGATCCCCGACGTGTCGGCAGGCGGCTATGCGGACACGGCGGAGGCGCGGCGCGCGCTGTACGTGGCCGCGACTCGCGCCTCGGCGCAGCTGGTGCTCGCGGCGGCGGGAACGCCGTCGCCCTTGCTGTCTTAAACGGTGCCCGTCGGGCTTTCGCCGCTGGTGGACTCGCCGGATTCGGCGCGCGCCCGGGCGATCTCCTCCGCCAGCACCTGCACGGTCTCGCGGATCTGCTGGTCGGTGTGCGTCGCGGTGCAGAAGAAGCGGAGGCGGGCCGCCGTCTCTTCCACCGCCGGGTAGAGGATGGGCTGCACGTTGATCCCGCGCTGCTTGAGGGCATCGCTGACTTGAAGCGCGTGCAGCGAGTTGCCGAGGATCGCCGGCACCACCGCGCTCCCCGCAGAGAACCCGGTGTCGATCCCTTTTTCCTTCGCCAGGCGGAGGAAGAGCGCCGCGCGCTCGTGCAGACGCGCCACCTTCTCCGGATGCGCCTTGAGCTGCCGGATGGCTTCCAGCGCCGCCGCCGCGTTGGCCGGCGAGATGCCCACGCTGTAGACGAACCCGCCCGCGCTGTACTTGAGGAACTGCACCAGCTGCTTGCTCCCGCCCACGTACCCGCCGCAGGAAGCGAAGCTCTTGCTCAGGGTGCCCATCCAGAGATCGACGTCGGCGCGGTTCACGCCGAAGTGCTCGCCGATCCCGGCGCCGGTCCGGCCCATCACCCCGATGGAGTGGGCCTCGTCGACCATCAGGAGGCAGCCGTACCGCTTCTTCAGCTCGATGAACCGGGGCAGGTCCGGCGAGTCGCCGTCCATCGAGTACACGCCTTCGACGGCGATCAGCACCCTGCGGTAGTGCGGCCGCAGCTGTTGCAGCTGCCGCTCCAGCGCGCGCCAGTCGTTGTGCGGGAAGGGGCGCCGCTTGGCGCCGGAGAGCTTCGCTCCGGCGAGGATGCAGTCGTGCGCGAGCGCGTCGTGCAGCACCAGGTCGCCGTCCTTGACCAGGGTGGCGATGGTGGTGACGAAGACCCCGTGCCCGGAGACGGTGACGACGCTGTCCTCGGCGCCGAGGAGGGCGGAAAGCTCCTGCTCCAGCTCGCGGTGCAGCGGCTTCTCGCCGGAAGCGACGCGGCTGGCGGAGACGCTCGTCCCGTAGCGGGCCACCGCTTCCTGCGCCGCGCGGGTGACCGCGGGGTCGCCGGAGAAGCCCAGGTAGTTGTAGCTGGACCAGTTGATCACCGTGCGGCCGCCGATCACCGAGGTGTCGTTGGTGACCCGCTCGTGCACGTTGAAGTACGGGTTCTTCAGGCCGAACGCGGCCGCGAGGCCGAGGCGCTGCTCCAGCTCCTGCACTTCGGGGAACTGCTCCACGCGGAAGGTGGCCTCGTCGATCGCAGGCGCCTTCGCCTCCGGCGCCGCCGTGACCGCTTTCACCGCAGAGGCGCGCCCGATGAGGAAGCGCGGATCGCGGTGCTTGAACTCGCCTTGCACGCCGCGCGCGACCGCCACCACCCGGCCGTCGCGGGACTGCAAGACGATGGTGCCGCGCACCATGTCGCCGGCGCTCTGCTCGAGGGCGAGGGTGGCCCGGACCGGCCCCTCCCCAAGGGGCGCGAGCTGCACGTACTCCTCGATCCCGATGGGGAAGCCCGCGCGCTGTAGATGGGACCAGGCCCAGTACGCGGCGAGCTGGAAGGCGCCGTCCAGCGCGAGGGGATCGATGGTCCAGGACGAGCGCCGCGGCTTGCGA
>JBGQLA010000140.1:0-11233 GCA_041499865.1 Deltaproteobacteria bacterium
GAGGCCGCCGCCCGGCACGATGCCCTCGGCCATCGCCGCGCGGGTTGCGCTGATGGCGTCCTCGAACCCCTCCTTGCGGTTGCGCATCTCCGCTTCGGTGGGCGCGCCGACCTGGATGATGGCCACGCCGCCGACGAGGCGCGCGAGCCGCTCCTCCAGCTTCTCCTTGTCGTAAGTGCTCTTGCTGTCCTTGATCTCCCTGCGGATCTGCTCGATCCGCGCGGTGAGCGTGGCTTTGTCGCCGCCGCCGCCCGCGAGGAGCGTGTTCTCGCGGCCCACCACCACCTTGGCGGCGCGTCCGAGGTGAGGGAGGCGCACGTTCTCCAGCTTGAACCCGAGGTCCTCGCTGACCAGCTGCGCTCCGGTGAGCACCGCGATGTCCTCGAGCATGGCGCGGCGCCGGTCGCCGAATCCGGGCGCCTTCACCGCCGCACAGTGCAGCGTTCCGCGCAGCTTGTTCACCACCAGCGTGGCGAGCGCGGCACCTTCCAGGTCCTCGGCGATGACCAGCAGCGGGGTCGCCTCCTGCGAGATCTGCTCCAGCAGCGGAAGCAGCGGCTCCATCGCGCTGATCTTCTTGTCGCTCACCAGGATGCGCGCGTCGCGCAGCACGCACTCGGTGCGCTCCGCGTCGGTGATGAAGTAGGGCGAGAGGAAGCCGCGGTCGAACTGCATGCCGTCGACGATCTCCACCTTCACCTCGGTCCCCTTGGCCTCCTCGACCGTGATCACGCCCTCCGCGCCAATCTTCTCGAAAGCATCGGCGACCACGGTGCCGATGGACGGGTCGTTGTGCGCCGAGATGGTGGCGACCTGTTCCTTCTGCTTGCGCGTGAGCACCGGCCGCGACAGTGCCCGGATCGCCTCCACCGCCACCCGCGCGCCGCGGTCGAGGCCGCGCTTCAACTCGATCGCGCTGCTGCCGGCGACGACGTTGCGCACCCCATCGGCCAGGATCGCATGCGCCAGCAGCGTGGAGGTGGTGGTGCCGTCGCCCACCAGCTCGCCTGTGCGCTCGGCCGCCTCGCGCATCATGCGCGCGCCGAGGTTCTCCTCGGGATTCTCGAGCTCGACTTCCTTCGCGATGGTGACGCCGTCGTTGCACACCAGCGGCTCACCCCACTTGCGCTCGATCAGGACGCACTTCGCCTTCGGGCCCAGGGTGACGCGCACGGCATCCGCCAGCGCGGTCGCCCCGCGCAGGACCCGTTCGCGAGCCTCGGAGTGGAAGAGCAGGTGCTTGAACGTCACGGTGAACCTCCGGTCTGACCTGGCTACAAGGACAATCGGCTGGAAGGCTCGCGGGGGACATCCCAGGACACCAGCGCGACGATCAGCCCATCACCGCCTGGATGGATTACGCGGTAGGTGAGACCCCCCCGGATCGCGATGCCGTCGAGCCCCCGCGCGTCCCAGCCATCCTGGTTGAATCCCAGCTCTTCGAAGAGCGCTTCCCGATCGGCGTCCGGGAGCTCGGGGTTCGCCGCGTAGGTCGTCGCCGCCAGGGTGGCGACGATCTCGGCAGCGGACTCCAGCGTCGCCGGCGACTGCATGAGCAGCAAGAGCGACGAGAGGCGGCCCTGCTGGTCCCGCTCCGCGATCACGCGGATCCTCGAAGTGACTTCCGCCGCCAGATCCGGGCTGCCCGCGGGACCCGCCTTCCAGTCGCCCAGACGCATCGTCAGCCCGTGGCCGCGGGACGCAAGATTGAATCGCGATCGGAACTCCTCGGCCGTGATCCTCGCCACCTGCCCGTGGGCAGCCAGCGACAATCCGCAGGCCAATGCGAGGATCGCAAGTAGAGTCCTCGTCATCCGTTGCTCCCGGGTCACAGAGCCTGCATTCCGCGCGCCGGAACCTGCGACTCGGACAGGTCAACCAATGCTCCGCAGATGATGCGCGTTCCTTCGCAACGCTCCATTCGCGCAAGGATTGCAGCGCGCAGCTCAGAGCTTGTAGCCCAGCCGGCGCAGCAGCCCCTTGCGCTCGGCGACCTCGGCCTCGCCTTCGACGCGGGCGGGAGAGATGCCGTCGACGACGCCGAGGATGGCGCGGCCCTGCTCCGTCGAGGCGATCACGACCTCGGTCGGGTTCCCCGTGGCGCAGAAGATCCGGCACACCTCCGGGACGGCCTTCACGGCATTCAGCACCTGCACCGGAAACGCGTTGGCGAGGAAGATGATGAACGAGTGTCCGGCGGCGAGCGCGAGCGCGTT
The DNA here is from genome assembly GCA_041499865.1 of Deltaproteobacteria bacterium. Lineage (GTDB taxonomy): Bacteria > Myxococcota > Myxococcia > Myxococcales > 40CM-4-68-19 > 40CM-4-68-19. The sequence continues at coordinate 2,217 of JBGQLA010000140.1, forward strand.
CTTCTTCGCCAGGGCGATCATCTCCGGGTGCGTACCCGACCAGCGCACCAGCGCCGGCGGGGAGGCCTCGCAAAAGGCCAGCCCGAATCCGGCTTCGGGGGCCGCGCCGACGAGCGCTTCGTGCACGTCTTCGACCGTCTTGATGAAGTGCGACTGCCCAAGGATGAAGTTCACCGCTTCCGGCTTCTCGATACGGACCGTCGTGAGCTGCATGATGCTCCTCCTCCTTGGGCGCGCCGTGACTCTACCGTACCCGCGCGATCGCCAGGACGGCGCTTCTCTTGCAGGCGCACGCCGGGCGGGAGAGCGCGAATGCCACTCCAGAAAGAACACGCCGCACGCCATCTTGCGCCCGGGCAATTCGTGCGCTTCGCCCGCAAGCGCCTTGCTCCCGGTATCTCCGCCATCCTCGGCATCGATGCGCAGGGTACCTCGCACGTTCAATCGGTCCGATTCGAGAAGGACCTGTTCACTCCCGCCGAGGCCCGGGGCTGGCTGGCGCGGCATGGGTTCAACACCGAGCTCGAAGAGGCCCGAGAGGACGGCAGCTTCATGCACTGTCCGGCCTGAACGGAGGGATCCCCAACGGGACGGCATGATTTTCGTTTTGAACCGATGCCGCGTGCAAGGATCGCCGGATCGGTCCTCCACGCGGCACGGGCAAGGCTCGCAGCAGTCGCAGTTCGACCCATCGGACAGGGTCGCAACGACGGCCGCGCGGAAGGCGAAACAGGCGGCGGGCAGGCGAGCGAAGCCGAGCGCGGCGGCGAGCGGCGAGAACGGCAGCGGTACCGCGCAGGACGGTGGCGGTGGGTGCGAGGCGGTCAGGGAACGCCGCGAGCTCGCCAGACCGCACGCGGCACGACGACGACGGGCTTGCTGCAGGTCCGCATCAGCCGGCTGGCGACGCTGCCGAGCAGGGCCCGCTCGACCGGATTCAACCCATGCGACCCCACCACCACCAGCTCCACGTCGCGCTCGCGCGCCAGCTCCTCCAAGGCCGGCGCGGGATGTCCGCTCAGCGCTTGCGTAGTGATCGACAACCCGGGCTGTGCCACCTCCACAGCGCACTTGCGCAGCAGCTCCTCTGCAGAGGCGAGCTGCTCGCGCCAACGCTCGGCTTCCAGGGACCCCGGCAGCGTTCCTTCCGCGGATGTCGGCGGAACGACACAGGCGAGCGTCAGCGAGTCGTCCAGCCGGGCCGCCAGCCGGGCCGCCAGCCTGGCGGCCGCGGCTGCCGCTTCCGAGCCATCGATTCCGACCAGGATACGCTGCATGGTCAATGGAGCTGGCCAGGTGAACGATTCGCTGGCTCGGGCGATCTCTCGGCGCCGCTTTCGAGCGCGAGCGCGCGCAGGACGTCGATGTAGGAAAGGATGCCGACGATCCGTTCCTGGTCGTCGACGACCGGAAGCGCCCCGACGTTCTTGTGCAGGAACGCTGCGGCGGCCTCGCCCAGCAGCGCCGATTCCCGGGCCACGATGGGCTCCCGGGACATCGCCTCCCGCACCTTGAAGAGCTGGACGCGGGGTGGGGCCACTCCGTCGGGAACCGTGAGGAGCGAGGCGCCGAGCGCCAGCCGGATGTCGCGATCGCTCAGCATCCCGACCACGTGGCGATCCCCGTCGACCACCGGCGCGTGCCGGACCTGCCGCTCGGCCATCCGCCGGATTGCATCGAGGAGGAAGTCGCCCTCCGAGACCGTGAGGGGAGCGCGGGTCATCGCCGCGCGCAGCGGGATCTGGAGCATCTGCTTCGGCTCCAGGCCCTCCTGCGCCACCACGTCGGTCACGGTGACGATCCCGATCAGCTCGTTGTGGTCGACGACGGGCAGGCAGCCGAGCCGGGCGCTGACCATCCGCCGAGCGGCATCGCCGATGTCATCGTCCGGGTGAGCGACCTGGGCCGGCGAGGTCATCACCTCGCCGATGCGTGGATTGCCCTGCTTGTTGGCCAGCAGATCCCGCTCGCTCACCACGCCCGCCAGCGTCCCTTCGCGCAGGACCGGGAGGTGGCGCACGTCGCCCCAGGCCATGATCTGAAGGCCCAGCGAGACGTCGTTGCTCTCGTCGATGGTCAGCGGTGGCCGCGTCATCACGTCCCGGACCTTCATGGCTCACCTCCAATGGTCGTTTGCCGGGAAAACCAGATGCATGCGGCGATCCGTTCCCGCGGTCGCGCGGGCAGGACATGCAGGTGACTGGCGCCTCGCGCAGGACTTGCGCGTCACGGCGCCCGGGCCCGCAGGAGGCAAGCGCGGCCGTCGTCTCCCCATTCGCCGAAGGGCGGGCATTCGCCGGCGTCACGGGCGCGAATCGACGGGCGCCCGATGTGCGCGAACACGAGGCGCTTCACGCCTTGGGGCGCGCGCCTCACGGGCCACGTCCAGCGTGGCCATGTGCGCTCGTCGGTCACGAGCCACGCATCGAGCCGTCCACCGGCCTCCGCTCCGGGTCCTCCGTCGATGGCGACGCGATAGCCGCGGCACTCGAGCAACAGTCCTGCCGGGCTGTAGCGCGGGGAGCGCATCGCGCCCACGCCCAGCAGGGTCAGCCGCAAGGAAGGCTGGCGTCCCATCAGCCCTTGAGCACCCCGAGCGGCCGCAGCCGTGCGACCTTACGCGCCACGCCCGCGCGAACCACCACCTGCACCACGCGCTCGACGTCCTTGTAGGCGATCGGCGCCTCCTCCGCGAGCCCGGTGTTCGACGGGCAGCGGACCACGATCCCCTGTGCCTCGAGCTGCTTGCGCAGGACGTGTCCCTCGACCTTCGCCTTCGCTGCATGCCGGCTGAGCGCCCTGCCGGCGCCGTGACAGGAGCTGCTCAGCGAGATCTCCTTCGCTGCATCCTCGCCGACCATCACGAACGAGCGGGTCCCCATGCTGCCGGGGATGAGGACAGGCTGTCCGACTCCACGGTACCCCGCCGGGATCTCGTCGCTCGAGGGGCCAAACGCGCGCGTCGCGCCCTTGCGGTGGACGCAAAGCGTTTGCTCGCCGAACCGCTCCAGCTTTGCGATGTTGTGCGCGACGTCGTAGACCAGTGAAAGGCGCGCGTCCTCCCTGGCTCCCAGCACGCGGTCGAACACTTCCCGGACCCTGTGCGTGAGCGCCTGCCGGTTGGCCCAGGCGAAATTCGCTGCGGCGCACATGGCGGCGAAGTACTCCTTTCCCTCGCGCGACGAGAACGGCGCGCAGGCGAGCTGCCGGTCAGGAAGCGAGATGCCGTGCCGCGCCAGCGCGCGGTCCATCGTGCGCACGGAATCGGTGCAGACCTGGTGTCCCAACCCACGCGAGCCGGTGTGGATCATCACGGTGAGCTGGTTCGGGAAGAGCCCGAGCGCGTGCGCCGCCCCATCGTCGAAGATCGTCTCGACGACCTGCACCTCGATGAAGTGGTTCCCACCGCCCAGCGTGCCCAGCTGGTCGTGGCCCCGCTCCTTGGCGCGCTCGCTGACCTGACCCGGGTCCGCATCGGCGAGCGTCCCCCGCGACTCGGTGAACTCGAGGTCCGCGGCAAGCCCCAGCTTGCGATCGCGAACCAGCCAGGTGCAGCCGCCTGCGAGGACGTGGTCCAACTCGGCGCGATCGAGGACGATGCGGCCATGCCGGCCGTAGCCGACGGGGATTGCGCGGCTCAGCTCATGAACCAGCGGATCGAGCGGCCCGAGCGTGCGCACGTCGAGGACCGACGCCAGCAGCCGGACGCCGCAGTTGATGTCGAACCCGATGCCACCCGGCGAGATCACTCCGTCGGGGAGTACCGTCCCGGCAACTCCGCCGACGGGAAATCCGTATCCCTGGTGCATGTCCGGCATCCCGATCGCGTACCGGGTGATTCCGGGTAGCGTGGCGACGTTGACGAGCTGCTCGAGGCTGCGGTCGCGCGTCACCTGTGCGAGCAACTCGGCGTCGGCGAGCACGCGGATCGGCACGCGCATGTCGGCGCGGAACTCTCGCGGCACCTCGAACGTCACGTCGCCGATCCTCCGGAACGGAACTTCCATGGCCTGCCTCACACGTCGAGCACCACCGTGGCGGTGCACCCACCGGGGTGCTCCTCAATCCGCAGCCCGTGCAGCGTCGCGGCCTTCACCGCGGTGCGAGGGTTCCCGATCGGAACCCCGGCGATCCGCGCCTGTAGCTCGCGGTCGGAAACCCGGGTCACGCGCAGATCGGTGAAAGCGCAATGGCGCGTCTCCGAGCGGAAGATCAGCTCGTTGAGCCATTCGGCGAGCAGCGCCTCGCGATCGGGCGCCTCCACGGTCACGTCCGCGGTTTCCCGCGGTGCGTCAGGCTCCGGAATCCCGGCGAGCAGCTCCGCGAGCGCGCGTCCCGCCTCGGCGAACAGCTCCGCGAGCGTCGGCGCCTCGATGCGGAGCTGCACCTCGCCGACGTGCTCCTCGAAGACGTGCCGCGGCCGCTCCATGCCCGGCTTGTCGCTGCAAGCGACGTGCGCGCCACTGGATCGAGGCATCGGCGCCGCGCGCCTCCACAGTCCCGCAATGTCTGCGCTCCAGATGCTTGTGGCGGCGGAGGTAGCGGGCGTTGCTGGTCCATAGCATGCTGCCTGCGGGGCCTTGACCGTCCGCAATGCGCTCGAGGCAGTGCTCCGGGGAGGTCGCCGCATGACGCCATGGGTCGACGACGCTTCGGCCGCGCTGCTGACGGACCTCTACCAGCTCACCATGGCGCAGGCGTATTCCACGCGCGGTTGGACGCGCGAGGCGACGTCCTCAGCCTCCTGCGCCGGAGGGCCTGATGCCAGCAAAATCTGCGGACAGGGAGGACGCCCTGCGCAGCCCTGGCGCCTGAAATGGTGCCGAGAAGACCGATCTCAGCATGGTTTTTCGCTGGACCGCAACTGCTCGCGCCGATCGAGCGCCGCTGCGGATCGGAACCGGATTTGCACGCCAGAAGATCATCATGCTCTTTCATGATCGAGCGGATGCTGGCCGGCAGCTCGCCAACCGGCTGCGGCAATTTCGAAGCGTGAATCCGCTGGTGCTCGCGCTGCCGCGCGGCGGGGTCCCGGTCGGCTACGAGGTCGCCCGCGGCCTTTGCGCTCCGCTCGACGTCCTGGCCGTTCGCAAGCTCGGCGCGCCTTGGCAGCCGGAGCTCGGGGTGGGGGCCATCGCCGAGGGCGGCGTGCTGGTGGTGGACGCTCCGCTGGTACGGGAGCTCGGCATCGCGACGAGCGCGCTGGAAGAGATCGCCGAACGGGAGATGGCGGAACTGGAGCGCCGCGTCCACGTCTACCGCGGGGGGCGTCCGCTGCCGGCCGTCGAGGGACGCACGGTGATCCTCGTCGACGACGGCGTGGCGACCGGAAGCACCGCACGGGCCGCGATTCGCGCCGTGCGCGAGCATCACCCCAGGCAGCTGATCCTCGCCGTGCCGGTCATTGCCGCGGAAACGGCGCGGGATCTCGGGCGCGAGGTGGACAAGCTCGTCTACCTGCATGCGCCCGAGGTGTTCTACGCGGTCGGGTGCTGGTACGAGCTCTTCCCGCAGACCACCGACGAGGAGGTGGCATCGCTGCTCGAGCTCGCGCGCGAGGCGGCCCTTCACTCTGTCCCTGCCCGGGAGAGTTCCGCGCCGGCAGCTGCCGGCGACCCGGCGGAAGTGTCCATCCCTTGCGAGGCGGGCCTGCTGGAAGGCTTTCTCGCGATCCCTCCCGCGCCGCACGGCCTCGTGATCTTTGCGCACGGGAGCGGCAGCGGGCGCCACAGCCCGCGCAACCAGCACGTCGCCCGCGTGTTGCAGCACGCCGGGCTCGCCACCCTTCTGCTCGATCTGCTCACGCTCGACGAGGAGCAGGAGGACGCGCTGACCGGACACCTGCGCTTCGACATCGGCCTCCTCGCCCGGCGCCTCGTCGCCGTCACCCGCTGGGCGTCCGGGGCGCCGCTCACGCGCGGGCTGCCCGTCGGCTACTTCGGCGCCAGCACCGGCGCGGGCGCAGCGCTGGAGGCCGCGGCGCAGGTCCCCGAACTGGTGCGGGCGATCGTCTCGCGGGGAGGAAGGCCGGACCTTGCGGGCGAACGGAACCTGGCGCGCGTCCGTGCGCCGACGTTGCTGATCGTCGGGGGGCGGGACGAGGAGGTCCTCGAGCTCAATCGCCAGGCGTTGGCGCTGCTCGGCGCCGACCGCCGGCTGGTGGTGGTCCCGCGCGCGACGCATCTGTTCGAGGAGCCGGGAGCGCTCGATACGGTCGCACGGCTTGCCGCCGGCTGGTTCGCGCAATATCTGGTCCTGAACGAGAGCGAGGTCCGCGTCTGAGCGGGCAGCGCAGGTTCCGGCAGCGTGGGTTCATGCCTGGCGTCCCGCAGCACCTCGACGAGCTGATCCGCAAGCTCTTTCCGGGATCGTCGATCGACGATCTGCAGCTGCTCGCCCCGGACACCGGCGGTGGGGACACGCACAAGGCAGAGGGGTATGGCGCGCCGCTGCGTGTGACGGTGCGCAGCTCCCAAGGCGGTCGCCGCGTGCTGGTGTTTCGCACCGCCACCTCGAACATCTTCGGCCATGATCGGCGCAGCGACCGCGCCGACGGCATGCTGCTTTCGTACGACACCTTCAACGCGGTCCCCGACCACGTGCGCGCTCTCGACGTCGGCGCGATCCTGGCGGACGGGCGGCTGCTCTCGCTGGGCGAGAGCGGCGAGTTCTACCTGCTGACGGATTTCGCCGAAGGCCGGATGTACTCGGAGCACTTGCGGCGCATCGCGGCGGAAGGCGTGGCCCGCGACGCGGACGTTGCGCGCTGTGAGGCTCTCGCGCGCTGGCTGGTCCGCCTGCACGCGAAGCGCATCGACGAACCGGACGCCTACGCGCGCGCGGTCCGCGACCTGCTCGGCCACGGCGAGGGGATCTTCGGCATGGTGGACGGCTATGGCCCACAGGTCCCCGCCGCTCCTCCGGCGCGGCTGCGCGCGATCGAGGAACGCTGCCTTGCGTCTCGCTGGCGGCTGCGCGGGCGCGAGGCGCGGCTTTCGCTCATGCACGGCGACTTCCACCCCTTCAACGTCGTGTTCGAGGAAGGCGACGGCGCCCGCTTCACGCTTCTCGACGCCAGCCGCGGCTGCAAGGGCGATCCCGCCGACGACGTGACCGCCATGGCGGTCAACTTCGTCTTCTTCGCCATCGATCGGCGCCACTCGTGGGCGGACGGGCTGGGGCTTCTCTGGCGCCGCTTCTGGGACGTCTACCTGCGCGAGAGTGGCGACCGAGGTCTGCTGGAAGTGGCGGCGCCGTGGCTCGCCTGGCGGTGCCTCGTCGTCTGCAGTCCGCGCTTCTATCCCAACCTGCCGGCCGAGGCGCGCGATGCCATTCTCGGGCTCGCGGAGCGGGCGCTGGATGCGCCCCGCCTCGACCCGGCATGGGCGGAGGAGTTGTTCCCGTGAGCGGCGCGGTGGTGTGGCTCACGGGGCTGCCGTCGTCGGGCAAGTCCACGCTGGCCCAGCGCCTGTTGCTGCGGCTGCGCGGAGCGGGCCGGCCCGCGGCCTTGCTCGACGGCGATGAAGTGCGCGCCGCGCTGGTGCCCCGGCCTGGCTACACGTCCACCGAGCGCGACTCGTTCTACGCAACGCTGGCGCAACTCGCGACCCTGCTCGCGCGCCAGGGCCTGATCGCAATCGTCGCCGCGACCGCCAACCGGCGCGCGTACCGCGACCAGGCGCGCGTCCTGGCGCCGCGGTTCATCGAGGTCTACCTGGACGTGCCCGCGGGGGTCTGCCGGCAACGCGATGCGAAGGGACTCTATTCGCGTGCCGCGGAGGGAGCGGCGCCGGACTTGCCCGGCGCCGGCGCCGGATACGAGCCTTCGGCTGCGCCGGAAGTGGTCGCACGCGGCGGCGAGGACGGCATCGCCCTGGAGGAGATCCTACGGCGGCTTCTCTAGCCCCTGCCGGGCGCGCGCACCAGCGCAGCGCCCTGGGACAGTCGCCGTTGCCTTTTCGGCAACGGCCTCCTAGGCTAGGCCGCCGTCGCCGCTGCGAGATGCAGCGGCTGCATGCGAACTGCTCCGCACAGCTTGCACTCGAACACCGCCGCGAGGATCTCGCGGGACGAAAGCTCGATCCGCCCGAGCCGCGGCACGATCAGCATCTTCACCCGGTCGCTTCGTTCGCTCCTGCACATCGTGCAGGGTCTGGGCCCCGGAAGTTGAGTCTCCATGACCGCCTCCGCCCGGGTCTCCTGCATGGATCAAGCCGACCTTGCTGCAGAGCGCATGGCTGCCGTGCGCTGCGCGCATTTTCTGCAGTGCTGGCCGCGTCTCCGGCGTCAGGGTCCCCGGTTGTGGCGCAGTGCGGCCACAGTCTCGCCCAACTCCGCCGAGAGCAGGACCACCAGGTCGTCGAAGGCCACGAGGCCGGCGATCTTGCCCTCCGCATCCACGATCGGGACCCTGCGCACCCCTTGCTTGCGCATCGAGAATGCGACCTCGTCGATGGTTCCGTCGCGCCGGACCGTCACCAGATCGCGGCTCATCGCGGAGTCTACCTGCGTGCGCTCCGGATCGAGGGCCAGGGCGATGACGCGACACGCGATGTCGCGGTCGGTGAGCATCCCCACCGGGCGGCCTGCGCGATCCACGACCACCACGGCGCCCACGTGCTTCTCCTGCATCTTCCGCGCAGCGCCCACCACGGTATCGTTCGCCTGGACGGTGGCGACCTCTTTCCTGCAGAACCTTTCCAGCGACATCGGCGCCCCTTTCCGGAACGAGATGATCCTTAGCAACTCCCGCGCCGCCCAGCGCCGCCGAACCCTCGCGCATTGCTTGCGGAATCGAGTGCCGCGTTTGCGGTTCGGCTCTCCGGCGAGGACGGCCGGCCGCCCGGATCCCGGCCTGGCTGCTGGGCGACGAAACAATGGAGAGAGGCGTTTCCGTCGCGCTCGAACGGTGTACGATCCTCGCTCATGCGCTCTCTCGACGGTGACACCATCCTCCGGGCATTGGAGGACGCCAGCCCCGTCGGTCTGGCGGCCATCGGTCCGGATGGCGCGCAGAC
>JBGQLA010000141.1:0-11108 GCA_041499865.1 Deltaproteobacteria bacterium
CAGCACCCGATTGGCGGCCAGATCGTCGGTCAGCGGCGCGATCAGCGGGATGCCGCCGCCGACCGCGGCCTCGTAGCGCAGCTCGACTCCGTGACGAGCGGCGAGCTCCGCGAGCTGCGGCCCATGCCAGGCGAGGACGCGCTTGTTCGCCGTGACCACCGGGCGGCCGCGCTCCAGCGCCGTGGCGATCAGCGTGCGCGCCGGCTCCTGGCCTCCGACGAGCTCGATGACCAGATCGACATCGTCCGCTCCGGCGACCGCAGCCGCGTCCGCCGACAGCCGTTCGACCTTGTGGGCCCGGGGACGGCCGGGATCCCTCACGGCGGCGCGTTGCAGCACGAGTGAAGTGCCGGCCGCCCGGGAGAGAACGTCGTGCCGCTCGAGCAGTGCGCGCGCCACTGCCTGCCCAACCGTTCCGACCCCGAGCAGCCCGATGCGCACCTGCTTCATCAGGCGAGTCTACGACACCGCGCGTCGAGCGTCTTGCGGATCAGTGGCTGCATTTCCTACAAGGAGGTCCGGATGGGCGAGATCACCGACCTTTGTCACAAGCTCGGCATCAAGGAAGGCCGGCGCGTGCTGGTCCTCGACCCTCCGGTCGGCTTCGTGCGGAAGCTCGACCCGCTCCCGGAGGGAGTCGGCGTCACCACCAGGATCGTCAGCCTGGCGGACGTGATCGTGGTGTTCTCCTCCTCGCGGGCGGTGCTCGGGGAGCTGTTTCCCAAGGCCAAGCACGTGCTTGCGCCGCGGGGGTCGCTCTGGGTCGCCTGGCCGCGCAAGAGCTCCGGCTTCTTCACCGACCTCGACGAGCAGCTGGTCCGGGCGGTCGGGCTCGCCGGCGGGCTCACCGACAACAAGATCATCGCCGTGGACGAGATCTGGTCGGCGCTCCGGTTCGTCGAGAAGCAGCGCGACCGGTTGCCGCTGCCGCGGAGCGCGGACTTCTCGGCGCCGGAAGCGTGAGGCTCGATCCTGCGCCTCGGGAGAACGCGCTGGCGCGGGCGCTGGCCGCGCGGAGCACGCCGTACGTAGATCTCACGATCTCCAATCCCACCGCCGTGGGTCTCCCGGTCGAGGCCGTCCCGCTTCCGCCGGCGCCCCGGTACGAGCCCGATCCGCGGGGCTTGCGTGTAGCGCGCGAAGCGGTAGGTGCGTTCCAGGGAGTCTCGCCCGAGCAGGTGATCCTGGCCGCCTCCACCAGCGAGGCCTACTCCTGGCTCTTCAAGCTCCTCTGCGCGGCGGGCGACGAGGTCCTGGTGCCCGAGCCCAGCTACCCGCTGTTCGGGTACCTCACCGCGCTCGAATGCGTGCGCCCGGTGCCGTATGCGCTGCGCTGGGACGGCGAATGGCACCTCGATCCGGCCAGCCTGCGCTTCTCGCCGCGCACGCGGGCGGCGCTGGTGGTGAGCCCGGGAAATCCCACCGGCGCGTACCTCAAGGAAGACGAGCGGCGCGCGCTCGCCTCCCTCTGCCGCGAGAACGGGTGCGCGCTGATCTGCGACGAGGTCTTCGCGGAGTATCCGGCGTTCGCGGACGGGCGCCGCGCGCGGACTGTCGCCTCGTATGACGACGTGCTCGCGTTCTCCCTCTCCGGCCTCTCCAAGGTGGCCGGGTTGCCGCAGCTCAAGCTGGCGTGGCTGGCCGCGGGCGGACCCGGCGCAGGCGAGGCGCTCGCACGGCTCGAGCTGATCGCGGACACCTGGCTCTCCGTCAGCACGCCGGTGCAGCTCGCGGCGCCGGAGCTGCTGGCCCGCAGGGGCGTCTTCCAGCGGGCTGCGCAGGCGCGCCTGCGCGAGAACCGCGCGACGCTGGCCGCTGCCCGCGCTCCCGGCGCTCCCTGGGACGTCCTCCGTGCCGAGGGAGGGTGGAGCGAAGTGCTCTCCGTGCCGCGCTCGCGCAGCGAGGAGGCGTGGGCGCTCGCGCTGCTGGATGCGGGCGTGCTGGTGCACCCGGGGTACTTCTTCGACTTCCCCGCCGGCGCGCACCTGGTCCTCTCGCTCTTGCCGGAACCCGGAGACTTCGCGCGCGGAGTGCGGATCCTGGCGGGCGTGCTCGGCGCTTGATGCAACATCGTTGCATCTGTGCTAGAGCGCGGCGCGATGCGGTTCTCCACCCGGGCAGAGGCGGCGCTGCGGCGCAACGGCGGGCGCATCACCACCGCCCGCCGCGCCTTGATCCGCGCCATCGAGCGCTCGCCGCGCCCGCTCCGGCCCCGCGAGCTGCAGGCGCTGCTCGCGTCCGAGGGGGTGCGCATGGACCGCGTCTCCGTGTACCGCAACCTCGGCGCGCTGCTCGATCTCGGGCTCTTGCACCGGGTGGTCGGCTCCAGGGCGGTGCGCCCCTGCGGCGAGAAGAAGCCCCGCTGCCATCACGCCATCGTCTGCACCGGGTGCGGCAGCGCCCGCGAGTTCCACTCCGGCGCGCTGGAGCGCGCGCTCGGGGAAGTGCGGCGCGCTACCCGCTACCAGGTGCAGGGCCACGTGCTCGAGCTGCGCGGCATCTGCGAGAGGTGCCGGCGATGATCCACGCGGCGGCGCTCGCCGGGTGCTCCGCGCTGCTCGGCGGCGTGATCGCGCTGGCCGCGCAACGGCGTCCGGCAGTGCTCGAGCGCACGCGGACGTTCGCGTTCGCCGCCGCCGCCGGCGTGGTCGCGTTCCACCTGCTCCCGGACGTCCTGCCCTCGCAGGGGCTCTCGGGCCTTCTCTGGATGGCGGCGGGCTTCGCCTTGCCTTGGGCCCTGGAATCGGCTGCCCGCGTGCTCGGGCCGCACCTCCTGCAGGGGCGTGGGCTGTCGGGGCTGCGCGTCTCCGCCGAGGTCGGTTTCGTGGCGCTGATCTTCCACTCGGTGGTGGAGGGGCTGGCGCTGGTGGCGGCGCTGGCGCAGCCCGGAGGGAAGCTCGATCTGCAGATCGCCATCGTCGCGCACCATGCGCCGCTCACCGCGGCGGTGGTCCTGCCCTTCCTGGACGTCGCCGGGCCGCGTTCCGCCGCGGTGCGCGCCCTGCTCATCGCTGTCGCCGGCGTGGGGGGCGCCCTGCTCAGCGGAGCGCTGCCGGGGCTGGTCGAGGGGGAAGCTCTCCAGACCGCCACGGCGGTGACGGCCGGCATCCTGCTCCACGTGGTCGCCGACGAGATCCGCGCGCAGCGCTTCGCCACCCGGATGGACCGCGCGCTCGATTTCGGGGCCTGCCTCGCGGGCCTGGTGGTGGCCGGGCTGGGAGCGCTGGTGCACCTGCGCGAGGAAGCCGGGCCGCTCGTGGAGTTGCTCCGGATCCTCGCGGGAGTGGCGCTCGCCTGCGCGCCGGCGCTGCTGTTCGGATCGATCGCCTTCGCGCTGCTCGCGTCGCGCACCCGCTTCTTCCGCTGGGACGCATTCCTGCTCGCGCTGGTGCTGCTCGGCCCCGCCGCGGCGATGGCCTGGGCGGGCCTCACCGTCCTGCTCTCGCTTCCCGTCGCGCGCTTCCTCCGCGGGCGCGAGTCGCTGCGCCCGGTGATCGCGGAGCTGGTCGCGATCGTCCGGCAGCGCTCGCCGGCGCTGCTCACGCTGCTGATGGCGGCTGCCGGACTGGAGACCAGCATGGAGTCCTTTCCCGTCTCGCTTCTGGTGCCGGGCGCTTTGCTGGCGGTGGTCGTGCTCGCCGCGCGGCTCGACGAGGCGGGGGCGGTCGCCGTGGCGGCGGTGCTGGTCGGCAAGGGCCTCGATCCCGGCATCGCCGTCGCCCTGCTCGCGCTCGGGCCGCTCACCCGATCCGCGGTGGCCCGCGCCTTGGCCCCACGGCCCGGGGCCGCCGCCGCCGTACTGGTCGTCGAGTGCGTCGTCGCCCTGGGCGCGGGCAAGCTGCTCTCCAGCTCGGGGGTGCTGGCGGGGGCGCAGGTCGTGGCGAGCAGCGCGCTTCACGACGTGCGCGACGCGTTCGGAGCGCAGGCGGCGGCCTCGCCGTTCAGCGCCGCCGCCGCCTTCATCCTGGTGGCCCTGGCGCTCGCGACCCTCTGGTCCGAAGGAGTGCGCGGCTGGTTCGCGCCGCTGCGTCACGGCCCGCGCGCAGTTTGACCCGCTTCACCCCGTTCGGCGTTACAATCGGTCCATGAAGCGCTTGCTGATCGCCCTCTTGCTCGCCGGCGCAGCCAGGGCTGCCGAGCAGTCCCTCAGCCTGACGGTGGAGGGCTGGCACAGCAAGGGCGACGTCTACAAGACCGAAGCGGCGGTGCAGAAGGTGCAAGGCGTGGTGCGCGTCTCCTCGGATCTGCCGGGCAAGAAGCTCACCGTGGTCTACGACGACGCGGCGGCGAATCCGGAGGCGATCCAGAAGGCCATCTCCGGCGCCGGGTACATCAGCCACCGCTGATCACGCGCACGCCCGATGCGCCGCCCACCACCAGGGTGGGCGAGAGGTCGAGAAACAACCCGTGATCGACCACCCCGGGGATCTCCTTGAGGGCGCGCGCCACCGCCCGGAGGTCCGCGTCCGCGGGAAGCGGAGCGTCGACGATCGCGCCCCCGTTGTCGCTCTCCACTCCCTCCCGCCGCTTCGCCCCGGGCAGCAGGGCGGCGATGCGGGCCAGGGTCCCCTTCCAGCCGAACGCGACCACCTCCACCGGCACCCCGCGCGTCGCCCCCAGGCGGGGGACCAGCTTTGCTTCCTCGAGGATGATGATCCGCCGCGCCGCCGCCAGCGCCACCAGCTTCTCGCGGACGTGCGCGCCGCCGCCACCCTTGAGGATCTGCCCGCGCGGGTCCACCTCGTCGGCCCCGTCGAGAACCAGATCGAGCCGCGGATGGTCGTCGAGGCTGACCACGGCCAGCCCGAGGCGCTCGCAGAGCTCGAGCGTCTTCGTCGAGGTGGGCACTCCGCGCACCCGGACCTTGCGGCGCGCGAGCGTCTCCAGCGCCGCGTTCGCCGCCCGCCCGGTGCCGTAGCCGATGGTCATCCCGTCCTGCACGAACTCCGCGGCGCGCGCTCCCGCCGCCTTTCTCTGCGCATCGGCGTCCATGACGCTCCTTTACAGGCCCGCGAACCGGAAGGCGAACCGCGCCGCCCCGCCCAGCGCGAGCATCACCGCGGGGTTGATCTCGAATCGGCTGAGGGTCAAGGCGACCGCGACGGCGATGGCGATCTCCCCTTCGCCGTTGAGCGTGTCGCCGAGCGACATCATCGCCGCCGCCATCAATCCCAGGACGGCGGGGGTGAGGCCGCGGAGCGCCGCCCGCACCGTCCGCCGCGAGCGGATGCGGTCGAGCCAGGTCCCGGCGAACGTGATGAGGATGAAGGGAGCGCTGAAGATGCCGACGGTCGCCACCACCGCGCCGACCCATCCGTACCGGACGTAGCCGATGAACGTGGCGAGCAGGAGCACCGGGCCTGGCGTCAGCTTTCCGATCGCCACCGCGTCCGCGAACTGCCGCTCGGTGATCCAGCCCTCGCGCGCCACCACCTGCTTCAGGTGCGGCACGATGGCGAAGCCTCCGCCGTACGCTCCCAGCCCGGTGCGGAAGAAGGAGAACGCGATCCGCAACAGCTCGGCGTCCAGCCCGGGAGCGTGGAGGGCGAGCGCCATCATCACCGCGAACACCGTCCAGCTGGCGACTCTCACTTCGTTGGGCGGCGCCCGCGGGGGCTCCGGAGGCTCCGTCTTCTCGGTGGCCAGCGTCGCCCCTTCCTCGGGCAGGACCACCGGGCCTTCCCGGCGCTCGCGCACGCGGTGCCGCTCCATGGCGAAGAGCCGCGCCCGCTTGGTGCCGAGGTCGACGGCGAGGCCCACCGCGATCGAGAGCAGCGCCACCTCGCCCGGCGCCGCGTCGCCGAGCACGGAGAAGAGCAGGGCCCCGGCGGCGACGCCCATCTGCCAGAGCCGCCCGACCGCGCTCCTCGCCATCTTCAGGGTGATCGCGCCGATGATGCCCACCACGGCGGCGTTGAACCCGCCCAGCAGGGTGGCGACGTCGGGCGTGGTCCCGAAGTGGACGTAGAGGAACGCCAGCGCCATCACCAGGATCCACCCGGGCAGGACGAATCCCGTGTACCCGAGCAGGGCGCCTCTGATGCCGCCGAAGCGCACGCCGATGTACGCCAGCGTGTTCGCGGCGGCCCCGCCGGGCAGCATCTGGGCGACGGTGATGGTGTTGGTGAACTCGCGCTCCGTGAGCCAGCGGCGCTTCTTCACCGCGAGTGCACGGATGTTCGCCAGCACGGAGAGGCCGCCGCCGAATCCGACCAGCCCGAGGAAAAGGGCGCCGCGAAAGAACTCCCCGAGGGTGGGACGGACGCGCGCGCTGACGACGGGCGCTTCGATGGCGTGGCCGTCCATGAGGTTCCAGTATAGAAGGTCCGCGGTGGCGACGTTCCTGAAAGGAATGAAGATCGTCCATCGCGCGCAGGGCGGATGGGGGGTCGGACACGTCCTGGCCGTGAGCGAGGATCCGCCGCGGCTCTCGGCGGAGTTTCCCGGCCGGCCCGGGGGGCCGGTGATGCTCTCCTCGCGCGACGCGGCGCTGGCGAGGTTCCGTTTCGCGCCGGAGAGCGCCGCGCTGCTCGCCGGCGGGACCGCGGCGCGCGTGCTCCGGGCGCTGCCCGGACCTTCCGGGGATCTCTACCGCTATACCGTCGAGGTCGCGGGGAAGAAGCCGCAGATCCGCAGCGAAGCCGACCTGCGAGCGCCCGCGCCGCGGGAGGGGCCCGCCGAGCAGCTCGCCTCGGGAAGGTGGGGCGCGCCGGAGGACTTCGAGCTGCGCGCCGAGACGGTGAAGCTCGATCTGGAGCGGCGCGCCGACGCGCTCGGCGCCTTGTTCGCTTCGCGCGTCTACGTGAAGCCGCATCAAGTGAGCGTCGCCCACCAGGTGCTCTCCGCGCCGCAGCCCCGGTTCGTGCTGGCCGACGAGGTGGGGCTGGGGAAGACCATCGAGGCGGGCCTGGTGCTCTCGGCGCTGCTGCATGCCGGGCTGGTGAAGCGGTGCCTGGTGGTCGCGCCCAGCCACCTGACCGTGCAGTGGCTGGCCGAGCTGTTCCACAAGTTCAACCTGCTCTTCACCTTGATGGACCCGGACCGGGCGAAGGACGATCGCGAGGCGGCGGAGGCGGAAGCGCCGGAGGACGAGGGCTCGCCGTGGGGGCGGCACTCGCTGGTGATCACCTCGTTGGAGTGGCTCTCCCGCAGCAAGGAAGAGACGAAGTCCGCCGCGGATGCCGGGTGGGACCTGGTGGTGATCGACGAGGCGCACCACCTGCGCGGGGCGCGCGCGTACGAGGTGGCGCAGGCCCTTGCTCGCAAGACCTGGGGGCTGCTGCTGCTCACGGCCACGCCGCTGCAGCTCGACCCGGCGGAGTACCACGCGCTCTTGCGCCTGGTGGACCCGGCGCCCGCGGCCACCGAGCAGGAGCTGCGCGCGCGCCTCGCCCGCCAGGGCGACCTCTCCGCGCTCGTCCGGGCGCTGCTCGCGGGCGACGCTTCCGCCGCCGGGCGCATCGCGGCGCTCTTTCCCGACGATCCCGCGCTGCGCGAGCTGCGCGGGGATGCGCTGCTCGGGCACCTCGCGGAGAGCTACGGGCTCTCTGCGCGCCTGTTGCGCAACCGGCGCGCGGTGGTGGGCGGCTTCACGCCGCGGCGGCTGACGAAGATCGAGGTCAAGCCGGACCCGGCCGAGCGCGAGCTGGAGCGCGACGTGCGCCAGGCCCTCTCCCGCGCGAAGCTGCCCTCCGGCGCCGTGCTCGCGTCCCTGCTGCGCAGGATGGGCAGCTCGCCGCCGGCGCTCGCCGCGGGCCTCTCGGCAGCCGGCGAGAAGAAGCTGGCGGAGCGGGCGCTGGCGCTCGAGCGAGATTCGAAGCTCGAGGCGTTCCACGCCCTGCTCGAGCAGCTCGGGCCGTCCGAGAAGGTGCTGGTGTTCGCCGAGCCGCGCGAGACCATCGAGTACCTGCAGGCTGCGCTGGCGCGGCGGCGCATCGAGGCGCTCGCGTACGTCGGGGACCTCGCGCCGGCGGAGCGCGACAAGCTGGTGGCGCGATTCCGCGATCCCGACGGTCCCCGCGTGCTCCTCTCCACCGAGCTGGGCGGCGAGGGGCGCAACTTCCAGCACTGCCACGTGCTGGTGAACTACGACCTGGCCTGGAGCCCTGCGGCCATCGAGCAGCGCATCGGCCGCATCGATCGCATCGGGCAGTCGCGCGAGGTGCGCCTGTTCGCCTTCCGGCCCGAAGGGACGCTGGCCGCGCGCGTCCTCGACGTGCTGGACGCCGGCGTGGGCGTGTTCACCGAGCCGGTGGGCGGGCTCGATCCCGTGCTGGAGGGGGTCGAGGCCGAGCTGCTCTCCCTCGCCTCCAGCGACGATGCCGCGCGGTGGGGAGAGATGACCGGCGCGCTGGCGGCGCGGGTCGCCGCGGCGCGGGCGGAAGTGGCGCGGGCGTACGACCCGCTGCTCGACCTGCGCAGCTGCGATCTGCGGGCGGTGCGCGCGCTGGCGGAGCAGGGCGGTGAACGCATCGGCGCGCGGCTGCGGCCGGGGGCCGACGCGGAGACCGCGCTGAGGACGGTGGCATCGCTGCTGGAGACGCGTCTGGAAGCAGTGACGATCGAGGCGGCGAAGCGCGTCGGGCTTGCGGTGGACGTCGAGGTGGACGTGCTCCCCGGCGAGGTGTCCTTCAACGTGGGCCCCGAGCTGAAGGTGGACGCCCTCGCGGGGTTCGATCTCTCGGAGGACCGGACCGTGCTCGGCTCGTTCCGCCGCGAGATCGCCGTGCAGCACGAGGAGCACGATTCCTTCGCCACCGGGCATCCACTGGTCGAGGCGCTGTTCTCCTGGGTCCGCGACGGCGAGTTGGGCCGCGCCACGGTCGCGCGCGCACATCTGCGCGGGATCTCGGGCGCGGCGCTCGACGCCAGATTCCTGGTGACGCTGCCGGAGCCGGCCGATCTGGCGCAGGGCGCGCGGGTGCCTTCGCGCCGGGCAGCGCGGCACCTGGAGGAGGCGCTGGTCCGGGTGGCGGTGCGCCTGGACGGGCGCGGGTCCGCGCGCGTCGACGACGGCCTGGCCGCGCAGCTCGATTCGGCGGAGGTGGATCCGGTTCCGGCGCCGGAGGGCGGTCCCCCGGCCACCTTCGTGCAGGCGGTGGAGATGGGGCTGCGGGTCGCGCGCGACGAGGCGGAGCGGCGCCTTCGCAGGCTGGTGGAGGACGCGAAGCGCGGCGTGGCGGCGGAGAAGGAGTCCGCGGCTCGGCGGCTCTCGCGCTGGCTGTCGCAGAGCAAGGTGCCTGCCGCCTCGGCGGAGAAGGTGCTCGCCGCGGAGGCGAAGCTGTACGACGACGCGGCGGCGGCGCTGGACGGCGCACGGCTCGAGCTGGACCAGGCCGCGCTGGTGCAGCTGGCGTGATTTCGCTACATGCGAGCGCAATCGCGGTACTGGGATCGCCCTTCCCCCGGCGCAGGTCCGCACTGGCCGAACTGGCGAGCCTCGATGGACGTAGCGTTCCGGAGGCGAATCCCCCGATGTCGGAGGCCGAGCTGCGGCACGACTTCGTTTCTCCGGAGGGCGCGGCGCGTTTCATTCGCGCCCTGATTGTGTCCCCGGATTTCACGCGCAGGGAGCGGAACATGAATCGGGCATTTTCGAAGCGCGATCAGGGTCCGGTCGTGCGGTTCGTGCTGGGACCACCGCGTCGCGGCTGGAGATCGCGGCGTCGATCGTGGGAATTGCCTGGTTCGCGCGAGGGCTCCAGCTGGGCATCGGCGTGGAATCGTGGTCGAGAGCGCTTTTCTCCTCGTTCGCCCTCTTTTCGCTCCTCTCGTTTCTCGCCTACCAGTATCTCGGCGAAGAGATCATCGAGATCGAAGCCATGGAGGTGAAGGTGAAGCGCAGGCTCTTCGAGCTGCCCATCCGGACGGCCTCGTACCTGCTCGCCAGCGTCGAGGCCCGATTCGTGCCGGCAGGGCAAGAGGGCCGGCGGTTCAACCGCATCGAGATGCGCGTGGCTGGCCAGCAGACCTGGATCGCGTACGCCATCGCGCAGTCGCAAGCGAACGAGGTGATCGATGCCATCGCTGCAAGGAGAGCCGGGGAAGCGACTTACTCGACGCCGAGCACGGCGTGACGTGTAGGCGTCGCGTTCGCGCTGTTCCTAATGCGCGTTGTACGCTAGTCCGATCAGCGTCACGAACCCCGTCTGCGTCCCTGTACCCGAAGAATCCAGCGCGAACCGCGGACCGACGCGGATGCGCGCCGTCACCGCCAGATTCCGATCGATGAAATACTCCCCGCCGCCGCCGAACTGCGGGCCGAACAGGACTCCGGCCGGGTTGCTGAAGGAGATCAGCACCGGAACGTCCGCGGCCAGGTCCAGCGTCAGCTGCGGGCTGACCTGGAGCCCGGCGACGACGCCGATCGGGCCGCCGATCCCGACCAGGGCGCCGTGGTTGGAGTAGATCGAGATTCCCGGCTGCGTCTCGAACGCGATCGCGGTGTCCCCGCTGCTCGCGAGCGTGCGCCGGTAAGGAACGGCGAGGTTGAAGCCCGTCACCGTGTTCGAAGTGCCCTCGAAGCCGTAGTTGAACCCGACGTGCAGGCCGTAGTCGCTCCGCTCGTCGATGCCCTTGAGCCAGGTGAACCCGATCCCGGGCCAGCCCGCTTCCGCCTGGAGCACGCTGTTCCCGGTTCCGGCGGTCCGGCCCGCCGTCGCGCTCCACGCGCTGGACTCGCCGACGGGAGAAATCGTGGTCTCTATCTGGGCGCGCGCCGCGGAAGCCGGGAGAAGCGCCGCCAGCGCCGCGACCGCAGCCGAGCCCACCCGTCCGAACGCCTTGCGCATCCGTCCTCCGGAAGGGGCCGTGCCCCCTGTTGAACGTTGGGCTTCGGACGCTTGCAAGCAAGGCCAGCGATGCGGAGCAGCGGTTCATCGTCGCTTGATCTTCTTCGCTCGTCGGGTAGGTTGCCCCCGTGCAGGTGCTCGCCGGCGACATCGGGGGGACCAAGACCCTCCTGGCGATCTGCGAGGTGTCGCCGGTCGGGCGCGGTGGAGCGGCCTCGGTCGAGGTGCTGGCGAGCAGCCGCTACGACAGCCGCAGCTACGCCGGGCTGGGCGCCATCTGCCGCGCGTTCGCCGCGGAGGTCGGCCGCCCGATGCCGC
>JBGQLA010000142.1:0-11106 GCA_041499865.1 Deltaproteobacteria bacterium
GGCTTCCAGCGCGCCACCCGCATCGACACCGAGGGAAAGCCCGGCGTCTTCGCCCTGCTCGACAGCGGCGCGCCGAAGACGCTGGGCCTGTACTTCATGTACGACGTCAAGCAGGTCGATCCCCGGGAATGGTCCTCGCCGCCCTGGGAGGCGCGCCTCGTCGACAAGCCGGGAGTCGGCAAGGTGATCGTCGGCCGCGGGGCCGTGAACCAGAAGGGTCCGGAGGGCGCGTTCCTCGCGGCGCTGCACGCCATCCGCGGAGCGCGCCGCAAGCTGCCGGTGAACCTGGTCCTCGTCGCCGAGGGCGAGGAGGAGATCGGGTCGCCCCACTTCCCCCAGGTCGTCCGCCGCCCGGAGGTGATGGACGCGCTTTCGAAGTGCAGCGGGATCTGGATGCCGTTCGCCGCCCAGGGCCTCGACGGGGAAGTGATGGTCAACCTCGGCGCCAAGGGCGTGATCGAGTGCGAGCTGGTGGCGAGCGGCGAGCGTTGGGGCCGCGGTCCGGTGAAGGACATCCACTCCTCGCTGCGCGCCTCGGTGGACAGCCCCGCTTTCCACCTGGTGCAGGCGCTGGGCACGCTGGTGACGCCGGACGGCGTCGACCCGGCGATCGACGGCTGGTTCGAGCGCGTCCGCCCGCTCTCGGCCGCCGAGCAGCAGATGATCGAGAACGCCTCCACGGCCGGGCGGGAAGAGATGATGAAGAAGCAACTCGGCGTGCAGCGCTGGGTGCACGACATGCCGTTCCGGGACGCGCAGATGCGGCTCGCGGCCCAGCCCACCGTCAACATCGAAGGGCTGGTGGGCGGCTACACCGGCCCGGGCGGCAAGACGGTGCTCCCGCACCAGGCGGTGGCGAAGCTCGATTTCCGCCTGGTGCCCGACATGGGGGTGGAGGACTGCCTGAAGAAGCTGCGCTCGCACCTCGACAAGCGCGGTTTCTCCGACATCGAGATCAAGATCGGTGGCGCGTATCCGCCGAACACCACCTCGCCGGACGCGCCGCTGATCCAGGCGGAGGTGGCGACGTACAAGAAGTACGGCCTGGTCCCGCTGCTCTGGCCGCGTCTCGGCGGCTCCTGGCCCGGGTACGTGTTCACCGAGCCGCCGCTGCGCCTCGCCGCCGGTCACTTCGGCATGGGCCACGGGGACGGCGCTCATGCGCCCGACGAGTACTACCTGGTCGAGAGCGAGAATCCGAAGGTGCAGGGCCTGGACGGCGCGGTGCGATCCTTCGTCGACTACCTGTACGAGCTCGCGGGTTGAGCGAAGCCCGTGTCGAGGCCGCGCACCACCAGCCTGTACGGGCAGCGGCGGATCGCCTGGGCGAGCACGGCGAATCCGGAGTCCTCGACGCGCTTCACGTCCGTGAAGTCGATGGAGAAGTCGCCCATGCTCTGCCCGATCAGCCGCGCTACCGCCGCGGCGCCTTCGCCGTCCAGCTCTCCCTGGACGCGGAGGAGCACCCGGCCGTCCTCGATCGATGAGACCATCTGCAGCATGGCGAGGATCCTTCGCAGTGCGCTGGCATAACGAAAATCCCCAGGGTCCGCAACTGTCCGCCAGCGTGCGAGGAAATGTCATGTGGCGGAAAGTGCTCGGCATCCTGGGCGGGGTGGCGATGGGGATCGCCTTCACCACCATCGCCGAGGCGATCGAAGGGCTGCTCCATCCGCTGCCCGCCTCGGTGAACCCGGCGAACGTCGAGTCGTACCGCGTGTACATCGCGCGGCTCCCGACGGCGGCCTTTGTCCTGGTTCTCTGCGGGCACGCGCTCGGCAGCCTGTCGGGCGGAGCGGTCGCCACCCTGATCGCCCGCCGCACCGCGCTCTGGCCGGCGATCGCCGTGGGCTTCGTGCTCTTGCTGGGCGGCGCGATCAACGTGATCGCCCTGCCGCACCCGGGCTGGTTCATCGGCCTCGATCTCGCCTGCTACGTCCCGCTCGCCTGGCTCGGCGCGCGGCTCGCGGTGGCGCGCGCTCAGCCTCGTTCCGGAGCCGGCCCGGCAGGAACCTGATTCGCCAGCGCCGCGCCGGCGAGCACCAGCGCGCCGCCGGCGAGCAGGCTCCATCCCAAAGGCTCGCCGAGCACGGCCGCGCCGAGCACCACCGCCCCCTTGGTGTCGAGAAGCGGGATGGCGCCGATGGCGGACATGGGCACCCGCGGGATCAGCCAGAAGGATGCAGCAGGAGAGGTAGGCTACGCGGACCTGCCGCTCATTCCCAGAGGACGGAGCGCATGGAGAGCGAGCCCATGTCGAACCCGGTCACGGGGAACTTCACCTGGTCGCGCGCGTCGGCGGCGCCCGCGGCGTAGAGGAGCGGGAAGTAGTGATCGGGCGTCGGGTGCGAGAGGCGGCCCGAGTCCGACTCCGCGAGCCTGGCCAGCGCCGCGCCGTCGTGCTGCCCGGCCGCGTCCGCCACCTGCGCGTCGAAGGAGTGCGCCCAGTCCGGCGTGGTCGCGTCTCCGCGCTGCCAGCTGGCGAACGCGTGCCGCAGGTTGTGGGTGACGTTTCCGCTCCCCAGGACCAGCACACCCTCCTCGCGCAGCGGCGCCAGCGTCTGCCCGAGGGCCAGGTGGCCGGCCGCGGGGAGCCGACCGTCGATGCTCAGCTGCACCACCGGAATGTCGGCCTTCGGCCGCAGGTACTTGAGGACCGTCCAGGTCCCGTGATCGAGGCCCCAGTCGGTCCTCAAGGAGGCGCCCTCGCCCACCAGCTTCGCCACGCGCTTCGCCAGATCGACGTTGCCCGGGGCGGGGTACTGCTGCTGGTAGAGCTCGGGCGGGAATCCCCCGAAGTCGTGGATGGTGCGCGGGTGCTCGTCTCCGGTGAGGAACGTCCCCGGCACGTACCAGTGCGCGCTGATGCTGAGGATCGCCTTCGGCTCCGGCAGCAGCCCGGCGAGCCTGGTGAACCCGCGGCTCCATTCGTTGTCGTCGATCGCGTTCATCGGCGAGCCGTGGCCGACGAAGAGGATGGGCATGCGTTTCATGAGATTGTTGGGATGCCGGAGACGGCGGGACGCTTCCGGCCGCGGAGCGCAAGCATGCCTGTCCTGTCCGCACCCCGCGTCTTCCTCCTTTCGCCGGCCCGTGCCGGAGGCGAACGGATGGGGCTGCTGCTCAGCCCGCGCGCGGGGTTCGCCCTCGCCTGGAACTTCCAGCGCGACGGAGCGCCGCTCGGCGAGCTGTTCCAGTTCGCCAGCGGGCTCTACTTCCGGGGGAAGCTCGCGTACGCGCGCGCGTTCGGACGGCCGCCTCGCGGCGGAACGGGTGCGCTCGCCATCGTCCCCGGACGCGGGCTGCTCGACGTGGAGGAGCGGATCACCGCCGACGAGCTGCGCGCCATCGCGGAGGTGCCGGTGGACCTGCGCGACGCCCGCTACCGGGAGCCGCTGGAGCGCGACGTGCAGGAGTTGGCGCGGCGGCTGGGGAAGCGCGGCGAAGCCGTGCTGCTGGGCAGCATCGCCACCGCGAAGTACGCCGACGTGCTCCTGGACGCGCTCGGGGATCGGCTGCTCTTTCCGCCCTCGTTCGTCGGCCGCGGCGACATGAGCCGGGGCGGGCTGCTCCTGCGCTGCGTGCGGGAGAAGACGGAGCTGCCGTACGCGCCGTTGCGCGGGGCGGTCCGGCATGGGCCGCGCCCGCCCAGGCTGCCGCGGGGATGACCTACCGGAATGCCAGAACGATGTCCGCGCAATCAAGTGGCGCCGTGCGATCCACGAGACACCTTCCTCTGGTAGGCCCAGTACAGGAATGGGGACACCATTTTGATGGTGTCCCCGTAGATGGGCGCCTGCAGGCTCCTCGCTGGTCGCGATCGCTGCGAGCCGGAGCCTCTAGAACTTCCCGCCCCGGCCCGCGCCGGCGGCGAAACGCTGCGCGCCTGCCTTCGCTCCCGCCTCCAGCGCCCGGTTCCCGTGGCGAAGCTCGTTGCGCATCGCCTCGGCGAAATCCAGATCGGCCTGCTCGTGCGCGGAGCGGCGGTCGGTGCGCATGCAGAGCTGCGGGAAGGCGGCGATCTCCTGCGCCAGCGCCTCGGCGGCGGCGCGCGCGGCGCCGGGCGGGGCCAGCCGATTCGCCAGACCCATCTGCAGCGCCTCCTGCGCCTTCACCGGGCGTCCGGTGAGGATGAGATCGAGGGCGCGCGAGAGACCGATCAGCCGCGGCAGGCGCACGGTGCCGCCGTCGATCAGCGGCACTCCCCAGCGCCTGCAAAACACTCCCAGCGTGGCGTCCTCCGCGACCACGCGCAGGTCGCACCACAGCGCCAGCTCGAGGCCGCCGGCGACGGCGTATCCTTCGACGGCGGCGATCACCGGCTTGTCGAGCAGCAGCCGCGAGGGCCCCATCGGTCCGTCGCCGTCCGGAGAGACGCGATCGTACTTGCCCTCGGCGAACGCCTTGAGGTCGGCGCCCGCGCAGAACGTTCCCCCCTCGCCCCAGAGGACCGCCACGCTTGCCTCCGGGTCGGCGTCGAAGGCGCGGAAGGCGTCCGCCAAGGCACTCGCCGTCGCGGGATCCACGGCGTTGCGGGCCTCCGGCCGGCTGAGGATGACGGTGGTGACGGGTCCCTGGTTCTCGGTGCGCACGGTCATGCGGCGAGACTAGAACGCATTTCATGAGTGTGCTGAAGAATGATCGCGTTCAAGCATGGTCGCCAAGCCGCCTGCGGCGGCCGCGACCAGGAGGCCGTCGCCGAAAAGGGCAACGGCGACTGTCCCAGGGCGCTGCGCTGGTGCGCGCGCGCCCGGCAGGGGCTACCGTCCGGCTTGCGCGGCCGAGATGGCGGCCGACAGCAGCGCCCGGGCGCCGGTGAGGTCGCTGTTCCGCAGCGCGGTGCGGGCCGCCTGCACCTGGCGCTGCGCCTGCCCCGTGAACGCGGCCTGTGCCTGATCCAGCTCGGCGTCGATGGAGGCATTGCCTGCCAGCAGCCGCTGCTGGGCCGTGTAGAGCGCGTCCACCGCCGACTGCAGCGCGGCCCGCTGCGACTGCCGCTGCTCCTCCGCCGCCAACCGCTGCGCTTCCGCGTCGGCGACCTGCTGCCGAAGCTGCTGCACCTCCGAAGTCAGCTGCTCGAGCTGCTGCGAGGTCTGGCGCGACTGCGCGAGCTCCTGCTCGAGCGCGTCCAGCCTGGTGCGCAGCGCCTGCAACTCGCGGTGCACCTCATCGGGACCGGCATCCCGCGCCGCGGTTCCCGCGTCCGCCGCCTCCGGAGGCGCCGGGCGCAGCCGCCCCGGAGGATCGGTCCCGAGCAGGATCGGCCCGCCGTCCGCCTGCCCGCGCGGGGCGCGCGACGGCGCGCGGCCCTGGCCGAGCAGGACGGCGAGCAGGAGGGCAGGGATGGCGCCGAGCAGCTTCACGCGGAGAATGTAAGTCAGGGCCCGGCCGCGGCCTGCGGCTCGGATCGGAGGATCTGCCGAAGCCGTGTCTCGTCCGGGCCCCGGTAGCGGAGATCGTCGACGGATTCGAGAAGCGGGACGTCGCGGCGCAGCGTCGCCAGCTCCCGGTAGAGGAGAACGTCGGCGAGGCGCGCGCGCAGGGTGGCGGCCAGCCGGTCCGCGCTCCGCACGCCCTCCGGCCACCCGCGCCCGTCGAGCGGGATGCTTTCGAGATGGCCGAATCGCGCGAGCAGCGCGGCGGCTGTTCTCTCGCCGAATCCGGGCAGGCCGGGAATTCCGTCCGCGTCGTCGCCCGTGAGAGCGAGGAGGTCCGGGATCGATGCGGGGTTCACGCCGCGGCGCTGCCGGAGCGCTTCCTCGTTGGTCACCCGCTTCCGGATCACGTCGACCTGCACCACGTGGTCGCCCTCCAGGCACTGGCCGAGGTCCTTGTCCGGGGTGAGGATGCGCACCTGCTCGAAATGGCCGCCGTAGCGCGCAGCGGCGGTGGCGAGCGCGTCGTCCGCCTCGAACTCGCGCATCGACCAGACCACCACGCCCACGGCCCGCGCCGCCTCCTCGGCGCTGTCGAACTGCGCGCGCAGGTCCGGGGGCACGCCCTCGTCGGACTTGTAGGCGGCGAACAGGTCGTTGCGGAACGAGCGGATCGGGTTGTCGAAGGCGATCGCCAGGTGCGTCACCTGCTCGGCAGGGTTCACCAGCAGCGCCAGCAGCGACTGCGCGAGGCCGCGCGTGGCCTTCTGCGGGTGCGCAGGCCGCTTCGAGTAATGCGCGCGGTAGAGCTCGAACGTGCCGTCGACCAGATGCAGCCGCATGGCGCGGAGTCTCGCACGGCCCAGGGAGCGGCCGGTAGCCCGGAAGCGGGCGGGCAGGCGGGCCCCCGCCCTCCCCGTGCGACCCGTCCGTCGCCATCTTTGCACCGCATGCAGTCATTCGAGCAGACGCCCCCCGAGGCGCGTGAGCTGCTGTCGCGCCGAATCCGGGACCTCGGCCTACGGCTGGAAGGCTCGATGCTGGAGAAGTTCGTCCAGCAGCTCTACGCGGAGCTGGCCGCGAAGGGGCTCGAGCGCTTCCGCCCTGCGGTCTACCTCAGCGACGAGTGGGCCTGCCCCGACAAGGAGCCGATCATCGGGGCGCCGTTCTATCTCGCCGACCCGAAGATCGCGGCGCTGGAGCGCGCGATCAACGATCTGGAGGACGAGCGCGAGATCCTCATGTACCTGCGCCACGAGGCGGGGCACGCCTTCAACTACGCGTACCTGCTCTACGAGACCAAGGAGTGGCTGGAACTGTTCGGCCCCTTCGACCGCCCCTACGTCGACGACTACAAGCCGATCCCCTTCTCCCGCAAGTACGTCCGCCACATCGCCGGCTGGTACGCGCAGAAGCACCCGGACGAGGACTTCGCCGAGAGCTTCGCCGTCTGGCTCACGCCGGACTCGGACTGGCAGGGGCGGTACGCGGGATGGCCGGCGCTGCGCAAGCTGCAGTACGTCGATCGCACCGCGCGCGCCCTGGCATCGACGCCCCCGCGCAAGGCGTTGGAAGTGGCGATGCGGGAGCTCCCGGTCGAGGAGATGGGGAGCACCATCGAGCAGTTCTACAAGGAGCACGAGCGCGACGACGCGGTGGCGCCGCCGGAGGTGCCCGATGCGGAGCTGGAGGACATCTTCGTCCGCAAGGGCGAGGAGCTGCGGCCGGCCTCCGCCTTCGTGCTCGAGCACCGCAAGGCGATCGTGGACAAGATCACCTACTGGACGGGAGTGCGCAGGACGGTGATCCGCAAGCTGGTGGAGACCATCGGGCGCAGGGCCCGGGAGCTGGAGCTCTCCGTGGACCGGAAACGCGAAGCGCAGACGCTGATCGAGATCGTCGCCTTCGCCACCACCCTGGCGATGAACTACCTCACCCGCGGCGGGTTCAGGGAGCGCTGATGCCGGGAAAGCTCAGGATCGCCGTCCTCTACGACCGCAACGACAACACCGGCACGCCGCCGCCCGAAGGCCGCGTGCGCCACAAGGAGCGGCGCAGGCCCGGCACCCGGCGCTGGCGCGGGCGGGAGCGGCGGCAGAAGGAAGATCGGCAGCACGTCGCGGAGGCGCTGCGGGCGAACGGCTACGACGCCTTCCTCCACGAGGTGCGCGACGAGGCGTCGCTGCTGGCGCTGGCGAAGACGGACGCCGACCTGGTCTTCAACATGCTCGAGGCGTACGCCGGAGACGACTCGCGGGAGCCGCAGGTGGCGGGCTTCCTCGACCTTCTGGAGCTGCGCTACACCGGCGCCGGTCCGCAGGCCCTCTTCCTCGCCCAGGACAAGGCGCTGGCGAAGAAGATCTTTGCCTTCCACCGCATCCGCACCCCGCGCTTCGCCAGCAGCTACCGGGGGAAGCTCGACCACATCGACGATCTGGAGTTCCCGGTGATCGTCAAGCCGGGGAGCGAGGACGGCTCGGTGGGGATCGACGCGGGCGCGGTGGTGCGAAGCGTGCGCGAGCTGATGGAGCGGATCTCGATGCTCCAGGAGAAGTTCGACTCCCCCGCGCTGATCGAGGAGTACATCGAAGGGCGGGAGATGTACGTCGGCGTGCTGGGGAACGACAAGCCGGTGGCCCTGCCGGTAGTGGAGCTGGATCTCTCCCGGCTCCCGGAGGGGATGCCGAAGATCGCCGGGCGCGAGGTGAAGTGGGACAGGGGGACCACGGCGTACGACGTCACCCGCAGCGCCGCCGCCAAAGACCTCGACGCGGACGTGGCGAAGCGGCTCCAGGAGGTCGCGCTTCAAGTGTACTCCGCGCTGCGGCTGCGCGATTACGGCCGGGTGGACATGCGGCTGACGCCCGACGGGAAGATCTACGTGATCGAGGCGAACCCGAATCCCTGGCTCGCTCCGGAAGCGGAGCTGCCGATCGCGGCCGGGCTCGCGGGCCGCAGCTACGCCGAGCTGATCGGCCAGATCGTGGAGCTGGCGCTGGCTCGCTACTCGGCCTGACGCGGTCGCGGGGCGAACAGCCGCATGCCAGGGGGTAGCGCCGCGGGAAATGGCGATCGATGCTCCTGCAAGCATGTCCCGCTTCGCGCTGGCCCTCGCCTTCCTCGCGCTGGTCGCGGTGGATCTCCTCCGCGACCGGGCGATCGACCTGCACCCCGTGCTCTCGCACCCCCGCTGGCTCCTTCTCACCCCTGCCGCGGCGGCGGCGGGCGCCGGGCTCCTCTGCGACCCCGCCGCGTTCCTCGTCTGCTGCGCAGGGCTCGGGGCCTCGACCGCGCTCCTCTGCGAGCGCTTCCGCCTGACCGAGCAAGGGATCGAGGTGCGCGGCGCCGTCCTCGCCTGGAGCACGCTGCGGGTGCGGCGGACGGCGCTCTTTCTCGACGTCCGCACCACCCGCGGACAGCGGCTCCGGCTGCCCCGCTGGATGGACGGGTTGGGCACTCTCACCCGCATGGCCGGGAGCGGTAGAGTGGGGTCATGGAGACGGCCCGGCGCATCCTGGAGCTGATGTTCCTCACTGCGTGGTCCGACGGCAGGTTCGAGGGGAGCGAGGCCTTCGCCATCCACAAGCTCGCGACGCAGGTCCCGATGCTGCGCGAGATCGCCTCCACCTCGGACATCGATCTGGCCGCGAAGGAACGGCTGGCCGCGTCCGGGCTGGAGGCCTGCGTGCGCGAAGCGGCGAACGGGATCCCGGTGCCGGCCCACCGGGAGCTCGCCTTCCAGTGTTGCGCCAAGGTGAGCGGAGCGGACGGACGCTTTCCCCGCGAAGAGGCGAAGGTGCTGCAGATCCTCCGCGAGACGTGGGCATTCTCGACGGCGGACGTCGAACGCCTGCTGGTGCTGGCGACACACCCCTGACGGCCGGGCGCCGCTTCGCCCGCGGACCGGGCGGGCACGAATCCTGTGCGGGAGCAACCTCGGCGCTGATAGACGAACTCCCGGGACCCGGACTGTCGATTCGTCTGCAATTGCTGCTGCGGCATTCATTTTTCCAGTTCGATGGTGCACAGGAATTCTGACTGCCCAAGACACCGCTGTCGCATCGGCCGGACTGTGTACGGATCACTTCCAAGGAGTCGACCGTGGGTGAAATGCACGATCCGTCGGGAGAGGCGTACCGCAAGGGCAAGCGGCGGCCGGGCGGCGGTGGGGGATCCGGGAACGGCAACGGGCACGGCCATTCCGCCGCGGACGACGCGCGGCTGCGGCAGCTGCTCGAGGCGCTGACGGCGGCGCGGCGCGGGGACTTCGCCATGCGCCTGCCGTTCGCCCGCGGCACGGGCCTGATGTCGGAGATCGCCCGCAGCTTCAACGAGGTGGCGGCCCGCAACGAGGCCCTCACCACCGAGATCGTCCGCCTGGAGCGGGTGGTCGGGCGGGAAGGGCGCATGACCGAGCGCGCCTCCCTCGGCGACGTGTCGGGCTCCTGGAAGACCTCCGTCGACTCCATCAACGCGCTGATCGCCGACCTGGTGCAGCCCACCACCGAGGTCGCGCGCGTGCTGGTGGCGGTGGCGGAAGGCGACCTGACCCAGAAGATGGCGCTGGAGATCGAGGGACAGCCGGTGAAGGGCGAGTTCCTCCGCATCGGCACCACCGTCAACGCGATGGTCGATCAGCTCAGCTCCTTCGCCGCGGAAGTGACCCGCGTGGCCAAGGAGGTGGGCACCGACGGCAAGCTGGGCGGACAGGCCGCGGTGCCGGAAGCGAGCGGCATCTGGCGCGACCTGACCGACAACGTGAACACGCTGGCCTCGAACCTGACCATCCAGGTGCGCAACATCGCCGAGGTCACCACCGCCGTCGCTCGCGGCGATCTCTCGCGCAAGATCACCGTCGACGCCGCCGGCGAGGTGCTGGAGCTGAAGAACACCATCAACACCATGGTCGATCAGCTCAATTCGTTCGCCTCGGAAGTGACCCGCGTCGCGCGCGAAGTGGGCACCGAAGGGAAGCTGGGCGGCCAGGCGGAAGTGAAGGGCGTCTCCGGCGTCTGGAAGGACCTCACCGACAACGTGAACTTCATGGCCTCGAACCTGACCACCCAGGTGCGCGGCATCGTCAAGGTCGTCACCGCGGTGGCGAACGGAGACCTCTCGCAGAAGCTGGTGGTGGAGGCGCGGGGGGAGATCGCCGCTCTGGCGGAGACCCTGAACAGCATGACCCGCACGCTGGGCATCTTCGCCGAGCAGGTGACGCGCGTGGCGAAGGAGGTGGGCACCGACGGCAAGCTGGGCGGGCAGGCCGAGGTGAAGGGCGTGTCGGGCGTGTGGAAGGACCTCACCGACAACGTGAACTTCATGGCCTCGAACCTCACCACCCAGGTGCGCAACATCGCCAAGGTCACCACCGCCGTCGCGAACGGGGACCTCTCGCAGAAGATCACCGTGGACGTGAAGGGCGAAGTGCTCCAGCTCAAGGACACCATCAACACCATGGTGGACCAGCTGGGATCCTTCGCCTCGGAAGTTACCCGCGTCGCGCGCGAAGTGGGCACCGAAGGAAAGCTCGGCGGACAGGCGCAGGTCAAAGGCGTCGCCGGCACCTGGAAGGACGTCACCGACAACGTTAACCTCATGGCCGGCAACCTGACCGACCAGGTGCGCGGCATCGTCAAGGTGGTGACTGCGGTCGCCAACGGCGTTCTCAAAGAAAAGCTGACGGTCATGGCGAAGGGCGAAGTGGCCGCGCTCGCCGATACTATCAACAACA
>JBGQLA010000143.1:0-11083 GCA_041499865.1 Deltaproteobacteria bacterium
GGTTGAGATCGCCGAGCGGATCGTTGGACAGCGCCGCGAGGTGGATGACGGCGTCGAACCCGCGCAGGTCCTGGACCTCGACCGCGCGCACGTCCTTGCAGATGGTGCGGATCGACTCGCGCCACGATCCGAACGTCGATCGCCGGTACAGATCGGTGTCCAGCCCGACGACCTCGTGCCCTGCCTTGAGCAGGAACGGCGCCATGACCGTTCCGATGTAGCCACGGCTACCTGTAAGGAAAATCTTCATGACCCCCCCGACGACCACACTGTAGCATTAAACCCCTCCTGGAAAAAAGATCCCTTT
The DNA here is from genome assembly GCA_041499865.1 of Deltaproteobacteria bacterium. Taxonomy (GTDB): domain Bacteria; phylum Myxococcota; class Myxococcia; order Myxococcales; family 40CM-4-68-19; genus 40CM-4-68-19. The sequence continues at coordinate 308 of JBGQLA010000143.1, forward strand.
CCGCGAGCGCCTCAGGCCGCCGGCGAGCCGGGATTGGTCTGGACGATCGCCGCGGGCGCCGGCACCCTCCGGCGCACCAGCGTCTGCAGGAGCGTCACGTCGGCCCGGCGGACCAGCCCGAGCGCCAGCGCACAGAGCGCGAACACCACCACGCAGGCGGGCGCTCCCACATAGATGGGGAGCGGCGGCAGCCAGTGGAAGAGAAGAGCAGTGAGTCCGCCCGCGCCCAGCGCGCGGCCGATGTCCACCGCGACCGCCGCGCCGAGGCAGCCGCGCGGCAGGAACAGCGCGGAGCCGCCGAAGACCACCACCTCGCTGGCGACGAACGCCACCACCGCCCCGATCCCGCCGTTGCCGGTGCGCTGCTGGAACCAGGGGATGAGGACGAGGTCGAGCCCGGTGCTGAGCACCACGCTCGCGATCTTGGCGATCGAGAACGCCGTCGACCGGCCGAGCGCGGTGAGCGCGTTTCCGAAGAGCACGTCGATGAAGAGCAGGAACAGGCCCGGCGCGAACACCTTGAGGATCATCCCCGCGGGCCCGAAGTTCCGCTGCCCGTACACGAGGGCGATGGCGGAGTCCGCGCAGAGCCAGGTGCCGACCCCCGCGAGCGCGCCGAGGAACAGCATCGGGCGCAGGGTGGCGCGGACCTCCGCGTTGAACGTCGGCATGTCCGAAGCCGCGCGCGACAGGCGCGGATACGCCGCGGCCCCGATGATCAGCGAGGGCGCGATCAGGGTCCCCATGATGTTCTTGGCCGCGCCGTACCAGCCGACCGCGTCGCCAGGCACGATCTTGGAGAGGATGATCGCGTCGAGGTACGGCTGGATGGAGGCCGCGATCATCATGGTGACGATGGCGGTGCCGCCCGCGAGCACCTGCCGCGCCGTGGTCGCGTCGAAGCGCGTCTCGCCGGTGGCGATGCGCCGGTGCAGCCACGTCGCCACCGCGAACGCGCCGACGCCAGCGAGGCCCTGCGCGGCGACCACCCCGCCAACGCCCATTCCCAGCGCCAGCGCGGGGAGCGCGAGCAAGAGCGTCGCGATCTTGTTCACCACCGAGACGGAGGCCTCGAGGCCCATCCGTTCGCGGCCGCGGAACATCATCAGATAGCTCTGCGTCGCCGCCCAGGGGACGGTGGCCGCGATGAACGCCACCGAGAACCAGCAGGTGCGGGCGTCGTATCCCAGCGCCCAGGCCAGGAGCCCCGCGGGAAGCGAGATGACGATCGCGCCGGCGACGCGCAGCACCAGCGTGCTCCCGAGGAGCCTCCCGCTGCTCTCCGGCGCGCGCGCCACCTCGCGGATCACGTAGAACTGCTGGCCCCAGTCCACCACCACGTAGACGAAGGTGGAGAACGAGTTGATCAGGAAGTAGAGGCCGAAGTCCCGCGCGCCCAGCGACCGCCCCAGGGCGGCGCTGAAAACGATGGCGAGCGCGGTGGTGGAGACCTGCCCGAGGACCAGGTGAAAGGCGTTCTTCGCCACCGATGCGCGGGAGCCGAGATCGAGTTGGACGCGTCCCGCGGACGCCTGGGGCGGCATCGCCCTTCCTTAACACGGGCGGCCAGATCAGCCCTGATGGAATTTCACACTACGGTCTCTGCCATCACGCGCCCCGTTCCTCCGCGGCTCCTCGTTCCAGCAGCGCTGTACGCGGCGATCTTTGAATCGCCAGCGTTCACGGTCACTTGGACAACGCGCAGAAGGCAGCTGTTGACCCAGCACTCCTGTTTTCTTACAAGGACCCCTACGGGGGCGTATTCGCTTCATCGGCGAGACGGATTGCGATCAGCATGACTTCAATCAGGGGGAGTGCCAACAACCTGCGCAGTGCGGGGCACACGCCGGGCTTCGCCTCGCGAATGAACCTGTTCGCGGACCTGGCGATCGTCTTCGTCGCCACGCTGGCGGCCGCGAACCCGGCGGACATCGGCTCCGCCGATCGCCCCCACCTCTTCTGGATCGCCTCGGCCGCGGTGGTGACCTGGGTGGTGACCGCGGCCGCGCTGCGGCACTACCACACGCTGGCGTACGACCGGGGCCTGCTCGAGGACGTGGCGATGATCACCATCCAGGTCGCCGCGGTGATCACCGTCCTCACCCTGCTCGATCTGCTGGCGCCGGCGGGGACGGCGATCCCGCGGATCTCGCACGTCCTGCCCATGATCTGGGTGCCGGCGGTCGCTCTCCGGCGGTTCTTCATGCTGCTCGCGGATCGCGAGCCGCCGATGGACGACATCCTGATCATCGGGATCGGGCCCATCGGCCGGCTGACGGCGGGCGACGTGCGGCGGCAAGGGCATCACCGCGTGGTGGGCCACCTCAGCCTTCCCGACGAGAACGGACGGGAGACGGCGCTGCTCCAGCGCAGCTACCAGGCCGACGGCGCCGAGTGCCATGTCCTGGGCCGCGTGGAGACGCTCGAGGAAGTGCTTCGCAAGGTCCCGGTCGACGAGATCTACGTCGCGGCCAAGGTGCGCACGCACGGCGAGGAGATGCAGGAGGCGATCCGCATCTGCGAGAGGCTCGGCATCCCCTTCGCCCTCCCCGCCTACGGCTTCCGGCTGGAGCGGGCCCAGGCGGTCCACGCCGACGCCGTCGTGGACGGCTATCTCCACTACCAGACCTGCCAGCCCAAGCCGCACCAGCAGGCGATGAAGCGCCTCTTCGACATCGTCGCCTCCGCCCTCGCGCTCTGGGCGTTGCTGCCGCTCTTCCTCCTGGTGATGGTGCTGATCAAGCTCACCTCTCGCGGGCCCATCTTCTTCCGGCAGTTCCGGGTCGGGCTGCACGCCCGCCCCTTCAACATGCTGAAGTTCCGCTCGATGACCGCGAACGCCGAGGCCCTCAAGAGCACTCTCGCCGGCGCGAACGAGCAGTCGGGTCCGGTGTTCAAGATGCGGTTCGACCCCCGCGTCACCCGCGTCGGCCGCTTCATCCGCAGGTACTCCATCGACGAGCTGCCCCAGCTGATCAACGTGCTCCGCGGCGACATGAGCGTGGTGGGCCCGCGGCCCCCCGTTCCCGACGAGGTGGCCAAGTACGAGGCCTGGCAGCGGCGGCGGCTCTCCGTCCGCCCTGGTCTCACCTGCATCTGGCAGGTCTCGGGGCGCAACCAGATCTCGTTCGAGGACTGGATGGTCCTCGACATGCAGTACATCGATCACTGGAGCCTGGCGCAGGACTTCAGCCTGATCTTCCGCACCATCCCGGTGGTGATCACGGGCCGCGGCGCGAGCTAGAGAAGACGTGGCGGACGCGAACAAGCTGGTGTTGCTGGTGGAGGACGATCCGGAGATCCGGAAGTTCCTCCGCCGTTGCCTGGAGAAGCTCGACCTGCGGGTGAAAGAGGCCGCTACCGGCCGGGCCGCGCTCGCCTTGCTCAAGGAAGAGAAGCCCGCGCTGGTCTGCCTGGATCTGATGTTGCCCGAGTTCAGCGGCTACGAGATCTGCGAGAAGATCCGGGCCTCGCCCGACCTGCACGACGTCCCGGTGCTGATCGTCTCCGCGCGGGCGATGCCGCCCGATCGGGCGATGGCCGAAGAGGTGGGCGCCACCGCTTACCTGATCAAGCCCATCCACTGGAAGACGTTCTCCACCACCGTCGCCGGGCTGCTCGACGGGTCGCTGGAAGCGGTCACGGATTAGGGCGCAAGGATCGCGCGGGCCTGCAGCCGATGCGCGCAGAATTCTCGCCGCCGATTCCTACGCGGGCGGTCCAGCGATCCGCATGCGGATCAGGCTCTTCATCGCCCGCAGGCCGGCCTTGCGTCCGAACTGCAGCAGGTGTCCACCCGGAAAGACGACCAGCGGAGCGCCGAAATGCGCGGCGAGCCTGTCCGCGTGTGTCCGGATATTCGTGATCCGATCCGCTTCCGCGGCCACCACCAGCATCCGGTCTCCCGGCACCAGCGGCGTGCGCGCGAGCGGGCGCACCAGCCGCAGCGCGGACTTGCCTGCTGCGCGCACCGGCTCGGGAGTCTCCCCGCCGCGCAGCGCCTCGTGCTCGACGGCGACGTCGGTCAGGTCGGCGAGCGGGATGAAGAGGATCACCCAGTCGAGCCGCGGCTCGATGGTGGCGAGCAGCGCCGCGGTGTAGCCGCCGAGGCTCATCCCGGCGAGGCCGAGACGCGGCACTCCCCGCGCCCGCAGCCAGGCGATCAGCCCGCGCACGTCCCACACGGCCTGGCCGAATCCTTCCACGGTGCGGTCGGTGCGCATCGAGGGAAAGACCGGGTTGAAGCGCCCGCGCGGCGCGCGCAAAGCGTGGAACGGCAGCGTGACCAGCGCGACGTCGAGCCCCAGCCGGGAGTACAGCCAGCGCGCCCTCCAGGCGATCTCCTCGAATCGGTGGACGCCGGCGCGGTAGCCGTGCAGGCAGACGATGGTCGGCCTCGGGGTGGTCGCGTGCCGCAGCAGCCGCGCGTGCGCGATGCGGTTCTCCTCGAACTTGAGATACGCCTCGCGCCCCGCGGCGTCGTGCGGGACCCAGCCGCTCTCCCAGCTCAAGTCGACGACCTCGCCGCCGTCCGAAAGACCGCGCACCCACCGCTCCTTGATGCGCGGCTCGGGCGGCGCGGCGAAGAAGGCCTCCGGAGCGACGCTTTCATACGTCCGCGCGGTCTGCGTCAACCGGGCGAGGCGGTCCGCCTGCGACGGCGGTTTTCGGTGGGCGAATTGTTGGACGAAGCGCACGATGGCGACGTCAAAGCCCGACGCCGCGGTTTTCAGGAGCCGCATCCGGTTTTCTCCTGCAGGGTTCTGCTGCAACGTCCACGCCCGGGGCCTTCCGTCGTGGTGCCCATGCCGCATTGCGCAACACCTGCGCAGGTGGCCTACGCCTTGCTGCTACAGAAAGCATGACCTTCCCACGCGCGTCCGTCCAGCACCAACTCCTCTTCCAACACGAGGTCCTCCACGCCTTGCTGGAAAGGCTCGCCGAGGCGGCGGAGCGAACCGTGCAAGGAAAGCCGGCGGCGCAGGAGTTGCGCGATGCCGCCCGCTCGCTCCACGCGGTGATGGAAGCGCACGTCGACCAGGAAGAGCTGCTGCTCGGGCCGCTGCTCTCCCGAAGATCTCCGCATCGTCTCCAGCAGTTGCGCGCGGACCACCGCAGGGGTCTGGAGATGCTCCGCAAGCTGCGCACCCGGCCGTCCGGCGAGGCGGCGGCGGAATACCGGCGGGTGGTGGCGCTTCTGGTGGCCGCGATCGAACGCGAGAGCCGCGAGATCCTGGAGCCGGTCCGCTCGCCTTCCGGCAGCCGCCCCGATCGCGCGAGGAACACGACGTGAACGCCCCCGCCGTTCGCTCGCGCGAGCAGATGTCGCCCGCCGACGCGGCGTGGCTGCAGATGGAGCACCCCGCGAATCGCATGATCATCACCGCGCTGTTGCTGTTCGACGGCCCGCTCGAAGCCGGCGCGCTGCAGCGCATGCTGGAGCGCGTCGCCGCGCTTCCGCGGTTCCACCACCGGGTCATCTCTCCGTCCTTTCTCCCGGGACTGCCGGAGTGGCGCGACGATCCGCGCTTCGATCTGCGCGCGCACCTCCACCACCTGGCGGTGCCGGCGCCGGGCGGCGATGCGGGGTTGCAACAGCTCGTCAGCGAGCGGATGAGCGCGGAGCTTCCGCTCTCCAAGGCGCTCTGGGAGGTGGACGTGATCGATCGGGGCGGGGGCGCCTCCGCGCTGCTGCTCCGCGTGCACCACTGCATCGGCGACGGGATCGCGCTGGTCAGCGCGCTGCTCGGCCTGGCCGACGAGCCCTTTGCCGTGCCGCCCGACCTGGGCAAGCGGCGGGAGAGATCGCGCGGCCCCTTCGCGTGGGCTGCCCAGCGGCTTGCCCGCGCCCGCACCCTTGCGCAGCTGCTGGCGCTGCCCGAAGACCCGCCCACGCCCTTCCGCGGCCCGGTCGGGGTGGCGAAGCGCGCCGCCTGGTCCGTGCCCATTCCCCTCGCGCGGCTGCGGGCGCTGGCCCGCGAGCACCACGCGACGATGAACGACGTGATGATGGGGACGCTCGCCGGCGTGCTGCGGGACTGGCTGATCGAGGCGGGGCACCCGCTGCCGGACGGCGACATCCGCGCGCTGGTCCCGGTGTTCCTCGGCTCCCGCAACGCCGGGATGGGCAACCGGTTCGGGATGGCGTTCGTGGGCCTCCCTCTCGGCGAGCCCGACCCGGCGATCCGCATCCGCGAGCTGAAGCGGAGCATGGACGCGATCAAGGCCTCTCCGATGGCACCCGTCGCCTTCGACGTGCTGCGCTTCTTCGGGCTCGCCGGGCGCGCGGTGCAGCGGATCGGCGTGGACCTCTTCACCCGCAAGGCCACGGTGATGGTGACGAACGTACCCGGACCGCGGACGCGCATCCGCCTCGCGGGTCGCGAGCTCGAGAGCGTGATGGTGTGGGCGCCGACCTCGGGCGGGATGGGATTCAGCGTCACCCTGCTCAGCTACGGAGGCGAGCTGCGCATGGGGATCGCCGCCGACGCCGGCCTGGAGGCCGCGCCCGAGGCGCTGATCCGCGGCTTCGAGCGCGCGCTCGCAGCGCGTCGTCCGGCGGCGCACCCGGAGTCGCAGCCGATCGCCTGAGGAGCGCAGCGCGGGGAAGGCTACGGCTTCGCCAGCTCTTCCAGCGACGGCAGCTCGCTCAGGTTCGGCTGCAGCTGGATCTCGATGCGCCGGTTCTGCGCGCGGTGCTCGTCGCCGTCGTTCGGCACCAGCGGATCGAACTCGCCGTAGCCGACGGCCCCCAGCGCCTCGGGCTTCATCCCCTTGCTGATGAGGAAGCGCGTCACCACCACCGCGCGCTCCGTCGACAGCTCCCAGTTCGAGGGAAACCGCGCGCTGCGGATGGGCCGGTCGTCGGTGTGGCCGGCGACGAGGAACTGGCGGTCGGGGATGCCCGCGAGCGCCTGCGCCACCTGCGCGATCGCGTCCTGTCCCGCCCTCTTCAGCACCGCGCTTCCGGAGTCGAAGAGCACGTCGTTGGGGAGGGAGATCAGCATCCGGCCCTTGCGGATCTTCACCGACAGCTTGCCGGCGTCGATCATCGAGCGCAGGCGATCGGTGAGCGACTTGTAGGTGGCGGCGCGCGCCTCCGCGGCGGCCTTCTGCTTGCCGAGCTCGTCGAGCTGCGCGTTGGTGGCGCGGAGGAGCTTGTCGAGCTTGTCCTTGTCGGCGGCGGTCCCCTGCAGCAGGCGGGTCAGCTCGTCCGCGCGCTTCTGCGCCTCGGCGAGCTTCGCCTCCAGGTCCTTGCGGGACTGCTCGCTGTCCGCGAGCTTCTTCTCGCTCTCCTGGAGCCTCGACGCGTCGTCGGACCGGGTCTTGTCCAGCTCCTTGCGGTGCTGGTCTTCCAGGTCGGCGAGGGTCTTCTCGTGGGAGGAAGTGGTGACGCACCCGGCGCTGAGAGCTGCGGTAGTCAGAAATGCAACAAGAAGTCGGCGCATGCTCCGCCCGTATCATGGCGAACCGGATGGGTGAAGGCCCATCTGCGGCAGCAGGCGTTTCGGCGGGCTTGATGGCATCGTCCCTCCGGCAGCCGGGATGAAGGAATTCCCTGCAAGGATTCGCCGCGTCTTGTACAGTGCGGCCGTGCTCGCGTTCTGGCGCACCACCATCGGCAAGAAGATCGTGATGGCGGTCACTGGCGTGATCATGATCGGCTTCCTCGTCGGGCACGTGGTGGGCAACCTGCTCGTCTTCCGCGGCGCCGCCCCCCTCGACGCCTACTCCGCCTTCCTCAAGCGCGGAGCAGGCCTGCTCTGGGCGGTGCGCTGCGTCCTCTTCATCTCCGTCGTCCTGCACGTCGTCGCCGCCGCGCAGCTCGCCGCGCTCGACCGGGCCGCCCGGCCCCGCGGCTATGCGCGGACGCAGCCGCAGGCCTCCACCCCGGCCTCGCGCACCATGCGCATCGGCGGGGTGGCGATCGCCCTCTTCATCGTCTTCCACCTGCTGCACTTCACCACCGGCACCATCCACCCCGCGCCCTTCGAGGAGACGCGGGTCTACGAGAACGTGGTGGGCAGCTTCCGCATCTGGTGGGTCTCCCTCCTCTACGTGGTGGCGATGATCGCCATCGGCCTGCACCTCTTCCACGGCGGCTGGAGCTGGCTGCGTACGCTGGGGTTCTCCCGGCCTTCCACCGACCCGCTGCGCAGGCCCGTCGCGGCCGCGCTCGCCTTCCTCATCTGGGCCGGTTTCACCGTGATCCCCGTCGCCATCTTCTTCGGGCTGGTGAGCTAGCGATGCAGCTCGACGCGCGAATGCCCCCCGGTCCCGCGGCGCAGAAGTGGGACAACCGCCGGTTCTCCGTGCGCCTGGTCAACCCGGCCAACCGGCGCAAGTACCGCGTGCTGGTGGTCGGCTCGGGGCTCGCCGGCGCTTCGGCCGCGGCCACCCTCGGCGAGCTCGGCTACCAGGTCGACTGCTTCTGCTTCCAGGACTCGCCGCGGCGCGCGCACAGCATCGCCGCGCAGGGCGGGATCAACGCGGCCAAGAACTACCAGAACGACGGCGACAGCATCCGCCGGCTCTTCTACGACACGGTGAAGGGCGGCGACTTCCGTTCCCGCGAGGGCAACGTCTACCGGCTGGCCCAGATCAGCGTCGCCATCATCGACCAGTGCGTGGCACAGGGCGTGCCGTTCGCGCGCGAGTACGGCGGGCTGCTCGCCAACCGTTCCTTCGGCGGCGCGCAGGTCTCGCGCACGTTCTACGCGCGCGGCCAGACGGGGCAGCAGCTCCTGCTCGGGGCGTACCAGGCGCTGGAGCGGCAGGTGGGGCTCGGGCAGGTGAAGGTGCACCCGCGCACCGAGATGCTGGACCTGGTGGTCCAGGACGGCCGGTCCCGCGGGATCGTCACCCGCGATCTGGTGACGGGGCAGGTCACCTCCCACGCCGGCGACGCGGTGGTGCTGGCGACCGGCGGCTACGGGAACGCCTACTATCTCTCCACCAACGCGAAGGGCTCCAACGCCACGGCCATCTGGCGGGCGCACAAGCGCGGCGCAGCGTTCGCCAACCCTTGCTACACGCAGATCCACCCCACCTGCATCCCGGTGAGCGGCGAGCACCAGTCGAAGCTGACGTTGATGAGCGAGTCGTTGCGCAACGACGGCCGGGTCTGGGTGCCGAAGCAGAAGGGCGACACGCGGCCGCCCGCCTCCATCCCGGAAGCGGAGCGCGACTACTATCTGGAGCGCAAGTACCCGAGCTACGGCAACCTCGCCCCGCGCGACATCTCCTCGCGCGCCGCCAAGGAGGTCTGCGACCAGGGCCGCGGAGTTGGGCCCGGCGGCCGGGGCGTGTACCTCGACTTCAAGGACGCGATCGCCCGGCTGGGCGAGGGGACCATCCGCGAGCGGTACGGGAACCTCTTTGAGATGTACGAGCGCATCACCGCCGAGGACCCCTACCGCGCGCCGATGCGGATCTACCCGGCGATGCACTACACCATGGGCGGGCTGTGGGTGGACTACGACCTCATGTCCACCGTCCCGGGCCTCTTCGTGCTGGGCGAGGCGAACTTTTCCGACCACGGCGCGAACCGTCTGGGGGCGAGCGCCCTCATGCAGGGGCTCGCGGACGGATACTTCATCCTTCCGAACACCGTCTGCGATTACCTGGTGGGGACGAAGCCCGGAGAGGTCCGCGCCGATCACGCCGCCTTTCGCGACGCCGAGGCGGCGGTCGGCGCGCGCACGCAGAAGCTCCTGGGGGTGCGCGGGAAGCGGACGGTGGATTCCTTCCACCGCGAGCTGGGCGAGCTGCTCTGGAACGATTGCGGGATGGCGCGCAACGACGCCGGGCTGCGCCGCGCGCTCGCCCGCGTTCCGCAGCTGCGCGAGGAGTTCTGGAAGGACGTCAAGGTGCCGGGCACCGGCGCCGAGCTCAACCAGTCGCTGGAAAAGGCCGGGCGCGTCGCCGACTTCTTCGAGCTCGCCGAGCTCCTCTGCACCGACGCGCTGCAGCGCGCCGAATCCTGCGGCGCGCATTTCCGCGAGGAGAGCCAGACACCCGACGGAGAGGCGAAGCGCGACGACGCGAACTTCGCCTACGTCGCCGCCTGGGAGTACGCCGGCGAGGGAAAGCCCCCGGTGCTGCACAAGGAGAAGCTGGAGTTCGAGGAAGTGCACTTCACCCAGCGGAGCTACAAGTGAAGCTCGTTTTGCGCGTCTGGCGCCAGAAGAGCCGCGAGGCGGAAGGCGCATTCGCGCGCTACGAGGCGCCCGACGCCAGCCCCGACATGTCGTTCCTCGAGCTGCTCGACGTGATCAACGAGCGCCTGATCGTCTCGGGCGAGGCGCCCATCGCCTTCGACCACGACTGCCGCGAGGGCATCTGCGGCTCCTGCGGCTTGATGATCAACGGCGTGGCGCATGGGCCGATGCGCGCCACCGCCACCTGCCAGCTCCACCTGCGCCACTTCCACGACGGCGACGAGATCGTTGTCGAGCCGTGGCGAGCGGCGTCGTTTCCGGTGATCAAGGACCTGGTGGTAGACCGCGGCGCCCTCGACCGCATCATCGCCAAAGGCGGCTTCATCAGCGCGCAGACCGGCAGCGCTCCCGACGGCAATGCGATCCTGATCCCCAAGGACTCCGTCGAGACGTCGATGGACGCCGCGGCCTGCATCGGCTGCGGCGCCTGCGTGGCGGCGTGCCCGAACGGATCCGCTTCGCTGTTCACGGCGGCGAAGATCGCGCACCTCGCGCTCCTGCCGCAGGGCCAGCCCGAGCGCCGCAGGCGGGTGCTCTCGATGGTGGCGCAGATGGA
>JBGQLA010000144.1:0-11075 GCA_041499865.1 Deltaproteobacteria bacterium
GAGAAGCCTGACCGTGAGATCGATTTCGCCCGCCTGCGGCGGCGCATCGCCGAGGGCGCCCGCTTCGACGAGGAGCTGATCGAGGAGGTGCTGCCGGAGATCGCGCGCACGCGCCGCCGGGAGTCGCGCCGTGGCTGAGGCCCGCGCCGAGCTGCTGGAGAGCGGCGGGCTGCTCCGCATCGTCCTCGACAAGCCCAAGGGCAACATCCTCTCGCAGGCGATGATGGCCGCCATCGCCGAGCAGCTGGCGCTGCACGCGAGCGATCGCGCGCTGCGCCTGGTGGTGCTCCAGGGCGCGAACGGCAACTTCTCCTTCGGCGCCTCGGTGGAGGAGCACCGCCGCGAGCAGGCGCCGGCGATGCTGCGGGCGTTCTCGCAGCTGATCCGCAACGTCGCCTCCTATCCCGTGCAAATCGCTTCCCTCGCCGAGGGCCGGTGCCTGGGCGGCGGGTTCGAGCTGGTGCTGGCGACTCACCTGGTCTTCGCCACGCCCGACGCGCAGTTCGGCTGCCCCGAGATCAAGCTCGGCGTCTTCCCGCCGGTGCTCGCGGCCCTGGGACCGTGGCGGCTGGGCGGCGCCCTCTCGGATCGGCTGGTGCTCACCGGCGAGACGTTCTCGGGCTCGCAGGCGCACGCCTTCGGATTCGCTCAGCCCGTCTCCGGCTTCGACGACGTGCTCTCCTGGTACCGCTCGGGCCCCGGCCATCTCTCCGCGGCGGCGCTGCGGATCGCGGCGCGGGCCACCCGGCTGGGCGCCGGGGCCGATCAGCTCCTCGGCGAGCGCCTCGACGCCGTGGAGAAGCTGTACCTCGACCGCGTGCTGCCGAGCCGGGACGGCACCGAAGGGATCGAAGCGTTCCTCGCGCGAAGGTCGCCCCGCTGGGAGGACGCATGAAGGTGCGGCAGATGCGCCCGCAGTCGGAGCAGAAGCGCAACGCCATCCTGAAGGCGGCGGCGCACGCCATCGCCGAGCGCGGCTTTCACGGCATGTCGATGCGCGATCTGGCCCGCGAGACCGGCCAGGCGCTGGCGACCTTCTACAACTACTTCCGCTCCAAGGACGAGGTGATCTTCCACATCCAGGCAAGCGCGTTCGAGACCATGATCGCTACCGCGGAAGACGCGCTGCGCGGCCTCACCTCGCCGCAGGATCGGCTCTTCGCCTTCATCTACCAGCACGTCCGCTTCGTGGCCGAGCACCCCGACGTGATGCGCGTGCTGGTCCACGAGGCCGGCACGGTGGCGCCGGCGCGGCGCAACCAGGTCCGCGCGCTGAAGGAGCGCTACTACGACCTGGGCCGGCGCATCGTCGGCGACCTGTTCCGGGCCGGCTGCGGCGCGGAAAGCGCCTCCGGCGGCAAGGCCAACCCGCTCGAGCTGGAGCACATGACCTACGGAGTCTTCGGCATGCTGAACTGGACGTACGGCTGGTACGACCCGCCGCGGCACGGGACCCCGGGCGAAGTGGCGCGCTCGCTGCACCGGCTCGCGCTCAGCGGGCTGACCGCCGAGTACCGGCACAACACCGACATCGAGCGGCGCCTCTCGGTTGTGACGCCGCTGCCACTCCTCGGAAGAAGGAAGCCATGAGCGATCCCGCAGACGCACCGCTGCAGCACGCGAAAGAGCTGGTCGAGGACCTGGACTTCAAGCACGTCACCAGCTGGAAGGCGGAGCATCCCGGCGGCCTTGTGGTCGGGCACCTGCCCATCTACGTGCCGCGCCCCCTCTTCGAGGCGATGGGGTGCCTGCCCGTCACCATCTTCGGCGGCGGCGATCAGCTGGACGTGGTGCGCGGCGATTCCTTCTTCCAGTCGTACATCTGCCATCTGCCGCGCAGCACGGTGGAGCTGGGCCTGCGCGGGTCGCTGGACGCGTTCGACGCGTTCGTCTTCCCCTCCACGTGCGACGTGATCCGCAACCTCTCGGGGATGTGGAAGATGCTCTTCCCGAAGAAGGCGGTGGCCTACCTCGACATGCCGCAGAACTTCTCTCCGGAGATCGGCGGGCGGTTCTACGCCGGCGAGCTGCGGCGGGTGGCTGCGATGCTGGTCGAATCCGGGGCGAAGCCGCTCACCGGCAAGGCGCTGGCGGAGGCGATCGCGCGCGAGAACGAGCGGCAGGCGCTTCTCGACGAACTGCAGGCGCTGCGCACCAAGGAGCCCTGGCGCATCCGCGCCTCCGAAGCGTACCTCGCCACGCGGGCGGGAACGCAGCTCCCGGCGGCCGACCACTCCGCGCTGCTGCGCGAGCTGATGGCCGGCTTCCGCGAACGGCCCGCGAAGGCCTACGACAACGCGCGCGTGGTGGTGGTGGGGTCATTCTGCGAGCAGCCGCCCTTCGGGCTGATCCGGACGCTGGAGCAGTCGGGCTGCGACATCGTCGTCGACGACTTCCAGCTGGGCCTCACCGCCATCCACGGTCCGGTCGTGCTGCGCGACGGCGGGGACCCGCTCGACTCGCTGGTGCGCGCCTTCCTCGTCCAGGGCACGCCCACCGCCTGCCGCTACGTCGGCAACGCGCCCAAGGGCGAAGCGCTGCTGACGCAGATCCGCACCCACAGAGCCGACGGCGTGGTCTTCCTCGCCGCCTCGTTCTGCGACCCGGCGCTGCTCGATCAACCGATGCTCGAGGCAGCCCTCGACGGCGCCGGCGTGGCGCACACTTCCGTGAAGTTTTCCGAAAACACCGCGCAGTTCCAGCCGGTGCGCGAACAGGCGGGCGCCTTCGGCGACTCGCTCAAGTTGTGGGGAGGACAAAAATGAGCGTCCAGGTGATCGGCAGCGAGTCGCAGGCCCTCCAGGCCAGCGAAGTCAAGGACGCGAGCCAGCTCCGCCAGAAGCGGATGATCGCCGACCACTACAAGCGGCTCTCAACCGCCAAGGAGGACGGCCGCAAGGTGATCTACACCTTCGTGCCCGGCAACTTGACCGAGCTGTTGGGCGCGCTCGACCTCCTGCCGGTCCTGCCCGAGATCAACGCGCTGCAGTCGGGCATGCGCGGCAAGTCCGCGGGCTACATCGCCGAGGCGGAGAAGGCCGGCCACTCCGAAGACGTGTGCAGCTACGTGAAGTGCGACCTGGGCATGTCGCTCAAGGGCAACGTCGGCCCGACCGGCGAGAAGCTGCCCAACCCGGACGCGCTGCTGCTCTCGTACACCGGCTGCTTCACCTTCATGAAGTGGTTCGAGATCCTGCGCGAACAGTACAAGTGCCCGGTCTTGATGCTGCACGTGCCCTACCAGGGCGACGGCTCGATCACGCCCGACATGCGCAAGTACGTGGTCGATCAGCTCCGCGGCGAGATCGTGCCTGCCCTCGAGAAGATCGCCGGCAAGAAGCTGGACGAAGCCGAGCTGTCGCGCCGGCTCGCGGCCTCGGCGCGAGCGGAGAACGACCTCGTCAGGGTCTGGGAGTCGGGCAAGAAGCGCCCTTCTCCGGTGGACGGATATTTCGGCGGCGTCTACTACGTGGGCCCGATCTTCTCTGCTTTCCGCGGCACCGAGGAGGCGGCCACCTACTACAAAGAGCTGCGCACCGAGGTGGACGCGCGAGCCGCGCGCGGCGAAGGGCCGATGACGCCCGACGGTCCCATGGGCAAGGAGAAGTACCGCCTGGTGGTCGAGGGCCCGCCCTGCTGGACCAGCTTCAACGACTTCTGGCACATGTTCTCGAGCGAAGGCGCGGTGGTGGTGGCGAGCACCTACACCCGCGTGGGCGGGCTCTACGACACCGGCTTCCGCCACGACCCCGAGCACCCTTTCGAGAGCATGGCCGACTACTGCCTCGGCTGCTACACCAACCTCAACCTGCCCTCGCGCGTGGACCTGCTCGCGCGGTACGTGAAGGACTACCAGGCAGACGGCTTTTTGGTGAACAGCGTGAAGAGCTGCAACTCGTTCAGCGTGGGGCAGCTGCAGATGATGCGCGTGCTGGAGGAGCGGACCGGCGTGCCGGGCGGCTTCATCGAGTCGGACCTCGTGGACTCGCGCTACTTCGGCAAGGCGAACATCTCCAACCGGCTGCAGAGCTTCTTCCAGATGGTGGAGGCGCGCCGCGCGCGGACGGGCCTCCCTCCGCCCGTCACCTTTTCGGGCCATTTGCCGGTGCTGGGGAGGACCGTATGAGCACCTGCGCCGGGATCGACCTGGGGTCCACCACCACCAAGGCCGTTCTGGTCGACGAGGACGGCCACATCGTCGGGCAGGGCATCACCAACAGCCGCTCCAGCTACGAGGTGGCCTGCGCAGTGGCGTTGGAAGAAGCCCGGCTGGGCGCGGCGCTGAACCGCATCGGCTCACTCTTCGCCGAAAAGCACGCGCTCGCCGGCACCGAGAAGGACCTCGCCTCGCGCGCCTTCTACGAGGCGACGCGGCTCGCGCTGCACCGCCGCCAGTTGGCGGCGCTGCGGGCAGAGATCGAGACCACGCTGGACCGCCCCGAGCAGAAGGAGTACCGCGGCGTGCTGGAGCCGGCGGTGACGCAGGTGCTGGACGAGATGGAGAAGGAGGCGGCGCCGCTCTTCGCGCCCGGCGCGGGGCGGCGGAGCGACTTCTTCCGCGACGTGGCCGGCGAGCAGTTCCTCTCCCGCGCGGAGAAGATGTCGACGCAGGGCGTCCCCTTCGAGCGGCTGGTGGGCCTCTACGACCGCGCGGTGCTGGCCATCGAGACGCAGCTCTCGATGTACGAGCCGGCATCCCTGCTGCGTTCCGCCTGGGACGAGTTGCCCAACGTGGCCCCGGCCGCGATGCGGCCGCCGCCGCGCGACGAATGGACCTCGATGACCGACAACGCCGCGGCCTTCGCCCGGTTGCCGGACGCGGTGGTCGGCACCGGCTACGGCCGCCAGACGCTGCCCTTCGATCCGGCGGCGGTACGCAGCGAAATCCTCTGCCACGGCCGCGGCTCGCACCACTTCTTCCCCGGCACGCGCACCGTGCTGGACATCGGCGGGCAGGACACCAAGGCCATCCAGGTGGACGAGGGCGGGGTCGTCACCGGCTTCCAGATGAACGACCGCTGCGCGGCGGGCTGCGGGCGGTATCTCGGCTACATCGCCGACGAGCTGGGCCTCGGCCTGCACGAGCTGGGTCCGCTCGCCCTGCAGGCGAAGCGCATGGTTCGGGTCAACTCCACCTGCACCGTCTTCGCCGGCGCCGAGCTGCGCGACCGCCTGGCGCTGGGCGAACGACGCGAGGACATCCTGCTCGGCCTGCACCGCGCCATCGTGCTGCGCGCGCTCTCGTTGCTCTCGCGCGCGGGCGGGGTGAAGAACCAGTTCACCTTCACCGGCGGCGTCTGCAAGAACCCGGCGGTGGTCAAGCTTCTCGACGAGCTGGTGCGCGAGAGCTTCGGCAAGGATCTGATCATCAACATCCACCCCGACTCCATCTACATGGGCGCGCTCGGCGCGGCGCTGTTCGCGCTCGACGACCTGAAAGCCGGCAAGAGATATCCCCAGCCCAAATTCCTCGAGGCCACCTCCGCCGCCGCGAAGCCGGTGCGCGTGCCGCCGGTGAAAGCGAAGGCGCCGCTCCTCAAGATGGCGCCGGTACACCGGCACGAGGAGCCCGTCGAGGAACAGCCCGCCTCGTTCGACCTTCCCGCCCTCGGCGAAGGCGGCGAACGCATGCTCACCGCCGGCGTGGACGTGGGCGCCTCGGCGGTGAAGGTGGCCATCGTCGAGAGCGACGGTGCCTCAGGACGAGTCCTGATCACTGTGGTGCAGCGCATCCGCCGGCGCTCGGTGATCGAGGTCTCACGCGCCGCCTTCCGCGAGGCCTGTGAGCACTCGGGCGTGAACCCGGCGCAGCTGCGCTACGTGGCCTCCACCGGCGACGGCGACGGCGTGCCGTTCCGCACCGGTCACTTCTACAGCATGACCGCGCACGCCCGCGGCGCGCTCCTGCTCGTCCCCGACGCCGCCGGCGCGCTGGACATGGGCGCGCTGCACGCCCGCGCCATCCGCATGGACTCCCGCGCCCGCGTGCTGGGCGTCCGCATGACCAGCCAGTGCGCCAGCGGGACCGGCCAGTTCCTCGAGAACGTCGCGCGCTACCTGGGCGTGCCGCTGGAGGACGTCGGCGCGCTCTCGAAGACGTCCACCGCGCCGGAGCAGGTGTCGAGCGTCTGCGCGGTGCTCTCGGAGACCGACGTGATCAACCTGGTGTCGCGCGGCATCCCCGCGGCGGACATCCTGATGGGAATCCACCAGGGCATCGCTGGCAGGCTGGCGCGGCTGGTCGGTTCGGCGAAGATCGAAGGAGTGATCGCCCTGACCGGCGGGCTGGCGCTGGATGTGGGTCTGGTCACCGCGCTGGCGGCCGAGTTCACCGGAGAGAAGCGGAAGGTGCTGGTCGATTTGCGCCCGCACGCGCAGTCCCTGTACGCAGGCGCCATCGGCGCGGCAATGCTCGGGGCGTTGCGCCACCGGCAGCTGGCCGAGCGCGCCAAGGCAGGCTGAGGAAAACATGGCAAACGAAACGTTGGACATCGAGCAGTTCATCGGCTGGGAAGGGCTGCTCCAGGACGAGGAGAAGCAGGTGCGCGCCAGCGTGCGGCGCATCGTGAAAGAGCGCTTCATGCCGCGCATCGTCGCGGACTACGAGGCGGGGAAGTTCGCGCTGGAGCTGGTGCCCGATCTGGCGAAGCTCGGGCTGCTCGGCGCCAACCTCGAAGGCTACGGCTGCGCGGGCATGGGTGCGACCGCGTACGGCCTCGCCTGCCACGAGCTGGAGATGTGCGACTCGGGGTTGCGTTCGTTCGTCTCCGTGCAGACCAGCCTCGCCATGTACGCGATCCACAGCTTCGGAAGCGAAGCTCAAAAAGAAAAGTGGCTGCCGGAGATGGCCGCGGGCCGCGTGCTGGGTTGCTTCGGCCTCACCGAGCCGAACCACGGCTCCGACCCCGGCGGCATGGAGACGCACGCCGAGCGCGACGGTGGCTCATGGGTGCTCACCGGCCGCAAGCTCTGGATCACCAACGCGCAGGTGGCGCACATCTCCATCGTCTGGGCGCGCACCAAGGACGGCATCAGGGGATTCATCGTCGAGCGCGACCGGCCCGGGTACACCTCGGAAAACATCCCGCACAAGCTCTCGATGCGCGCCAGCGTCACCGGCGGGCTCGCCTTCGACGGCGTGCGCATCCCCGACGAGAACCGGCTGCCGGAGGCAACCGGGCTCAAGGCGCCGCTGAGCTGCCTCGACAACGCGCGCTTCGGGGTGGCGTGGGGGGTGCTGGGCGCGGCGCGCGCATGCCTGGAGATCGCGCTGCAGTACGCGATGGAACGCAAGCAGTTCGGCGTGCCCATCGCGGCCAAGCAGCTGATCCAGCTCGAGCTGGCCGACGTGGCGAGCGAAATCGTCAAAGCCTCGCTGCTCTCGTTGCATTACGCGCGGCTGAAGGAGGCAGGCAAGCTGCACCCAGCCCAGACCAGCCTGCTCAAGCGCAACAACTGCCGCATCGCGCTGGAGGCGGCGCGCCGCTGCCGCGCGGTGCTGGGCGCCAACGGCATCGCCGGCGATTTCCACATCCTGCGCCACGCGGCCAACCTCGAATCGACCTTCACCTACGAAGGCACCGATCAGATCCACACCCTGTCCATCGGCCGCGCCCTCACCGGCTCGGCCGCCTTCTGAGGAGAGTTCGATGCGAGCGACACAGCTGTTGATGGAGGAGCACGAGATCATCCTGCGCGGCCTGCGCGTGCTGGAAGTGCTGGCGGCAAAGGCGGCGCGCGGCGACCCGGTGCCTCCGCAGGCGGTGGACCAGATGATCGGCTTCCTCACCGGTTTCGCCGATACGCACCACCATCACAAGGAGGAGGAGATTCTCTTCCCGGCGTTGGAGGACGCGGGCTTGCCGAGCGACGGGGGCCCGGTGGGCGTGATGCTGCAGGAGCACGTTCAGGGCCGCGCGCTGATCGCCGCGCTGCGGCAGGCCGCGCCGCGGGTCAACGGGACCGGGCCGGAGCGCACGGAGTTCGCCACAGCCGCGCGGGGCTACATCACGCTGCTCTCCGGCCACATCGACAAGGAGAACCAAGTGCTGTTCCCCATGGCCGCCCAGGCGATCCCGCACGAGGACCAGCAGCGCCTGGACGAGGCGTTCGACGAGTTCGAGCGGGGCGCGGCGGCAAATCGCACGGGGTTCGAAGGCGTCGTCGTGCGGCTCGCCAAAGAGCTGCTCTAGGGAGGTCTCGTGGATTCTACGGTGCGGCCGCTGACGGCGGCGGATTTCGAGGCGGTGGTGGCGCTGGACGCGCGCATCGGCGGCGCGGCGCGGCGCGGGTATTTCGAGAAGCGGCTGCGGGCGGCGCTGCGGCAGCCGCGGCGGCACCTCCAGCTGGCGACGGTCGCGAACGGGGCGCTGACCGGCTTCGTCCTGGCGCGGAAAGTGGGCGGCGAATACGGCGACCCGGAGGGTGCGGTGGTCCTGGAAGCGTTCGGCGTCGATCCGGCGGCGCGGCACCATGGCGCGGGGCGGCGCATGCTGGCGCGGCTGGAGGATCTGGCGCGGGAGCGGGACATCTCCGCCCTCGTCACCCAGGCCCACTGGCGCGATCACGGCATCCTCCGTTTCCTCGACGCCGCGGGCTTCGAGCTGGCGCCGAGGCGAATCCTGGAGATGCCGGTGCAGCGGCTCCCGGTGGACGACACCGATGCTGCTCCGCCGCTGGTGCGCAACCTGCGCGAAGGCGATCTGGAATCGCTGGTGCGCATCGATGAGCGCATCACCGGACAGGACCGCGGAGACTACCTGCGGCGCAAGGTGGACGAGGTGCTGCACGAGTCGGCCATCGAGGTGTCGCTGGTGGTAGAGGACGACGGCTACCCGGTGGGCTTCGCCATGGCGCGGGTGGACTTCGGCGACTTCGGCCACCTCGACGCTTGCGCGTCGCTCGACACCATCGGCGTGGACCCGCGCTTCGCGCGGCACGGATTCGCCGGTGCACTCCTCGCGCAGATGACCGAGAACCTGGCCGCCTTGCACGTCGAGCGCCTGGAGACGGAGGTCGCGCCCGACGCTTTCGAGCTGCATCGGTTCCTGCAGCGCTACGGCTTCGCCCGGTCGCAGCGGGTGGCGTTCCGGAAGGAGCTGGCTCGTCTGGGCTCGTCTGGTCAGTAAGAGTCCGTCTACCCGCCGGGCAGCGCGCACCGGCCCACCGTCAGCCAGGGACGCGCGCTTCTATCACCGCCGGGCCGCGGTGCAGGCCAGCGCCGCCGTCGTCGCGACGCTGTCCACCTGAGCTCGCCGCTCCGCAACGCTTCCTTCCGGTTCTTCCGAATCGCAGCGCAGGAGGTCGACAAATGGAACGCGTACCCGCACACGCCCCGAAGGGCGTCCAGCCACCGCCCGAGGTCTTCAACTTCGCGCAGCACCTGCTCGCGCTGAATGCGGCGCGGGCGGAGAAGGCCGCGTTCATCGACGACCAGGGCACGCTCACCTACGGCCAGCTCGCCGAGCGGGTGCGCCGCATGGCAGCCGGCCTGCTCTCGCTGGGGATCAAGCGCGAGGAGCGGGTGCTGCTCCTGATGCAGGACACCAATGACTGGCCGGTGTCCTTCCTGGGCGCGATCTACGCCGGAATCGTGCCGGTGGCCGTCAATACCCTGCTCACCGCCGACGATTACGCCTATATGCTCGAGCATTCGCGCGCGCAGGCCGTGCTCGTCTCCGGCGCGGTGCTGCCGGCGCTGAAGGGGGCGCTGACCAAGAGCGACCACGAGGTGCACAAGGTGGTGGTCTCGCGCCCGGTGGCGCCGCTCGACTTCGGGGCCATCGAGCTCGAGGCCTTCCTGGCCGCGCACTCGCCGCTCGCGCGCGCCGCCGCCACCCACGCCGACGACCCGGCCTTCTGGCTCTACTCTTCGGGCTCCACGGGCCGGCCCAAGGGCGCGGTGCATTCCCACGCCAATCCGTATTGGACCGGCGAGCTCTACGCGAAGGGTATCCTCGAGCTGCGCGAATCCGACGTCTGCTTCTCGGCCGCCAAGCTCTTCTTCGCCTATGGCCTGGGGAATGCGCTGACGTTTCCCCTGACCGTCGGCGCGAGCGTGGTGCTGATGGCCGACAGGCCCACGCCCGACGCGACCTTCAAGCGGTTGACGGGCGGCGTGGGCGGAGTCAAGCCCACGGTGTTCTTCGGCGCGCCGACCGGATTCGCGGGAATGCTCGCCTCACCCCACCTGCCAGGCCGCGGGGAGGTGTCGCTCCGCCTCGTCTCCTCGGCGGGCGAGGCGCTGCCGGGCGAGATCGGCGAGCGCTTCAAGCGCCACTTCGGAGTGGACATCGTCGACGGCATCGGCTCCACCGAGATGCTGCACATCTTCATGTCCAACCGGCCCGGGCAGGTGCGCTACGGCACCACCGGCTGGCCCGTGCCGGGATATGAGATCGAGCTGCGCGGCGAGGACGGCAAGCCGGTGCCGCTGCGCCCCGACGGCAGCGCCGAGCTGGGCGACCTCTACATCAGCGGCCCGTCGGCGGCGATGATGTATTGGGGCAACCGCGCCAAGACCCGCGAGACCTTCCAGGGCGGCTGGACCAAGGCCGGCGACAAGTATGTCCGCAATGCCGACGGCACCTATACCTATGCCGGCCGCAGCGACGACATGCTCAAGGTGAGCGGCATCTACGTCAGCCCCTTCGAGGTGGAGACGACCCTGGTGCAGCACCCGGCGGTGCTGGAGGCGGCGGTGATCGGCGTGCAGGACGCGGAGGGGCTCACCAAGACCAAGGCGTTCGTGGTGCTCAAGTCCGGAGCCCAGGTCACCGAGGCCGAGCTGAAGGCCTTCGTCAAGGATCGCCTCGCGCCCTATAAGTATCCCCGCGCAATCGAATTCATCGACGAGCTGCCCAAGACCGCCACGGGCAAGATCCAGCGCTACAAGCTGCGCGAGCTAGAGTCAGCACCGCGTTGAGTGCTGGGCTAGGACCGGAGCGCCGCCGCGTCGAGGAGGAGTTCGACACCTTCGAGAGCGGCGCAGCGGAAGTGCGGAGCAAGCACCAGCAGGAGCTGGAGAAGCTGGAGCGCTCGTCCGGGTGAGGTGACGGGCCCAGGGGAACCTTTCC
>JBGQLA010000145.1:0-11059 GCA_041499865.1 Deltaproteobacteria bacterium
CGCTCCCCCGGAGCTCGATCCGGATCTGGAGGCCTACGACGAGCTGCGGGCGCTGGTCACCGGCGAGGTGCCCTTCGACATCGCCGACTCCGACGAGTTCATCGAGGGCCACGCCCGCGGCCTCGACCCGCGCGTGGTCCGAAGGCTGCGCCGCGGAGAGCTCGCCATCCAGGCGCACGTCGATTTGCACGGCATGCTCAAGGACGAGGCGAAGACCGAGCTGGAGACCTTCCTCACCCGCTCCCGCCAGCAGGGCAGGCGCTGCGTCCTCGTGGTCCACGGCCGCGGGCTGCACTCCAAGGACCAGGTCCCCGTCCTCAAGGAGGCCCTCAAGCGCTGGATGCACACCGCCCGCTTCGCCCGCCACGTCCTGGGCTTCGCCACCGCCCGCCCTCACGACGGCGGCGCGGGCGCCATCTACGTCCTCCTCAAGCGAATCTGAGTTTCGGGGACACAATACGAAACTCAGGGGCCCGCATTCGGAAGCGCGTCCGGAGTTTCGTATTGTGTCCCCGAAACTCTAACGGGTGAAGGCGGTGGCGGCGGACTGGGTGAGGGTGGCGAAGGTGCCCGGGAGGACGCCCAGCCAGAGGACGAGCAGGGCGCAGCCGGCGATGGCCAGGCCGGCGGAGAGGAGGCGGCCGCCCTGGACGGGCTCGCCCTTCGCGCTCGGGTACATGTACACGTACACGACGACGCGCAGGTAGTAGTAGAGGCCGGCGACGCTGGTGAGGACGCCGAAGATGGCCAGGGGCGCGAGCCCGGCGGAGATGGCCGCGCGGAACACGGTCAGCTTGGCCATGAACCCTGCCGTCGGCGGAATGCCCGCAAGGGACACCATGAAGAGGGACATCGCCGCCGCGAGACCCGGGTGGCGCTCGGAGAGGCCCGCCCAGGAGGAGAGATCGTCCCCGCCGCCGCTCAGGGCCAGGCGCCGCTCGATGATCGCCACCACCCCGAAGGCGCCGATCACGGTGACGCCGTACGCGGCGAGATAGAAGAGCAGGCCTTCCATCGCGTCGGCGCGAGGAGCCAGGGTGCCCATCGAGGCCACCGCCACCAGCAGATAACCGGCGTGCGCGATCGACGAATAGGCCAGCATCCGCTTCACGCTGCGCTGCGGAATGGCCAGCAGGTTCCCGAACAGCATGGTGAGCAGCGCCAGCCAGACGATCAGATCGCGCCAGCCCCGCGGCCCGTTCGCCACCGCCGCGTCGCCGAAGCCGCCCACCAGGATCCGGACCAGGGTCGCAAAGGCGGCCGCCTTCACCCCTGCCGCCATGAACCCGGTGACCGGCGCCGGCGCGCCATCGTACACGTCGGGCACCCACATGTGGAACGGCACCGCCGCCACCTTGAAGGCGAATCCCGACGCGAGCAGCGCCGCCGCCCCGTAGAGCAGCGTCGAGGCGCCGGGGGTGCCGCCGCTGCGCAGCGCCGCCGCCACGTCGGCCAGCCGCGTGGACCCGGTGGCGCCGAACGCCAGCGCGGTGCCGTAGAGGAAGATCGCGGAGGCGAAGCTGCCGAGGATGAAGTACTTGAACGCCGCTTCCGCCGGACGCCTCCCCCGTCGCAAGTACGCGCACAGCGCGTAGATCGACAAGGACATGATCTCCAGCGAGATGAACACCACGATCAGGTCGGTGGCCTGCGCGAGCAGGCACATCCCGGCGGCGGAGAAGAGCGAGAGCGCATAGAACTCGCCGCGCGTCGCCCGCAGCGATTCCAGGTACGAGTAGGCGACGATGCAGGAGAGCAGGAGCGCGGCGCAGACCACCGCGGAGACGACTCGGGCGAATCCGTCGCTCACCGCGGCGCCGGAGAAGAGCGGCACCGCGGGCTCGCCGATCTGCGAGAGCGTCGCCCAGAGCGCCGCCGCCGCGAAGGCCGCGGCCACCCAGGCCTGGTATCTGCGGTCCGGCTGCGCGGCCGCGATCTCCGGCTTGGCATCCGAGCCTGATGCAAGGGCCGCCTTGGCGCTGCGCGCTGGCCCGGTGGCGGGCCGGACGCCGCGGAGGAACACCTCCGTGAGCAGGAGCAGCAGCGCTCCTGCCGTGAGGATCAGCGGCGCCAGGACGCCGTGGAGATCGTTCGGGTCGTAGGTCATCGCTCGACCTCCGCCTTCCGGACGGGCATCCGGTCCGCACGGCTGACGCGCTGGACGAAAGCGTCGACCGGCTCCTTCATGGCGGAGAGCAGAGGCTGCGGGGCGAATCCGATCACCACGATGGCGATCAGGAGCGGCGCGATGGTGAACCATTCGCGGACCGTCAGGTCGGCGAGCCCATGCGACGCCGCCTTGCGCGGGGGGCCGAAGAACAACCTCTGGTAGAGCCAGAGCATGTAGACGGCGCCCAGGATCACTCCGGTGGCCCCGACCACCGCGAGGGGGATGGCGCCGGAGATCACCCGCGAGCTGAACGTGCCGTTGAGGATGAGGAACTCGCCGACGAACCCGTTCGTGCCGGGAAGACCGATGGAGGAGAGGGTGACGACGAGGAACGTAGCCGCGATCGCGGGCGTCACCGCGGCGAGTCCGCCGTACGCGCCGATCTCGCGGGTGTGCGTGCGCTCGTAGAGATAGCCGACGATCAGGAACAGCGCGCCGGTGGAGATGCCGTGGTTCACCATCTGCAGGACGGCGCCGCTCACCGCCTCGGGGGTCAGCGCCGAGAGCCCCAGCATGACGAAGCCGAGGTGCGCGACCGATGAGTAGGCGATCAGCCGTTTCATGTCGGTCTGCGCCATGCACATGAAAGAGCCGTAGACGATGCCGATCACCCCGAGAACGGCGATGCCGGGCGCCGCGGCCAGCGCCGCCTGGGGGAAGAGCGGCATCGCGTAGCGGATGAAACCGAACGTCCCCATCTTCAGCATCACGCCGGCGAGGATCACCGATCCCGCCGCCGGCGCCTCGGTGTGCGCGTCGGGCAGCCAGGTGTGCAACGGCCAGATGGGGACCTTGATGGCGAACGCCACGGCGAAAGCGAGGAACAGCCACTTCTGCGTGGCGGGGTCCACCACGCCCGCGTTGAGCAGATCGAGGTAGTCGAAGCTCTTGCGGCCGGCGTTGCTCCACAGCCAGAAGATGGCGAGGAGCATCAGCACCGATCCGGCGAAGGTGAAGAGGAAGAATTTGACCGCTGCGTAGATGCGGCGCTCGCTGCCCCACATCCCGATCAGCAGATACATCGGGATCAGCATCGCTTCCCAGAAGACGTAGAAGAGAACCAGGTCGAGCGCGGCCAGGGTGCCGAGCATCGCCGTCTCCAGGAGCAGGAGCGCGATGCAGTACAGCCTCACGCGCTCCTGGATGTACTTCCAGGAGCTGAGCACCACGATCGGGCCGAGGAAGGTGGTGAGCAGGAACAAAAGCAGCGCCACCCCGTCGAGCCCGACGTGGTAGCTGATGCCGAGCGCCGGCGCCCATTCCGTCTTCTGCTCGAACGCGTAGCGCGCGGCGCCGGGGCGGAAGCCGGTCCAGAGCAGGAGCGAGAGCAGGAAGGTGAGCAGGCTGAAGAAGAAAGCGACGCCCTTGTGCTGCCCGCCCTCTCCGCGCGGCAGGAGCGCGACCAGGACGGCGCCGATCACCGGGAGGAAGGTGACGAGCGTGAGGAGATGGGACTCGACGTAGCTCATCTCAGCCCCTCACCAGGAAGACGTAGAGCAGCGCGGCGACGCCGAGCGCGGTGACCGCCGCGTAGCGCTGCACGTCGCCGTTCTGGAACCTGCGCGCCAGCGCGCCGATCCAGGCGATCAGTGCGGGGATGCCGTTGACGAACAGCCCGTCGATCAGGGTCGCGTCGACCACCCGCCAGAGCCCGCGGGCGAACCGCCACATCGGGCGGACGAACGCCCAGCCATAGAACTCGTCCACGTAGAACTTGTTCGCCAAGGTCTTGCGCAGCCCGCGGATGTGCGCCGTCAGCGCCTCGTCTCCCGCCAGGCCGCGCTTGTAATAGAGCGCGTACGAGCACGCCCACCCCGCCCACCCGACGAGCAGCGCGATGCCGTAGCCGAGATACGGCGAGAACTCCTCGGGCGCGCCCCCGCGCGGGCGGGAGAAGAGCCCTTCGCTGAAGTGCTCCCAGGTCCAGCCCTGCAGCGCGGTGCCGTGGACCCAGGCCTGCGGGAGGCCGATCACCAGCGCGACGACGGAGAGGCCCGCCAGGATCCACAAGGGCCAGGTCATCACCGGCGGGCTCTCGTGCGGGTGCACGCTCTCGGGGCCGCGGTACTCGCCCGAGAAGGTGAGGAAGTAGCAGCGCCACATGTAGAAGCTGGTGAGGAACGCGGCGAACGATCCCACCAGATAGATCAGCGGCCCGAGCCAGGTCAGGTGCGCGCTCCCGCCCGGCGTCAGGGTAAGAAAGCCGAAGGCGCGCGTGTGCAGCGCCTGCCCGAGGATCTCGTCCTTGGAGAAAAAGCCGGAGATGGGAAAGATGCCTGTGATCGCGATGGTGGCGATGAGGAACGTCATCCGCGTCGACGGCATGTACCGGCGCAGCCCGCCCATCTTCTGCATGTCCTGCTCGCCGTGCAGCCCGTGGATCACCGCGCCCGAGCAGAGGAACAGGCAGGCCTTGAAGAAGGCGTGCGTGATCAAGTGCATCGTGCCGGCGAAGAAGGCGCCGACGCCCACGCCGATGAACATGAACCCGAGCTGCGACACCGTCGAGTACGCCAAAACCTTCTTGATGTCGTTCTGGGAGGTGCCGATCAGCGCCGCCCAGAGCGCGGTGAGGACGCCGACCACCGCCACCACCGCCAGCACTCCCGGCGCGGACACGTACAGGTGGCTGAGCCGCGCCACCATGTACACGCCGGCGGTCACCATCGTGGCCGCGTGAATCAGCGCGGAGACGGGCGTGGGGCCCGCCATCGCGTCGGGGAGCCAGACGTAGAGCGGAAGCTGCGCGCTCTTGCCGGTCGCGCCGATGAAAAGGCAGAGCGCGGCCCAGGAGGCGATGCCCAGCGGGAGCACGGCCGCGTTGATCTGCGAGATGCTCACCGTCCCCGTCTGCCGGAAGAGGATGAAGATGCCGATCAGGAACCCGAAGTCGCCGATGCGATTGACGATGAACGCCTTCCGCCCCGCGTAGGCCTTCTCCTCGTCGGTGTACCAGTAGCCGATCAGCAGATAGCTGCAGAGGCCGACGCCTTCCCACCCGACGAACAGCGCGACCAGGTTGTCGCCGAGGATCAGCGCGAGCATCGCGGCGACGAACAGGTTCAGGTAGGCGAAGTACCGCCAGTAGCCGGGGTCCTCGTCGATGTACCCGACCGAGTAGACGTGGATGAGGAACCCCACGCCGGTCACCACCAGCGTCAGCGCGCCGGAAAGCCGGTCGAAGGTGAACCCCATGTCCACCCGAAGCGACCCGGCCGAGAACCAGTTGAATGCGAGGTCGTGGAAGAGCTGCACGTCCTCGCCGAGGCCGATGAATGCGCGCAGCCCGATGAGGAACGAGAGCAGCACCGAGACCAGCGCCACGGCGTACAGCCAGGGTTTGGGCAGCCACCGCCCCGCGAGACCGCAGATCGCGGCCCCGATCAGCGGGAGAAGCGGGACCAGGTGCAGCCAGGAGACTTCCACTCTCTCTCCTAGAGCTTCAGGGTGTCGAACTCGTCGACGTTGACGGAGGTGCGGCTGCGGAAGACGGCGATGATGATGGCCAGGCCCACCGCGGCCTCTGCGGCGGCGGTGGCGATGACGAAGAACACCGCCGCGTGGCCCGAGAGGAAGCTGCCCATCGGCGAGTTGGGAACCAGGGGGAAGCGGGAGAAGGCGAGGAAGGTGAGGTTCACCGCGTTGAGCATCAGCTCGATGCTCATCAGGACGATGATGGCGTTGCGCCGCAGCACCACGCCCGCCGCGCCGAGCGCGAAGAGCAGCGCCGCGAGCACGAGATAGTGCTGCGCCTGGTGGGCGTGGAAGAAGTCCATCAGATCTTCCCCTTGGCGACGACGACCGCCGCCACCACCGCCACCAGCAGCAGCAGCGAGGTGAGCTCGAACGGGAGCAGGGAGCCGATGTAGAGCGTGTAGCCCACCGCCTTCACGCCGCCGAAAGCGCCCCAGCGGGTCTGCAGCGAGGCGTTGTCGATCGCCGGCGCACCCGGATACGCGGGCCCCAGCGCCCTCCAGGCGATCACGCCGGTCCCCGCGACCACCGCGGCGAGACCGATGGCCTTCCAGGCCGTCCAGCGCGCCTCGCCCAGCTCCTCCTCCTTGAGGTTGAGGAGCATGATCACGAACACGAAGAGCACCATCACCGCGCCCGCGTAGACGATGATCTGGAGAATCGCGATCAGGTGCGCCGCGAGCAGCACGTAGATCCCGGCGAGGAAGAAGAAGCAGCCCACCAGGGCAAGCGCGCCGTAGATGGGGTTGCGCCGGAAGATCACCTGTGCGCCGGCGACCAGCACGCCGATGGCGAAGAGGTAGAAGAGGATCGCCTCGGCCACGTCAGCCTCGCACCAGCGCGTCGAAGTCCGCGCGGAATTTCTCGATGTAGCTCTTCGCCGGCATGGCGGCGCCGTCCGCCAGCGCGCAGATGGTCTTCATCTCCATCTGCCGGGCGATCTGGTGGACGTTGTCCACGTCCCGCTTGTGGCCCTTTCCGGCAACGATCTTGTCCAGCAGGCGCGAGAGCCAGGCCGTGCCCTCGCGGCAGGGCGTGCACTGCCCGCAGCTCTCGTGCGCGTAGAAGGTCATCAGATTCGCCAGGGCGTACGCCATGTTCACCGACTGGTCGAGGTAGACCACCCCGCCCGAGCCGGCCATCGTCTTCTTTGCCTTCAGCGTGTCGAAGTCGCTCGCCCACTCCGCTTCCGCCGCGGTCATGATCGCGGAGCTGCCGCCGCCGGGGATGATCGCCTTCAGCGTCGAGCCTTGGCGCATCCCGCCGCAGTACTCGTCGAGGAGCGCCCTGAAGCTGATGCCCATCGGCGCCTCGAACACGCCGGTCTTCTTCACGTGGCCGCTGACCGCGAACAAGCGCGTGCCGCCGTTCTTCGGCACCAGCCCGATCTTGCTGTACTCGTCGCCGCCCAGGGTGACGATCACCGGCAGGTTCGCCAGCGTCTCGACGTTGTTCACGGCGGTGGGCTGCTTGAAGAGCCCGCCGCCGGCGTTCGCCGGGAACGGCGGCTTCAGGCGGGGATAGCCCTTGCGCCCCTCCAGCGACTCGAGCAGCGCGGTCTCCTCGCCGCAGATGTACGCGCCGGCGCCGAAGACCGCGTGGATCTCCAGGTCGAAGCCCGACCCGAGGATGTTCTTGCCCGCGAACCCGGCCGCGTACGCCTCGTCGATCGCCTGCTGCAGCCGAACCATCGCGCTGTCGCGGAACTCGCCGCGGCAGTACACGTACGTGAGATGGCAGTCGACGGCGTAGCAGCCGATGATCAGGCCCTCGACGAAGAGGTGGGGGCTGCGCAGGAGGATCTCGCGGTCCTTGAAGGTGCCGGGCTCCCCTTCGTCCGCGTTCACCACCAGGTACTTGGGGGAGCTGGTCTCCTTGCGGACGAAGTTCCACTTCATCCCGGTGGGGAACCCCGCGCCGCCGCGGCCGCGCAGGTTGGACTTCACCACCTCGTCGACGATCTGCTGCGGCTGCAGCTTCAGCGCCTTGGGGAGCGCCTGGTATCCGCCGCCCCGCCGGTAGACGTCGAGCGACCAGCTCGAAGGCTGGTCCCAGTCCTTGGTGAGGATCTTCGGGCCGGCCATCAGCGCGGCTCCGTGCTGCCCGCTTCGGGGTGGGTGGAGACGGCGGGCTCGCCCAGCGTCCCGGTGGCCTGCGGAGCGCCCTGGCTCTCCAGGTGCAGGTGCGGATCGGGCAGGCGCGGCAGGGGGCCTTTCGCCATCTCCTTGCCGGGCTTCTCGCGCAGGTCGCGGATCAGCGCGCCCATCGATTCGGGCGTGACGTTCTCGACGTAGAAGTAGTTGTTCACCAGCGCCGCCGGCGCGTTCCCGCAGGCCGCCAGGCAGGCCACTTCCTCCAGCGAGAACTGCCCGTCGCGCGTCGTCTCCCCGGGGTGGATGCCGAGCAGCTCGGAGCAGTGCTTCAGGATCTTCTCCGAGCCCATCGCCCAGCAGGAGATCGAGTTGCACACGCCGATGTGGTGCCGCCCGACCGGACGGAGCCGGTACATCGTGTAGAAGGTGACCACCTCGCGCACGCGCACGGGCGGGACGTCCAGGCGGAACCCGACGTACGCCATCGCCGGATCCGGGAGCCATCCCAGCTCGTCCTGGGCGAGATGCAGCGCGGCGAGCAGCGCCGCCTTCCGCCGGTCCGGTGGATACTTGGCGATGGCCCGCGCAAGGCCGGCGTCGAATCGCTGCTGCTGCTCCGGGGTGAACGGACTCTCGACCGGGCCCGCCTGCGTGCCGAGGGGGATCATTGCAGGCGCGGACGTGTATGGCGAGCGCGCCGAGGTGTCAAGGCGCGAAAACCGGCACATTTCACGGCCCCGATTTTGAGCCGTGTTCGCGCCTCCTCGCGAACACGCAGCAACTGCAGAGGCGCAAAGCGGCCTTCGGCCGCAGCGCCTAGCGCAGCTCGAGCACCCGCAAGGAAGTGAGGGCGACCAGCATGCCGAGCACGTCGTTCTCCGCCTTGCCGGAGAGCTTCACCAGCTCCGCCACCGTCCGGCTGCCATCGCAGCGGGGCAAGAGGTGCGCCTCCCAGGCCTGCAGCTCGACGTCGCTGAGGTTGAACGAGGGATCCTGGCTGGGGGTGGGGCGAGCCTGGGGCGGCATCAGCCGCTTGAGCCGCTCCGGCTTGTAGAGCTTCTTCACGCCGCGGAGGATCAGGTTCGCGGGGTGGATGTCGAGCTTGATCGCTTCCTTCCGGGCGCGGGCCTGGAAGGAGATGGTGAACACGCCTTCTTCCCAGGCAAACACCGAGTAGAGGATGCTCTTGATCTGCTGCCCGACGTAATAGAGGCGCTCCTCTTCGGTGAGCGCGCCGAGCGTGATCAGCACGTCGCCCGTGCGCCGCCGCGAGGCAGCCGCGTCGTCGGCGGCCTGCTTCAGCGTCTGCTCGTCGATCTTCCCGGCCCGGACCAGGAACTGCCCGAGGCGGTCAGCGACCAGGTTCGAGAGGGCGAACACGGGGAATCCCGCCTCGAAAAAGATGATCTTCTTCACCTGCCCCTTCATCAGGCCCAGCTCGCCGGTTTCCTTGGCGTTGTAGAAAGCGGCGAGCAGGTGGGGAAGGTTGTCCCTGAGCTCTCCGCGACGGATGCCGCCCTTCTCGTCCAGCGGCTGGAGCAGCGGGGGCTCGCTCCCCGCCGCGGTGATCGGCCCGGTCGGCACTCGCGCAGCCTGCACTTTCGGCTGCATGACCGGCGGCGCCGGCGTGCCGCGCTCGCGCATGCGCGCCACCTGGTCGCGGTCCATCGGCCGCAGCCGGACCGGGGAGGTGCCGCGCAAGGAGCCGCTCTGCAGATCGATCCGCGCAGTCAGCTGCATCGCTTCCGCGGCCTCGGCGACCTGTGGCCCGGCCTCCACGTCGAAGGCCTGGTCGTCGCGGGACGGCGTGGCGACCGGGACTGCCTTGCGCACCGCGGCAAGGAGGGCCGTCCGCTCGAACGGCTTCTCGAAAAAGGCCAGCGCGCCATGTTTTTCCAGCGCGTTCGCGGCGGTCCGGCCGCCCTTGTGCACGCCCGACATGAAGACGAACGGGACGCCCAGGCGCCGCAGCCCTTCGGCGACGTCGAAGCCCATCAGATCGGGCAACAGCACGTCGATCACCGCCAGGTCCGGCTTCTCTTTTCGCGCCAGGTCCAGCGCGGTTCGGCCGCGCAGCGCCTTCTGGACCTCGTACCCGGCCTCCTCGAATGCGGAGCAGAGGAGTGTGAGCAGCTCCGGGTTGTCGTCCACGACCAGGATGCGGGGAGCGGACACCTTGGGAGCCTACGATGCGCCCCCCGCAACGGCAAGGTTGATCCCCTGGGACCACAATGTTAAGCAGGCTCGCTTTTTGCCCTCTGCACGGAGCACCCCCATGCGCCGCATCTCCGCGAAACTTCTCGTCTGCGTGCTCGCCGTCACCATCGGTTGCAAGAAGGAAGAGCAGGGCGGCGGAAACGTGGGTGCCGCTGATACAGGGGTGATCAAGGTCGGCGAAGTGGGCTCGATGACGGGGACGGAGGCGACGTTCGGCACCTCCAGCGATCGGGGCATCCAGCTCGCGGTGAAAGAGGTGAACGGCGCGGGCGGGATCAAGGGCCGGCAGATCCAGGTGATCGCCCTCGACGACGAGGGCAAGCCGGAAGAGGCCGCAACGGCGGCGACCCGCCTGATCTCCAGCGAGCACGTGGTTGCGCTGCTCGGCGAGGTCGCGTCGACCCGATCCCTGTTCATGGCCCCGAAAGCGCAGGCCGCCAAGGTGCCGATGGTCTCGCCCTCCTCCACCAACGAGAAGGTCACCGCGGTCGGCGACTACATCTTCCGCGCCTGCTTCATCGATCCCTTCCAGGGCTACGTGATGGCGAAGTTCGCCACCGAGACGCTGAAGCTGAAGAAGGCCGCCATCCTCCGCGACGTGCGCAACGACTACTCGGTCGGCCTCGCCAAGGTGTTCAACGACAATTTCACCAAGATGGGCGGGCAGATCGTCGACAACGAGAGCTACTCGTCGGGCGACGTGGACTTCAAGGCCCAGCTCACCAACATCAAGGGCGCCGCGCCCCAGGCGCTCTACGTCCCCGGCTACTACACCGACGTCGGCCTGATCGCCCGGCAGGCCCGCGAGGTGGGCCTGACGGTCCCGCTGCTCGGAGGCGACGGCTGGGACAGCGAGAAGCTGTACGAGATCGGCGGCGCGGCGCTGGAGGGCAGCTACTTCTCCAACCACTACTCGGTCGACGACCCGAGCCCGCGCATCCAGGAGTTCGTGACCAAGTTCAAGAAGGAGTATGGCGGCCAGGTGCCGGACTCGCTGGCGGCGCAGGCCTATGACGCCGCCGGGATGCTCTTCGACGGGATGAAGCGGGCCAAGGACGTCACTGGCCCCTCCATCCGCGAGGCGCTGGCGCAGACGAAGAACTAC
>JBGQLA010000146.1:0-11034 GCA_041499865.1 Deltaproteobacteria bacterium
CAGGCCCACCGGCCGGAAGAGGAGCACCAGCACGACCAGAGTGGCGAACATCAGGAACCGGTACTCCTGGATGATCTGGAGCTTCTCCGGGAGCAGGATCACGATCGCCGACGCCAGCGCGACGCCCCAGGGATTCCCGATTCCGCCCAGCAGCAGGATGGAGACGAAGATCAGCGACTCGGCGAACGTGTAGTTGTTGGGGGCGATGAAGCCGATCATGAACGCGGAGAGCGCGCCGGCCACGCCGGTGATGAAGTTCCCCAAGGTGAAGGCGGCGATCTTCCAGCGCGCGATGTTCAGGCCGAAAGTGGCGGCCGCGGTCTCGTCGAGCCGCACCGCATCGAGCGTCACGCCGATCCAGGAGCGCTCGAGGCGCTGGACGAGCCCAAAGGCCAGCACCAGGAGCAGGAGCGCGACGACGAGGTAGCGGAGGTAGAAGGAGCCTTCGAAGGCCCCGATGGCGACGGACTCGTTGAAGTGGAAAGGTCCGATCACCATCTCCGGAAGCTTCAGGCCCTGCGGTCCGCCGAGGGAGTCGTTCACCTCCAGGAATGTGCGGAAGAGGAGGGCGAAAGCGATGGTGATCAGCGCGGCGTAGTGGCCGCGCGTGCGCAGGATCGGGAGCAGGAGCACGGTGCCGCTCAGGGCCGCCGCGGCGCCGCCGGCGAGGAGAACGACGGCGTCGGGCAGGCCGGCAACGCGGGAGAGGACCGCCGCCGTGTACCCGCCAACACCGAAGAAGCTGGCGCCGGCGAAGTTGACCACGCCCGCGTAGCCGAACTGCACGTTGAGGCCCAGGCAGGCAACGGTCACGATCAGCACGCGGACCAGGAGCAGGAGCGCGAAGTCGTCCTCCCGCAAGAGCAGCGCGAGCACCGCCACGGCGGCCACCGCCAGCCCCTGCGCAAGCCCCTCGTGCGCATCCAGAGCGCGGACGAGCGGCGCCAGCAGGCGCGTGCGCAGGGCGATCACGCCCCCGGCGACCGCGATGGCGATCAGCAGCGCGATCTCGCCCTGTGATTCCGCCCGCAGCAGGAGCCAGGCGAAGAGGGTGATCACCGCGGTGAGCAGGACGGGGCCTGCCGCGGATCTCATACCCGCTCGCTCGTGCGCTCGCCGATCAGGCCGGTGGGCCGCAGCGCCATCAGCAGGATCACCACGCCGAACGCGAAGACGTCCTTGTAGGCGCTGGCGAAGGGCAGCGCGACGGCCCCGATGGTCTGCAGGGCGGCGAAGAGGAACCCGCCCACGATCGCGCCGTAGAGGTTGCCCAGGCCGCCGAGGATCGCCGCCGCGAAGCCGATCACGCCGAGCAACAGGCCCATCCCGAAGAACACCTCGTTGTAGTAGAGGCCGTCCATCACGCCGGCGAAGGCGGCGAGCGCGGACCCGAGCGCGAACGTGACCAGCACCACGCGCTTGAAATCGATGCCCATGGTGCGCGCCGTCTCCTCGTCCTGCGCCACCGCGCGGATGGCGAGTCCCAACCGGGTGCGATTGATGAGGAGGTGGGTCCCGGCGATCAGGAGCGCGCCGCACACCAGCAGGATCACGTTGTCGAACCGGAGGTGGAAGGCGCCGAAGTTCCAGCCCGAGGTGGGGAGCAGCGCCGGGAAGAGCTGCGGCTGCGATCCGCCGGGATAGAAGAGGCGGATCGACTCGCGCAGCACCGTTCCGCCCATCAGCGTGACCAGCAGCACGTTGAGCTGCGGGGCGCTCTTCACCGGCAGCACGATGAACCGGGCGACGACGGCGCCGAGCAGCGCGGTGGCGAGGGCTGCGACCAGGATCACCGCCAGCAGCAGCACCGTCGGAGAGGTCACCCCGGCGGCGGTGAGCAGCGTCCACGCCGCGAGGCCGGCGAACGCGCCGACCGCGACCACGTCGCCGTGGGCGAACTGGATGATGTCCAGCACGCCGAAGAAGAGCGTGAACCCCACGGCGACGAGCGCGTACATCATGCCCAGCATCGCGCCGTTCATCACGTACTGCGCGAGCAGGCTGGGAGACATGGCTACTTGCCGACGAGCTTGCGCTTCCCGCTCGCGTACTCGCTCTCCTCCCAGGTCAGCCACTTGCCGTCCTGGACGACGTACCTGGTGATCGCGGGCACCGTGTTCTGGCCGTGGTCGTCGAAGGTGATCTTCCCGACGATCGAGTCGCGGTCCTTCACGTTCGCCAGCTCGGCGATGATCTTCTTGCGGTCCGGCCCCACCTTCTCGATGGCGTCCATCAGGAGCTCCGCGGCGGCGTAGGCGAAGGGACCGTAGGCCTCGGGCGGATTGCCGTAGCCCTGCTTGTTGTAGTCCTCGAGGAGCTTCTTGCCGCCGGGCAGCTTCTCGGCGGGCGCGCCTTCGCGGAAGGCGAGCGAGCCTTCGGCGAGCGGCCCGAGCGCCTTGATGAAGTCGTCGTTCACGATGCCCGAGGTGCCGTCGAACTGCGCCTTCAGCCCGAGCTTGTCCATCTGCGCGCGGATGCGGACGCCGATGGGCGTCAGCCCGCCGAAGTAGAGCGCCTCCGGGTTCAGGGCCTTGATCTGCGTCAGTTCGGCGGTGAAGTCCTGCTGGTCGGCGGTGACGCCGAAGGTGGCGAGGATCTGCCCGCCGTCCTTCTGGAAGAACTGGCTGAAGTACTTGTTGTGGCCCTTGCCGTAGTCGGTCGTGTCGTGGATGACCGCCACCTTCTTGTAGCCGTGGTCGGCCATGAATTTCGCGTTGGTGTCGTTCTGGTTGATCATCGTGCCGTTGACGCGGTGGATCTCCTTGAAGTTGTTTGCGTAGGTGATGTCGGGAAGCACCGCGCCCCAGATGACGGTGGGCAGCCCGAAGCGGTGGAACGTATCCACGGTCGCCATCGCCACCACCGAGCAGTAGTGGGTCACGCCGGCGACGATGGTGCGGTCGGAGCCGGCCTTGGTGGCCATCTGCACGCCCGCGTCCGGCTTGCACTCGTCGTCGAGGACCAGGAGCTCGTACTGGTACTTCGCCTTCGGGTCGGCGTTGCGCAGCCGCACGGCCAGGTCAGCGGAGTTGCGGCCGCCGAGGCCGATGGCGGAGTTGCCGCCGGTGAGCGGGCCGATGAACGCGATGCGGACCGTCTGCTTGGCGTTCGCGGAGAAGGAGAGGGCGGCGATCAGCGCTGCGGCAGCGAATCTCATGGCACCTCCTGGGCAGCGGGGAGGCGCGAAGCTAGCAGAACGCCATCTCTACGGCGATACCGAGGCCCGCCATGTCGCCCCATCCTGCAATCCGGCCTTGCGCAGCAGGATCGCCAGCGGGCAGAACCCGGTGAACGCGCTCTGCAACAGGTTCGCGCCCACGAACGCCGTCAGCCAGATGAACCCGGGATGGACGAACCGCGTCAGGACCAGGCTCACGAGGATCATGCTTCCCGCGAACGCGAGGACTGCTCTCTGCACCGTCACTGCATACCTCCATGGATCGCCGCGAGCTGCGGCAGGGGATGGGGAACGGCTTCCTGCATCGACGCGCCTTCGCGCTGCAGCGCGGCGGCGCGGCCCCTGCGCGCCACCAGGTAATAGAGGACGGGAACGGCCAGGCGCGAGAGCAGCGTCGCGGTCACCTCGCCCGCCATCAGGCTGATCGCCAGCCCCTGGAAGATGGGGTCGGCGAGCATGACCGCGCTGCCGACCATCACGGCGGCGGCGGTGAGCAGCATCGGCCGGAAGCGCACTACGCCCGCTTCCTCCACCGCCAGCGCGAGCGGCATCCCCTCGCGCAGCTTCAGCTCGATGAAGTCCACCAGGATGATGCTGTTGCGCACGATGATGCCGGCGCCGGCGATGAAGCCGATCATGCTGGTCGCGGTGAAGAAGGCGCCGGCGAGGCCGTGCGCGGGGATGATGCCGATCAGGCTGAGCGGAATCGGGACCAGGATTACGAGCGGGATGGTGAAGCTCTGGAACCAGCCCACCACCAGGACGTAGATGAGCACGAGCACCGCGGCGAAGGCGATGCCCAGGTCGCGGAAGACCTCCAGGGTGATGTGCCACTCGCCGTCCCACTTCAGGGACACGCGCTCGGAATCGGGGGGCTGCGAGAGACCGTACCGCGGCACCGAGTCGCCCAGCTTCTTGTTCAGCGCCGAGAGCGCGTAGACCGGGCTCTCGATCTCGCCCGCGATGTCCGCGAACACGTAGCTGACCGGCATCAGGTTCTTGTGGAAGATCTCCGGCGCCTCGCGTCCGGGCGCTTCCCGCACCAGCTCGCCGAGCGGGACGGGTCCCCGCGCCCCGGGCACGGTCAGCGAAAGCACGTCGGCGAGGCCACGGCGCGCCGCCGGAAGCTGCAGCACCACCGGCACCATCGACGACGCATGCTCGACGTGGAACGATCCCAGCGTCGCCCCGGCCCCCGCCGCCGCGAGCGTCTCCACGACCGCGGACGGTTGCACCCCGTGCAGCGACGCCTTCTCGCGGTCGAGGACCAGGGCCAGCGTCGGCGCGGTGGGGTTCAGGCTGGAATCGATGTCGACGACGCCCGGTGTGGACTGGAACGCCTCGAGCACGGTGCGCGCGTACCCGTCGCGCTCCGCGGCGCTCGGGCCGTAGACCTCCGCTACCAGCGTATCGAGCACCGGCGGCCCGGGAGGGATCTCCACCACCTTGAGCCGCGCGCCGGCGGCGTGCGCAAGCTCCTCGAGCGCGGGCCGGATGCGCGTGGCGATGGCGTGGCTCTGCGCCTTGCGGTCGCCCTTGGGGAGTAGATTGACCTGAAGGTCGACCTGCTCGGGCGCGTCGCGCAGGAAGCTGTGCCGCACCATGCCGACGAAGGTGAACGGCGCCGCCACAAGCGAGTGCACTTGCACGTCGCGCACTTCGCTTTCCTGGAGGACCCGCCGCGCCAGGCGCTGGCCGAGGGCGAGCGCGTCCTCGCGCGGAGTGCCCGCCGGCAGGTCAGCCTGGATCTGCAGCTCCCGCTTGTTGTCGAAGGGCAGCATCTTTGCCTTGACCGCGCCCGTCGCCACCAGCGCCATCGCGCCGCCGAGCAGCACCACGATGCCGCCGAGGAAGCCCCAGCGCACTTTTGCGGATCGCAGCAGCGCGCCCATCACCCTGCGGTACGCCCGCGTGAGCCGGGTCTCCGGCAGCACTTCGGGATGCGCGGAGGGCTCGTCGGCCTCCGGGTCCGGCGGATCGCGCGCGGGGTCGCTCGGGTGCATGCCGGTGGGGTCCATCTTGCCCAGCCGCGCTTCGCGGCGGAAGACCCTCAGCGCCGCCCAGGGACTGAGGATGAAGGCGATCGCCAGCGAGAAGATCATCGCGGCGCTCGCGCCCACCGGGATCGGTCGCATGTACGGCCCCATCAATCCACGCACGAACGCCATGGGCAGGATGGCGGCGATCACGGCGAAGGTGGCGAGGATGGTCGGGTTGCCCACCTCGTCCACCGCGTCGAGGACGGTGCGCGCGAAGCTGCGGCGCGGCCCGGGCAGGTGCAGATGGCGATGGACGTTCTCCACCACCACGATGGCGTCGTCGACCAGGATGCCGATGGAGAAGATGAGGGCGAAGAGCGTGACCCGGTTGAGCGTGTACCCGAAGAGGTACGTGAGCAGCAGCGTCAGCGCGAGCGTCACCGGAACGGCCACGCCCACCACCGCCGCCGAGCGCCAGCCCATGGCCAGGCCGATCAAGGCGATCACCGAGAGGGTGGCGATGAGGAGGTGCTCGATCAGCTCGTTCGACTTCTCCGCCGCCGTATCACCATAGTTGCGCGTCACGTCCACCTGGACGCTCCTGGGGATCACGCCGCCGCGCAGCGCCTCGACCTTGGCGGCGATCCGCTTCGCCAGCGCGGTAGCGTTGGTGCCCTTCCGCTTCGCGACGGCGATCGACACCGCCTGCTCGAACGCGCCCGTCTCCCGCGAGGCGGTGAGGATGACGGCGGGATCGGGCTCCGGCCCGTCCGTCGCCTGGGCCACGTCCTCGAGCAGGACCGGCTGCTGGGCGCGCGTGGCCACCACGAGCTTGCGCAGCTCCGCCGCGGTTCGTACGAAGCCTTCGCCGCGCAGCAGGATGCGGGCGCCGGGCGAGACCAGCTCGCCGGCCGGAAGCTGCGCTTCGGCTCGCTGCAACGCCTGCTGCACCTCGGCGAGCGAGACCCCGAACGAGCGGAGGCGCTGTGGATCGGGCTCGACGCGCACCACGCGCCGGGCCCCACCGAGGACCTGCACCTGCGCGGCCTCCGGGACCTGCGCGATCTCCCGCGCTATTTCCTCGCTGAGCTGCCGCAGCACTCCCGCCGGCAGGTCGCCGCCGTGCAGCGTGAGGGTGAGGAAGGGCACGTCGTCGATGGTCAAGAGGCGCACGGTCGGCCGCGCGGCGCCGGCCGGCAGCAGCTCCGGATGCGCGTCGATCTCCTGCCGCACCTTGAGGAGGCTGGACTCGAGCGGTTCGTTGACCTTGAACCGGACCGTCACCAGCGCCCCATCGCTGCGGCTCGTGCTGTAGATGTACTCGACGCCGGGGATCCCCCAAAGACGCCGCTCCAGCGGCGTGGCGAGCTGGTTCTCCACCTCCACGGCGGTGGCGCCAGGCAAAGGGGCGATCACGTCCACCATCGGCACGACGATCTGCGGCTCCTCCTCGCGCGGCGTGAGCGCGACCGCGAATACGCCGAGCGCGATGGACGCGACGATCAGGAGCGGCGTCAGCTTGCTGTTGAGGAAGGCGCCGGCGATGCGCCCGGCGATGCCCCGCCCTTCAGCGGACATCGCGCGACTCCACCGCGTCGCCGTCGCGCAGGGTGCCCGGGCTTCTCACCACGGCGTCGGACTCCGTCAGCCCCGCGCGCACCGCCACGGGGTCGCCGCGATCCTCGCCCATCGCCAGCCAGCGCAGCTCGGCGTGGCCGTTCGCGGCGACGAAGACGCCGGCGAGGTCTCCGCGCCGCACCACCGCCGAGCGCGGCACCCAGATGCGCTCCTCGCCGCTCGCGGACGGAAGCTGCAAGCGCGCGAAATCGCCCGGACGCAGCGGCCCGGAGCTGGTGACGACGGTGGCGCGGAGCGTCCCCCGATGCGAGATCGCGTCCGAGCCGGGGCTGAGCGCGAAGACGCGCGCGACGCCGCGCAGCTCGCCCGCGGCGAACGGCAGCTCCATTCCGGGCTCCGCGGCGCGCGACTCGAGCTCCGAAACTCCGGCGACGATCTCGAGACCGGCGCCGACCAGCTCGATCATCGGCTGCCCCGGGGCCACCAGGTCGCCGGCGGATACCTTCTTCGCCAGCACCACGCCGGCGAAGGGCGCGCGGACTTCGCTGTACGAAAGCGCCGCGCGCAGCGACGCGACCTGTCCTTCCGCCTGGGCGCGCTGGGCGACCAGCGGATCGAGCTGCGCCGGCGGCGCATGGCCCGACTCCACCAGCCCGCGCACCCGGCGCTCGTTCGCCTGCGCGGCGGCCAGCCCGATCCGTGCGGCCTCCAGCTGGGCGCGCACGTCGCGATCGGCCAGGCGGACCAGGACGGTGCCGCTGGCCACCCGCGAGCCCTCCCGCACGAGGACGCGCTCCACGGTCGCAGCCGTCCGCGTGGAGATCGTGGCGTGATCTGCTGCCGCCACCGTGCCCGCAACCCAGCGCGGCGCCGGAGCGAGCGACCCGCGGATCACCTCCACCGCAACGGGTGTTCGCGCCGCCGCCACCTCGGGATGCGCCTGTGCCGCGCACCCCGCCGCCAACAGCGCCATCCATGCGAATCGCATCGCTCTCCCTGCTTCCGGTCCCTCCGAAGGGACACAATGTCGGAGCCGGGAGCGAGCGAAAAGGGTTCATGGTGCCCGCGGGGGCCTTATCATCGGCCCATGGCTTCCGACGCGGAGTTGCTGCGCAAAGCGCGTTCCGGGGACAGCGCGTCGCTGGATGAGCTCCTGGCCCGACACGAGCGGCAGGTCTTCCGCTTTGGCCTGCGCATGTGCGGCAACGAAGACGACGCGCGCGACGTGCTGCAGGAGACGCTGCTGGCGGCCTTCCGGAACATCGAGGGATTCCGGGGCGACGCCCAGCTCTCCACATGGCTGTACCAGATCGCGCGCAGCTTTTGCGTGCGGGCGCGGCGGCGCACCGCCGGAGAGCCAGAGCGCACCGAATCGCTGGAGACGCTGGCTGCCGCGCGGGCGCCCTCCGCGGAGGCGCAGCCCGACGCGGCCGCGCACGCCCGCGAGATCGGGCAGCTGCTGCAAGCCGCCATCCTCTCGCTGCCGGTGGCGTACCGCGAAGCGCTGGTGCTACGGGACGTGGAGGGTCTCTCCGCGGAAGAGGCGGCAAAGGTGGTCGGGATCGAGGTGGGCGCGCTGAAGAGCCGCCTGCACCGGGCGCGCATGGATCTGCGCGAGCGCCTGGGAGACGTGCTCTCCTCGGGCACCCCGCAGGCCGCCTGCCCGGAGCTGGCCGGAGAGCTCGCGGCGTACGCGACCGAGGATATCGATCAGGCTGCCTGCGCCCGCATCGAGGAGCACCTCTCGCGCTGCCGCAGCTGCGCCAGCGCTTGCGATTCGCTCAAGCGCACGGTCTCCTTCTGCAGGCAGATCCCCGGCGACCAGGTGCCGGCGCCGGTGCGCGCCGCGATCCGCGCTGCCTTGCGCGTCGCCTCGTCCAGCCGATAGCACTTCCGCTCGTCCCCTGCCGCGCATGGGTTAACCTGCGCGCGCCATGGGCCACGCGAACGTCTTCCTCACCAACCTGGCCATCGTCCTCTGCGTGGCGGCGGTCACCACGGTCATCTTCCAGCGCCTCCGGCAGCCGCTGGTGCTGGGCTACATCATCGCCGGGCTGCTGGTCGGGCCGTACGTGCCGTTCCCGCTGGTGGCGGACGGCGACACCATTCACGGGCTCTCGGAGCTCGGCGTCATCCTCCTGCTGTTCGGCATCGGCCTGGAGTTCACCTTCAAGAGGCTGATCCGGGTGGGAGCGGCCGCGGCCATCGTCGCCCTGGTCGAGATCAGCGTCCAGATCATCCTCGGCGACGTCGCCGGCAAGCTGTTCGGCTGGACCTCGCGCGAGGCCCTGTTCGCCGGCGCGATGATGGCGATGTCCAGCACCACCATCATCGCCAAGGCCTTCAACGAGATGAAGGTCGGGGGACGGATTCGTGAGCTGGTGCTGGCGGTCCTGATCGTCGAGGACCTGGTGGCCATCCTGCTCCTCACCGCCTTGTCCACGCTCTCGGCGGGAAGCCTCTCCGCCGGACAGCTGGGGATGACCGCGGCGCGGCTGCTGCTCTTTCTCGCGGTGGTGTTCGGGGGCGGGGTGCTCATCGTTCCTCGCCTGGTGCGCGCGGTGGTGAAGCTGGATCGGCCCGAGACCACCGGGATCGCCTGCATCGGCATCTGCTTCGCCTTCGCGCTGCTCGCGCAGCGGTTCGACTACTCGGTGGCGCTCGGCGCCTTCATCGCCGGGTCGCTGGTGGCGGAGTCCGGCGAAGGGGTGCGCGTCGAGCACCTGCTCGAGCCGGTCCGGGACCTGTTCGCGGCGGTGTTCTTCGTCTCCGTTGGCATGCTGATCGACCCGGCCCTGGTCCGGGCGAACTGGCTGCCCATCCTGGTGCTCACGGTGGTGGTGATCGTCGGCCGCATCATCGGCGTGTCGATCCCCGCGTTCCTCACCGGCGCGGGCGTGCGCACCTCGATCGCTTCCAGCATGAGCATGGCGCAGATCGGCGAGTTCTCCTTCCTCATCGCGCAGATGGGCACCGCGACCGGCGCGGTGCGGGACTTCCTCTACCCCGTGGCCGTCAGCGTCTCGGCCGCGACCACCCTGACCACGCCCTGGATGATCCGCGCCTCCGGGCCGGTGTCCGCCTGGGTGGACCGCAAGCTCCCGCATGCGCTGCAGACCTTCGTGGCGCTCTACGGCTCCTGGATCGACGGCCTTCGCGCGCCCGGTCCCCGGAAGACGCGGGTGCAGCGCCTGGTCCGGCTGCTGCTGGGGGACGCCGCCCTGCTCGCGGGCGTGCTGATCCTCTCCGCCCGCTACTTCTACGACGCGGTCGCCTGGCTGCGGGCGCATGCGGGCCTCGGAGTGGTCGCGGCCGAGGTCGCCGCGATGGCGGTCGCGATCGCTTTGGCCACGCCGTTCCTGATCGGGATCGTGCGCCTGATCGGCGCCCTCGCCATCGCGCTCGCGGCGCATGCGCTGCCCGACGCCGCCCCCGGGAAAGTGGACCTTGCCGCCGCTCCGCGGCGCGCGCTCGTCGTCGCGCTCCAGCTCGCGGCCGCGGTGGCGTTGGGGCTGCCGCTGTTCGCCGTGGCTCGCGCGTTCCTGCCTCTCACTCCCACCGTCATCCTCTTCTCGGCGGCATTCATCTTCCTCGCCGTCCGGCTCTGGCGCTCGGTCAACCAGCTGCAGGGTCACGTGCGCGCTGGCGCCCAGGTGCTGGCGTCGGCGTTCTCGCAAGCGCGGGGCGTCTCCGCCCCGGAGGGACAAGACCCGGAGGTGCTGATCGGGCAGGTCCTCCCCGGGCTGGGGTCGCCGGTGCGGTTCGCGCTGCTGGAAGGCAGCCCCGCAGTGGGGCGCACGCTCGCGAGCCTCAACCTGCGCGGCACCACCGGCGCCACCGTGCTGGCCATCTCGCGCGGCGACGAGGGCGTGCTGGTGCCTACCGGCCACGAGGAGTTGCGCGTGAACGACGTGCTCGCGCTCGCGGGCACGCGCGAGGCGGTGGAGGCCGCGCGGGCCCTGCTCGCGGGAACGCGCGAGAAAGGGGCGGTTCCGGCCGGAGGCGCGGTGGCGTAGAACCGGCGCATGCGCCTCGCTCTTACCTGCGCGCTCGCGCTGGGCTGCGCCTGCGCGCCGGTGCAGAAGGCGCCGGCGGCGCGCGGCGTTTTCCTCGAGCTGGAGAGCGACCATTACGTGCTGCTCACCGATCTGGCGGAGCCGGCCGCCCGCGCGGCGATCGCGCGCATGGAGGACGTCCGGGCCGCCTTGCTGGAAGGTTCCTGGCGGGGTGACGCGCCCTCGCGCGAGAAGCTGCGGGTGGTCCAGCTCGGGTCTTCGGCGCGGCTGCGCGAGTTCGCCA
>JBGQLA010000147.1:0-10985 GCA_041499865.1 Deltaproteobacteria bacterium
CGAGCTGAAGATCTCCGCGCGCACCCGCGACGGCATCGTGATGGGACTGCGGCACCGCACGCTGCCGGTGTTCGGGGTCCAGTTCCACCCGGAGTCGATCCTCACCCCCGACGGGCAGACGCTGCTCCGCAACTTCCTCGAGGTCTAGCGATGCCCCTGCGCGAGCACATCAAGCTGGCCGTGGAGGGCGTCCACCTCTCGCGCGAGCAGTCCGCCGCGGCGCTGGACGCGATGCTCGAGGGCAGCGCGCCGGTGGCGCAGATGGCGGCGCTCCTGGTGGCGCTGCGGATCAAGGGCGAGACGCCGGACGAGATCGCCGGCGCCGC
This sequence comes from Deltaproteobacteria bacterium, assembly GCA_041499865.1. Classification (GTDB taxonomy): domain Bacteria; phylum Myxococcota; class Myxococcia; order Myxococcales; family 40CM-4-68-19; genus 40CM-4-68-19. The sequence goes on from JBGQLA010000147.1 coordinate 327, forward strand.
GCAGGCGCTGCGCGCGCGTGCGGCGCGCGTGGAGGTTTCCCCTGAGCGGCTGGTCGACACCTGCGGCACCGGCGGCGACGGGTCGCACACCTTCAACATCTCCACCACGGCCGCCTTCGTCGCCGCGGCGGGCGGCGCGCGCGTCGCCAAGCACGGAAACCGGGCGGTCTCCTCGAAGTGCGGCAGCGCCGACGTGCTCACCGCGCTCGGAGTGGAGGTCGAGCTTTCGCCGGAGGCGGTGGGCGCCTGCATCGAGGACTGCGGGATCGGCTTCCTCTTCGCCCCCCGTCACCACGCGGCCATGCGGCACGTCGCTCCGGTGCGCAAGGAGCTGGGATTGCGGACGCTGTTCAATTTGCTCGGGCCGCTGGCGAATCCCGCCGGGGCGCGGCGGCAGCTCCTCGGCGTGTACTCGCCGCAGCTGGTGCCGGTGCTGGCGCGGACGCTGGCGGAGCTGGGGTGCGATCGCGCCTTCGTGGTGCACGGGCACGGCGGGCTCGACGAGATCTCCACCGAGGGGACCACGGTGGTCTGCGAGGTGCGAGAGGGAGCGGTGCGGCAGTTCGAGCTGACTCCCGAAGATGCCGGCGTGCAGCGGGCGCCGCTGGAAGGGTTGCGTGGCGGCGATGCGCAGCAGAACGCGGAGATGCTGCGCGGCGTGCTGCGCGGCGAGAAAGGGGCGCGGCGCGCGGCGATCCTGCTCAACGCGGGCGCGGCGCTGGCGGCGGCGGGGATCTGCGAGAGCATCAAGGACGGCGTGCGTCTCGCGGAGAAGGCCATCGACAGCGGCGCGGCGCTGGACCGGCTGGAGCGCCTGGTGAAGGCGTCGCAGGCGCGAAAGGCGGCGGCCACGTGAGCCACCTGGCGAGGCTGGTGGCGCAGGCGGTGGCGGATGCGCGCGAGCGGGAGAAGGTCGCGCTGCCGGTGCAGCCGCCGCCGGTGCGGCCGTTTCCGCGCAGCGGGCTCCTCGCAGAGGTGAAGCGCGCGAGCCCCTCGAAGGGAGCGATCAATCCGGGACTCGATCCGGCGCGGCTCGCGCAGGCGTACGAGCGGGGCGGAGCGGCGGCGATCTCCGTGCTGACGGACCGCGCGCACTTCGGCGGCTCGCTCGACGACCTGCGCGCGGCGCGCGGCGCGGTCGCGCTGCCGGTGCTGCGCAAGGACTTCATCGTCACCGAGTTCCAGGTGCGCGAGGCGCGGGCCCACGGCGCGGACGCGATCCTCCTCATCGCCGCGGCGGCGCCGACGGCCACCTTGCGCCCGCTGCGGCAGCTCGCGCGCGAGCTGGGGATGGCCGTGCTCTTCGAGGTGCACGAGGAGAGCGAGCTGGAAGCGGCGCGGGCCTGCGAACCGGACCTCCTGGGAGTGAACGCGCGCAATCTGAAGACGCTGGAGGTGGACTCCGGCACGTTCGCGCGGATCGCGCCGCTCGCCCGCGACATCGCGCCGCTGGTGGCGGAGAGCGGCGTGCGCAACGCCGGCGACGTGCGGCGCTATCGCGCGGAGGGCGCGGCGATGGTGCTGGTGGGCGAGGCCCTCTCCTCGGCGGCGGATCCCGAGAGCGCGGTCCGGGCGCTGGTGCGCGCATGAAGATCAAGCTCTGCGGCGTGCGCACCGTGGCCGACGCGCTCCTCTGCGCGAACGAGGGGGCGGACGAGATCGGGGTGATCTTCGCCCCGTCCAGCCGCCGCCGGGTGACCGTGGAGGAGGCGAAAGCGATCCGCGACGCGCTGCCCGCTCAGGTCCCTCTCGTCGGCGTGTTCCTCGACGCGCCGCTCGAGCAGGTGGAGCGCATCGCGCGCGAGGTCGGATTGCAGGCGGCGCAGCTTCACGGCGCGTGGCCCGCGGCGCGCGCGGCGCTTCCCTTGTACGCCGCCCTCCAAGTGGTCTCCGAGGCGTCGCTCGAGCCGCGGCCGGGCGCCGCGCGGGTGCTGCTCGACGGGCCGGCCGGCGGATCGGGGAAGAACTTCGCCTGGACCCTCGCCGCGAAGGCGCGCACCCTGCACGGCGGCGAGCTGTTCGTCGGCGGAGGGCTCACTGCCGAGAACGTCGCCCAGGCCATCGCCGAGGCGCGCCCGTCGGGCGTCGACGTGGCGTCGGGGATCGAGGGCAAGGACGGATTCAAGGACCGCGAGCGCGTGCGCGCGTTCGTGCGCGCTGCGCGGAGGGCTACGAGATGAAAGAGATGCTGCCCGTTCTCGGGGAACCCACGCTGGCGCCACCGGATGCGCGCGGGCGGTTCGGCGCGTACGGGGGCCGCTTCGTTCCCGAGACGCTGATTCCCGCCCTCGACGATCTGGAGCGCGCCTGGACGGCGGCGCGGGCGGACGCGGGGTACCGCGCGGAGCTGTCGCTTCTTCTCGAGACGTACGCGGGCCGGCCGACGCCGCTGTTCCGCGCCGACCGGCTGGCGCAGGCGCTGGGCCTTTCCGGGCGCGTCTATCTCAAGCGCGAGGACCTGCTCCATACCGGGGCGCACAAGCTGAACAACACGCTCGGGCAGGCGCTGCTCGCGCGGCGGATGGGCAAGAAGCGGGTGATCGCGGAAACCGGCGCCGGGCAGCACGGCGTCGCCACTGCGACGGTGTGCGCGCTGCTCGGCCTGGACTGCATCGTCTACATGGGCGCGGAAGATGTCCGCCGGCAGGCGCCGAACGTGCACCGGATGAAGCTGCTCGGCGCGGAGGTGCGCAGCGTCGAGGCCGGCTCGCGGACGCTGAAGGACGCGATGAACGAGGCGATCCGCGACTGGGTCACCAACGTGCGCACCACCTATTACTGCCTGGGCAGCGCGGCGGGTCCGCATCCGTATCCGGTGATGGTGCGCGAGCTGCAGAAGATCATCGGCGAGGAGATCGAAGACCAGATCGTCCGGGCGGAGGGGCGGCTTCCCGACGCGGTCGTGGCGTGCGTCGGCGGGGGATCGAACGCCATCGGCGCGCTGCACCGGTTCGTGCGCGAACCCTCGGTCGCGCTGTACGGAGTGGAGGCGGCGGGGCACGGGCTGGAGAGCGGGAAGCACGGGGCGTCGCTGGCGAAGGGACGCCCCGGCGTTCTGCACGGCTCGCGCTCGTACGTGCTGCAGACGGAGGACGGACAGATCGCCGAGGCGCATTCGATCAGCGCGGGCCTCGACTATCCCGGCGTCGGGCCGGAGCTCTCGCATCTGCGGGACCAGGGGCGCCTGAAGATCCTCTCGGCCACGGACGCGCAGGCCCTGCAGGCGTTCCAGACGCTGGCGCGCAGCGAAGGGATCCTCTGCGCGCTGGAGTCCGCGCATGCCATCGCGGCCCTGCCCTCGGTCAGCGGCGGCCTGATCGTGGTGAACCTCTCCGGCCGCGGCGACAAGGACCTGGCGACGATCCTCGAGGCCCTCGAATGAGCCGCCTCTCCGACGCATTCGCGAAGGCGCGCGCCGAGGGCCGCACCGCGCTGGTGTGCTACGCGATGGGCGGGGACGGCGACACCGCTGCCTTGCTGCAGGCCATCGACGCGGCAGGCGCCGACGTGATCGAGCTGGGATTGCCCTTTTCCGACCCGATCGCCGACGGGCCGGTGCTGCAGGCGGCGGCCACGCGCGCCATCGCGGCCAAGACCACGATCCGCGGCCTCCTGGCGATGGTCTCCCGCCTCCACCTGCGAGCGCCGATGGTGGCGATGGGCTACATGAACCCGATCGAGTCGATGGGTTCCCGCGCGTTCGCCCGCGGGCTGCGCGAGGCGGGGCTGTGCGGCGCGATCATTCCGGACCTGCCGCTCGAGGAAGCCGGGCCGCTGCGCGAGGATCTCGCGGCCGAAGGGCTGGATCTCGTTCCGCTGATCGCTCCTACCACCTCGGCCAACCGGGCGGCCCGCATCGCTCGCGCGGCCCGCGGGTTCGTCTATTACGTCAGCGTCACCGGCGTGACCGGCGCCAGGGCCGCGCTGCCCGACGATCTCGAATCCCGCCTCGCCGAACTGCGCTCCATCTCGCCGGCCCCCATCGCCGTCGGCTTCGGCATCTCCCGCCCCGACCAGGCCGCCGCCCTGAAGGGGAAGGTCGACGGCGTAGTCGTCGGCTCCGCCCTGGTCGCCCTCCACCACACCGAAGGCATCGACGCCACCGCCACCCTGGTCCGCTCCCTCCGCTCCGCCCTCTAGGAGTTTCGGGGACACAATACGAAACTCCTGGTGGCAAATGGGCGGGCGCGCGCAACGCTGCGCAAGGTGAGGACTGGTGTCTCTCATCCTGATGACGCAGTGCGGCCCGTCCCGGGACAAGTTGAGGAGCGTTGCATGTCGGCGAGGTTGGCACACCTGGTTTCGTATTGTGTCCCCGAATCCCCACCTCGAGTTTCGTATTGTGTCCCCGAATTAGCGGAAGAGTTTGCGGAGGGCCTTGCGGGCGAAGACGGCGGCGATGGCGGGGGTCTGGCGGTCGAAGAGCCGGGGGCGGGTGGGGGCGGGTTGGTCGAGGAGTGCGAGGAGGGTGTCGGCGGAGCGCTGCCAGGTGCGGGCCTTTGCGGCGTGGCGGGCGGCGTCGCGGGCGCGCTGGTTTTCCGCAGGAGCACAGAGCGCGACCAGGGCGTCGGCGAAAGCAGCCGTGTCGAGAGCTGGCGCGGTGCGGGCCCAGCCCTGGTGCTCGCCTTCGGAGGCGAGCACGTCGCCTGCCGTGCAGGCGGCGGGGAGCGCCGCCCAGAGGCAGTCCAGGAGCCGGGTGCGAAATGCCAGCTCGGCTTCCAGCGACGGCTTGTGCGCCGATACGGCGATGTCTGCGTCGAGCAGCCAGGCGCCGCGCTCCTGGTACGGGATCCAGGTGTCGACGAAGTGCACGCCGGGTCCGGCCGCGTCGCGCGCCTCGTCGGCGGCTGCATGCATCGGCGGAGCCGCCGTTCCCGGGCGCCGGCCCGCGATCAGAGCCAGCTTCAGGCGCGGTACGCGCTGCCTCGCAAGAGCAGTCGCCTTGACGGCGAGCGCGGGATCCATCCAGTCCCAGAGGCCGCCGGACCACAACGCGACGGGATCCTCTGGCCCGGCCCCGATCGCGGTCCGGAGCGGCGAGCCGGCTCTTTGCGGCGGCCCTTCCGGAAGCCCGAACGGGACCACCGCGATCAACCGCGAAGCCTCGGGATCGTCCGCCAGCGCCTGCGGCGAGAGCCGGCCGGACGCGCCCATCCACCCCAGCCAGTGCGCGCGCTGCGCACCGGACGCGCAGAGGACATGGTCCGCCCGGCCGATCAGGTACTGCAGCCGGCGCCGCACGTACCCGACTTGCACGATCTGCTCCGCCGTCGGCGACGCGCCAATCCGCGCCAGCTGCTCGAGCTGCACCGGGTCGTAGAGGTCGAGCACCACCCGGCCCCGGAACCGCAGCAGATGCTGTAGCGGGAACCCGAACCCCTGCGCCACGAAAACATCCGCGCCTTTCAGCGCGGCCGCGAGATCGCCCGAGCCCTGGAACGGCTCGGCGGAGAGCTCGTCCACCCCATCCGCGACGAGCGTGACCTCATGGCGCGGCGCGAGCCGCCGGGCCAGCTCGACGGCGCGGATTCCCGGGCCGGCCATCCGGGCGCCGACCACGTCCTCGCAATGCCAGACGATCCTCAACGGACGAGCCACTCCAGCGCTTCCAGGTACCCGGCGATCCCCTTGCCCACCACCCGGTGCGCGCAGACCTCCTCGATCACGCTCACGCGCCGGAAGGCGTCGCGCTTGGCGATATCCGTGATGTGCAGCTCCACCACCCGCAACCGGGTCGAGGTGATCGCGTCGCGCAGCGCATAGGAATAGTGGGTGAAGGCGCCCGCATTGAAGATCACTCCGTTGGCCCAGTGCCGCGCCCGGTGCAGCTCGTCGATCAGCGCGCCCTCGTGGTTCGACTGGAACGCGCGCACGACGTGCCCCAGCTCGCGGGCGCGCACCTGCACCATCTGCTCCACCTCCGGCAGCGTGGTCTTCCCGTAGATGTCCGGCTCCCGCTCGCCGAGCAGGTTCAGGTTCGGTCCGTTGAGGAGGAGGATGTTCATCGCGCGAGTCTACGCGAGAGCGGCGGCGAGCGCGCCCCTGCACTGCGCCGCGCTCACCTCGTGCAGCGCGGGCACGCCGATGCGGTCGAGGAGCACGAAGCGGATCGCGCCCCGGCGCGCTTTCTTGTCGCGCGTCATCGCCTGGAGCGCGGCCTCGCGTTGCTCCGCATCCAGCCTGCGCTCGGGCTCGACGCGCAGCCGCTCGACCAGCTTGATGGCGCGGTCGCGGTCCGGCATGGAGTCGCAGAGCGCCAGCGTGCCGCGCAGCCCGAGCGCCACCGCCTCGCCGTGGGTGAAATGCCCGTAGCCCGTCGCCGCCTCCAGCGCGTGCCCGACGGTGTGCCCGAGGTTGAGGAATGCGCGCTGGCCGCCCTCCTTCTCGTCGGCGGCGACGATCCGGCCCTTGAGCCGCACGGACTCCTCGATCAGCGGCGCCAGCGCCTCCACCTCTCCCGAAGCCGCCCGGTCCAGGTCGCGCTCGCAGCGCTCCAGCAGATCGCCGCCCTCGAGGAGCGCGCACTTCACCACCTCCGCCAGCCCGCTCCACAGCTCGCGCGGCGGCAGGGTCGCGAGAAGCCGCGGATCGCAGACCACCAGCCGCGGCTGGTGGAAGGCCCCGACCAGGTTCTTTCCCGCGCGCAGGTTCGCTCCGGTCTTGCCGCCGAGGCCTGCGTCGACCTGCGCGAGCAGCGTCGAGGGCACGCTCACCCAGGGAACGCCGCGCAGGTACAGCGCCGCGGCCAGCCCGGCCAGATCGGTGAGCACGCCTCCGCCCACGGCCACCACGTAGCCGTCGCGCCCCACGCCGCGCGCGGAGAGCACCTCGCACATCGCCTCCACCTCGGCGAGCGTCTTCTGCGCCTCGCTCACCGGCCGAGCCAGCGGCTCGCCGAAATGCGCGGCGAGCGCCTGCAGCTTCGCCCGGTGCAGCGGGACCAGGCGCGCGTCGCAGAGCAGGCCGGCGGTTCCGCCCAGGCCTGCCGCGGCGCAAAGCTCCGGCAGCCTTTGCAGCGCGCCGGGCTCGATCACGCAGTCGGTCCGCGCGCCCGAGGCGAAGCGAACCTCAAGCGTGGGCACGCTGCGCCTCCAGCGCGGCCACGATCGCCGCGACTTGCGTCATGAGCTGTTGCGGTGAAAGCCCCGGCACCACGTCCGCGATACCGTCGGCCAGCCGCTCGTAGAGCGGGTGCCGGGCCAGCGCCAGCTCCGCCAGGCGTGCCGCAGGATCGCCGGCGAGCAACGGCCGCCCCGACGCGGCGCGCTCGGCGCAGATGGGAACGTCCGCGCGCAGCCAGATCACGTGTCCGGTCTTCCGCACCGCCAGGCGAACGGCGCGAGATCCCAGGGCGCCGCCGCCGAGCGAGATCACGCTGCGCGGTCCACGCGCGGCCGCGCGCACCGCCTCGGTCTCCCGCTCCCGGAACCTGGCTTCGCCTTCCGAGGCGAAGATCTCGGGGACGCTCTTCCCCGCGGCGCGCTCGACCAGCGCGTCGATCTCCACCGAGGGCAACCCCAGCGCGGACGCGAGCAGCGGCGCCAGCGTGGTCTTTCCCGCGCCGGACAGGCCGCAGAGCCAGACATGGCCGGCGAGCGGACGCGCGCGCCGCCAGGCGAGGCGCAGCGCCGCGTGTAGCTCGTCCATCGAGTCGCCGCCGAGCTTGGTCAAGAGCGCGTCCGCGATGCAAAGCGCGACCACCGCCTCCCCGACCACCGCCGCGGCGGGAACCGCGCAGGTATCGCTGCGCTCCACGTGCGCCGCATCCGCCTCCCCGGTGAGCAGGTCGACGCTGCGCAGCGCCGCGGGAACGGTGGCGATGGGCTTCATCGCCGCTCGCGCCACCAGCGGCTCGCCGTTGGTGACGCCGCCTTCCAGCCCGCCGGCGTGGTTCGTGTCGCGGGTGATGCCGCCGCCGGCGCGCCCCATCGGATCGTGCACCTGCGACCCGAACAGCTCGGCGGATCGCCAGCCGTCGCCCAGCTCCACCGCCTTGATCGCCGGGATGCCTGCGAGAGCGCGCGCCAGCAGCCCGTCCAGGCGCAGATCGGCCTGGGTATAGCTGCCGAGGCCGGGCACGAGGCCGGTGACGCGCACCTCGAAGGTGCCGCCGACGGTGTCGCGGCGGCTGCGCGCCTCCTCGATCTGCTCGCGGAACGCCTCGTCCGCCTCCCGATCGATGCAGCGGACCGCGGAAGCGTCGGCCTGCAGCGCCAGCGCCTCCGCGTCCTCCAGGCCGAGGAGCCCGGAGACGTCGCGCGCGTGCGCGGAGCCGATCGAGGTCACCCACGAGCCGACGCGCACGTCCAGGTCCTCCAGCATCCGGCGCGCGGCAGCCGCGAGAGCGACGCGCATGGCCGTCTCCCGCGCGCTGGCCCGCTCCAGAGAATTGCGCAGGTCGCGGTGGCCGAACTTGATCGATCCGGTGAGGTCCGCGTGCCCCGGCCGAGGCAGCGAGACAAGCTTCCCCGGATCGCGCACCGCCTCCACCGCCATCCTCTCCGACCAGGCCTTCGGGTGATCGGCGTTCTCGATCAGCACCGCCAGCGGCGTTCCCAGCGTCCGGCCGTGCCGGACCCCGGCGAGGATGCGCGGCTTCTCCGGCTCGATCGCCATCCGCCCGCCGCGCCCGTAGCCCAGCTTGCGGCGCTGGAGGTGGCGCTCGATCTGCTCCGCGAGCAGCTCCAGCGCCGCGGGCAGGCCGTCGAGGATGCCGACCAGCGCCGGACCGTGCGACTCGCCGGCGGTGAGGAAGCGCAGCCGCGTCATCGCAATGCCGCCTTCCGCAGCTCGGGGGCCAGCTCTCCGAGACCGGGCCGCCCGAGCCAGATCTCCAGCGAGGCGATGGCCTGGTGAACGAGGACCTCGATCCCGTCGATGGCCCGCAGACCCTTCTTGCGCGCGGCGCGGATCAGCGCCGTCTCCCCGCGCGGGGAGTACGCGAGATCGATCACCGCGCCGCGGAGCAGCGCCGGATCCACGGGCATCTCCTCGCCGGTCATCCCGACGCTGGTGCAGTTCACCACCAGATCCGCGCGCCCCACCGCGTCCACGCCGCCCACTTCCACGCCCATCTCGCGCGCGAGCTCCTCGGCACGCGCCCGGGTCCGGTTGACGATCGTCACCTGGGGCCGGAAGGCGTCGACCGCCGCCCGCGCGGACCCGCCGGCGCCGAGCACCACCGCCCTTCCGGAAAAGCTGCCCAGCGCGCGGAGGATGCCGTCGCGATCGGTGTTGTGCCCGTGCAGGACGCCGTCGCGATTGACGATGCAGCTCACCGCGCCGATGCGCCGCGCGGCCTCTTCCAGCCGGTCCACCGACGCCAGGACCGCCTGTTTGTGCGGAATGGTGACGTTCGCGCCCGCGACCCCGAGCGCCCGCAGCGCGCGGACGGCGCCGGGAACGTCCGTCACCCGGCACGGCGCGTACACCGCGTCGACGCCGAGCAGCTCGAACGCCCTGGCATGGATCGCCGGCGAACGGGAGTGGGCGACCGGATCGCCGAGGAGGAGGTAGAGCGCGCGCATCAGGAGAGGATCTCCACCTCCGCGCCAAGACCGCGCAGGAGCCGGTAGAACCCGGGGAACGAGACGTCGGCCCATTCCGCCCCGGAGATGGTGCAGGGCTCGCGCACGGCGAGGGCCGCGACGGAGAACGCGAGCGCGATGCGGTGGTCCATCGCCGAGTCGATCTGCGCTCCGCCGCGGAGCGCGCCTCCCTGGATGCGCAGGCCGTCGGGCAGCTCCTCGACGCGCGCGCCCATCGCGCGCAAACCCGTGGCCATCTGCGCGATCCGGTCGGACTCCTTGACCCGGAGCTCCTGCGCTCCGCGGATCACCGTCTCTCCTTCCGCGAGAGCGCCGAGCACCGCGAGGATGGGAACCTCGTCGATGGCCCGGAGCACGAGGTCGCCGTCGAGCTGCGCGCCGTGCAGCTTCTGCGGCTGCACGGTGAGCTTCGCCACCGGCTCCGGCGCGGCCGCGCTGCCGAGCTCGAGCTCGAGGCGCGCCCCGAACAGCGCGAGCGCGTCGAGGAACCCGGCCCGGGTCGGGTTCACCCCGACGTGCTCGAGCGCGAAGGTGCTCTCCTCTGGCGCGATCAGCGCCAGGGCGATGAGGAACGCGGCGGAGCTGAGATCGCCGGGCACGTCCAGCGCGAACCCGCGCAGCTTCGCCCGCCCCCGGACCGCCACCGTGTTCCCGCGCTGCGAGATCTCCGCTCCCATCAGCCGGAGCAGCCGCTCCGTGTGATCGCGGCTCTTCGCCGGCTCGGCGAAGCTCGTCTCCCCCTCGGCGAACAGGCCCGCGAGCAGGACCGCGCTCTTCACCTGCGCGCTGGCGACCTCCGACGACACTGCTCCGGCGCGCAGCGGCCTTCCCCGGCGGACCAGCACCGGCGGCTTCCCTTCGCGGGTCTCGATGGCCGCGCCGAGCTGCCGCAGCGGTTTCGCCACCCGCTCCATCGGGCGCCGCGAGAGCGACTCGTCGCCGGTGAGCGCCGCCTCCACTCCCGCTCCGGCGAGGACGCCGGAGAGCAGGCGCAAGGTGGTGCCGGAGTTGCCGCAGTCCAGCGCGCTCTGCGGCTCGCGGAGTCCGGAGAGGCCCTGGCCGAGGACGATGGCGTCGTCGTCCCCCATGTCCGAATCGCGCTCGGGAAGCG
>JBGQLA010000148.1:0-10953 GCA_041499865.1 Deltaproteobacteria bacterium
GGATGCTGGCACACCGGACGCCGGTACGCCGGATGCTGGCACACCGGACGCCGGTACGCCGGACGCTGGAACACCGGATGCTGGAACACCGGATGCTGGAACACCGGATGCTGGAACACCGGATGCTGGAACACCGGATGCTGGAACACCGGACGCTGGAACACCGGATGCTGGAACACCGGATGCCGGTCCGCCGCCTCCTTCGGGGACGTTGTTCTCGGATGACTTCAATCGCACCTCGGGCCTGGGATCGGCGTGGCGCGTGCTGGCCGGGCTTTGGGTCACGCCCGGGACGAGGGCGGAGTCCGATCTCGACGGCGCCGATCAGGTCGCGGTGCAGTCGCTGAGCTGCGCCGACTGCTCGGTGCAGGCGCGCGTGGTGAACTTCGCGGCCGGATTCGTCGCCCTCGATCTGCGCGCGAGCGCGTCGAACGACCGCTACGACGTCGCGCTCCAGGGCAACGGCCATCTGCAGATCCGCCGAACGCGCGGCGGGACCACCACCGTGCTCGGCGACGTCGCCAGCGGCATCGCGGACCTGGGCAACTGGGCGACGATCGGCCTGAGCGCCACCGGATCAGGCCCGGTCCAGCTCGTCGCTTCCGTGAACGGGACGCCGAAGCTGACCGTGACCGACAGCTCCAGCTCCGCGATCCCCGGTCCGGGCACCGCCGGGATGTCGGCCAGTCTCGCCGGGATCTGGTTCGACGACTTCGTGGTGAAAGGCGCCGGCACGGGTGGCGGCAGCGACGGCGGTGTGCCCGACGCAGGGACGCCCGATGCCGGAACGCCGGACGCGGGGACCCCGGACGCCGGAACGCCGGACGCCGGAACACCCGACGCGGGAACGCCGGATGCCGGGATACCGGATGCCGGAACTCCCGATGCCGGGGCGCCGGACGCTGGTCCTCCGGATGGCGGCGCGCCGCCGCCCCAGACCGGCGTGCTGTTCACCGACGACTTCAACCGGACCCTCAGCTCCGGGCTGGGCCCGAAGTGGAGCATCCTCTCCGGCGCCTGGCGCGACGACAACCGGGCGAACTCGGACCTCGACACGCTCGACCGCGCCGCCGCGGCCGGGGCGGCCTGCGCCGACTGCCGCATCGACGCGAAGATGGTGAACTTCGGCGGCGGCGAGTCGATGCTCGAGCTGCGCGTCTCCGGCAACGATCGCTACGCCCTGGCGCTGACCGCGGGCGGAGCGCTGGAGATCCGCCGCTACCGCGCGGGCGTGGAGACCGTCCTCGGCAGCGTGGGAAGCGGGATTGCGGACCTGACCGAGTGGCACTCCTTCGCCTTCGCGGTGCAGGGAAGCAGCGCCTTGACGTTGACGGCGTCGGTCGACGGCGTTCCGAAGATCAGCGCCACCGACAGCTCCGCTTCCGCCCTGACCTTCGCGGGCGCTTCGGGGATCGCGGCGACGGTCTCCGGGATCCTCTTCGACGACTTCACGTTGACCGGATCGGGAACGGTGGACAATCCGCCTCCGCCCGATGCGGGCACGCCGGACGCCGGCACCCCGGACGCGGGCACGCCCGACGCCGGCACCCCGGACGCGGGCGCGGACGGCGGCACGACGCTGTCCGCCACGGTCACGTACACGGAGACCGGCTTCGGACTGATGGCGGTCGACCCGGGCGGGAGGGCGTACGGCGTGAACCTCAACTCCAGCGGTTCCGAGGTGTGGACCACGGTCGACGGGCGAAGCTGGTCGAAGCGCGGCGTGACGGCGGGCGACCTGCAAATGATGACCGCGCTCTCCGACGGCACGCTGATCGCCGATCTCGCCGAAAGCTCCGGACACGTGCTGGCGCGCTCGACCGACCACGGCGCCACCTGGACGGACGTGCTCAGCGCCGGGCAGTACCGCATGCTCACTCCGCACAGCATCGCGGAGCTGGGCGGCGCGGTGTACTTCGTCGAGTACCAGGTCTTCACCATCGGCTCGACGCCCATCCGGCTGTGGAAGTCGACCGACCGCGGCGCCACCTGGAACGTGCAGTTCACCTTCCAGGGTCACCGCCACGGCCACGGCCTGATGCCGGACCCCGCGCGCAACGCGCTGTTCGCCTTCTTCGGCGACACGGACGTGCAATCCGCGCTCTACCGCTCGACCGACGGCGGCGCTTCCTGGGCGCTGATCGTCGGCGGCAGGCAGACCGCCGACATCGTGGACGGCGTCGTTCTCTCCGACGGGTCCTTCCTCTGCGGGCTGGACGTCAGCTACCACGGCTCGACACCGGACACGCCGCAGATCGCGCACATCGCGCTCGACGGAACCGAGACGGACTACCTGGGGCTCCCTTCGGCCAGCTACTCCACGCACGCCATCTCCGGCGGAGGCTACGTGGTGGGGACGACGCACGAGGAGGGCGCCGACGTCGAGGCGCCCGGCTGGAACCGCGGCGCGCTCTTCGGCAGCGGCGACGGCGTGCACTGGAGGAAGCTCCTGGAGGTGCCGCAGGCGGCCGCCAACGAAGACGTGCGCACGGACGTCTACTGGGAGCTGGCCACCGGCGAGCTGGTGTTGAGCGTCTGGAACGCGGCGGGATTCGGGCCGGGCGGCCGCGGTTACATGCTGCTCTTGACTACTCGCCAATGATCTTGATCAGCACCCGCTTGTCGCGCCGGCCGTCGAATTCGCCGTAGAAGATCTGCTCCCAGGGTCCGAAGTCTAGCTTGCCCGCGGTGATGGCGACCACCACCTCGCGGCCCATGATCTGGCGCTTGTGGTGCGCGTCGCCATTGTCCTCCCCGGTCCGGTTGTGGTGGTAGCGCTGCGGGCTGGGATCGAACGGCGCCAGCTGCTCGAGCCAGCGCTTGTAGTCCTCGTGCAGCCCGGGCTCGTCGTCGTTGATGAACACGCTGGCGGTGATGTGCATGGCGTTCACCAGGCAGAGGCCCTCGCGCACGCCGGCCTCGGCCACCGCCTTCTCCACCTCGGAGGTGATGTTCACGAACTCCATCCGCTCCCGCGTGTGCAGGGTGAGATGGCGGGTCAGCGACTTCACCGCCCACCCAGCTGGTTGACGGCGGTGGTGGGGCGCTCTCCGCGCAGCACCCGCTCGATCTGCTCCAGCGCGATCCGCGCCATCTTCTCGCGGGTCTCCACGGTGGCGCTGCCGAGGTGCGGGAGAAGCACCACGTCGTCCCGGCGGAGAAGGCCGGGAGGCACCGCGGGCTCGTTCTCGAAGACGTCGAGCGCCGCGCCGCCCAGGTGCCCGCCCTCCAGCGCCGCGACCAGGGCGGCCTCGTCGACGATGGGCCCGCGCGCGGTGTTCACCAGCAGCGCGCCCTTCTTCATGCGCAGAAGCTCGGCGGGGCCGATCAGGTGCCGGGTCTTCTCGTTGAGAGGGCAATGGATGGAGAGCACGTCGGAGTGCTCGAGCAGCTCGTCCAGCGGCACTCCGCCACCGCCGGAAGTGAAGAGCACCCGCATGCCGAATCCTTCCCCGCGCCGGGCCACGGCGCGGCCGATCCGCCCATACCCGAGGATTCCCAGCGTCCGCCCGTGCAGATCGCGGCCGAGCAGCATCGTCGGCGCCCAGCCGTGGAACTCGCCCGCGCGCAGCATCCGCTCTCCTTCGCGCAGGCGGCGGGCGAGGGCGAGGATCAGGGCCCAGGTCAGATCGGCGGTGGCGTCGGTGAGCACGTCCGGCGTGTTGGTCACCCAGACGCCGCGCGCGGTGCAGGCGGGCACGTCGACGTTGTCGTAACCGACGGCGTGGTTCGCGACGATGCGCAGGCGGGGGGCCGCTTCCAGCACCTCCTTGTCGATCCGGTCGCCCGGGCCGCAGAGGAGCGCGGAGACCTCGTGCGCCCGGCGCAGCAACCCGGCGCGCTCCAGCAAGGTGTCGGCGTCGTGCTGGTCGACCTCGATGCCGGCGCCGAGCACGGCGCGGGGCGCGAGCGCGAGGCGCCGGGTGATGAGGACCCGCGGCTTCTCCATGCCCGTTTTCTACCACGCGCCCGCTTGACGCGGCCGTCGTCCGGAGCAGAGTTGCCCGCATGCTGACCCTCCGCTCTCCGGCCTTCGCGCACGGCGGCGAGATCCCGGAGCTCCACACCTGCGAGGGGGAGGACGTCTCCCCCGCGCTCGAATTCGCCGGAGTCCCGCAGGGCGCGAAGAGCCTCGCCCTGGTCGTGCACGATCCCGACGCGCCGGATCCCGCGGCCCCGCGGATGGACTGGGTGCACTGGGTGCTCTACGACCTGCCGCCCGGCTGCAAGGGGCTGGCGGAAGGGGTCGCCGGCTCCGCGCTGCCTGCCGGAACCCGGCAGGGCCTGAACGACTGGAAGAGGACGGGATACGGGGGGCCGTGTCCGCCGATCGGCCGTCATCGGTACTACTTCGTCCTCTTCGCGCTGGATGCCGTGCTCGGCGACCTGGGCACGCCGCCGCGACAGAAGCTGGAGCGCGCGTTCTCCGGCCACCTGCTGGCCAAGGCCGAGCTGATGGGCACGTACGAGAAACGGAAGAAGTAGAGATCGTTTGAGCTCCAACGAGTGCATGGCCAAGGCGCGACGGAGCAGGATCGTGCCCTGCGGGAGCTCAGCGGCGCAGACCCAGCAGGCGGGACGCGGCCTCGTTCGCGGCGATTCGCGCTTGTTCTGCCCTCGCCTGCGCCTTCTCCGCGGCCTCCCGCGCCCGCGCCGCCACCCGCTCGAACTGCTCGGCGCGGCCCGCGAGGCGGCGGGCGGCCTGCTGCGCGTGCTGGATCTCGCGCTCGCGCAGCAGGTGGTCCCGCTTCTCCGCCAGCCTCTGCTTCTGCGCGGCGGCGTGCTCGTGGAAGGCGCTGCGCTGGGCAGCGGCCTTCGCGCCAGCGGCGGCAGCGTTCGCGTGCAGGTGCTGCGCGGTGGGGGCGGCCCCGGTGAGCAGCGCCCCGAATCCCGCCGCGGACAGCTCCTCCGCCAGCGTGCCGTTGCGCAGCGCGTTCGGGTCCGCCGTCGCCGCGGTTTGCAGCGTGTCGTGGATGCGCCGCTGGATCTCGGGGGTGATCCGCGCGCCGATCCCCGCCGCCGTCTTCTCCGCCTCGCCGAGCAGCTTCTGCAGCGCCTGGCGCTGCGCGTGCATCGCGTCGCGCAGCTCGTCGCGCGCGCCGGCGTGCACCTGCGCCTTCCCCGCGCGCTGGGTGGCGTCGATCAGCTCCTCCACCGCCGCGGGCGCGCGCCGGCCGAGCTGGTTGACGATCCACAGCGGCGTGCTGGGCCGCCGCAGCGCCGCGACGCGCTTCGCTTCCTCCGCTTCGCCGCGCTCGCGAAGCTCCCGCGCCAGCGCGTTGCGCGCCACGACGAACTCATCCGGCGGAACCTGGGAAAGCTCGCGCTCCGAGGCCATGCCGGGAGCCTACCTCAGCGCGTCCTGGTCGAGCGTCTCGCCGACCGCGAGAATGTGCAGCCGATCGCCGGGGAGATTCCGGCGTTGGGAGAAACCCGCACCCCGCTTGCGCCCGGGCGCCTGCCTGGCGCCGGGGATCACTCGAACCGCAAGGCCTCGATCGGGTCCAGCCGCGATGCGCGCAGCGCAGGGTAGAAGCCGGCGATGACCCCGGCGAGCCCCGCGGCGAGCAGGGTGCCGATCATCACCGGCGCCGAGAGCAGGGTGGGCCAGTTGCCTTTCGCCGCCATCCACTTGGAGACGCCGATTCCCAGTGAAAGGCCGATCGCTCCGCCCACCGCGGCGAGCACCACCGCCTCGGTGAGGAACTGGAAGAGGATGTCGCGGCTGCGGCCGCCCACGGCCATGCGGATGCCGATCTCGCGGGTGCGCTCCGTGACCGACACCAGCATCACGTTGGCGATCCCGATCCCGCCGACGATCAGGGAGATCGCTGCCACTGCCTCGAGCAGGGTGGCGATGGTCTCGGTGCTCTGCTTGGCGGCGTCCTGCATCTCCGCCAGGTTGCGGATCTGGAAGTCGGGCTCCGCCTGTTCCGAGAGGCGATGGCGCTGCCGCAGCAGCGAGGTGATCTCCCGCTCCGCATCGCTGACCGCAGACGCCGAGCGGGCGGAGACCATCATCTGTCCGACCGAGTCCGCCTGCGAGCCGATCAGCCGCCGGACCACCGTGGACCAGGGCATGAGGATGACGTCGTCCTGATCCGCGCCCCCGAAGCTCTGCCCCTTGCTGGCGAGGATGCCGACCACCTTGCAAGGAACCTGCTTCACCCGGATCTGCTCGCCGATGACCGGCGCGCCGGGGATGAACAGCTTGCTCACCACGGTCTGCCCGAGAATGCAGACCTTCGCGGCCGAGGCGTCCTCCTCCCGGCCGAACGCCTCTCCCCCCGCCAGCGGCCAGTTGCGCACTTGAAGGTAGGCGGCGGTGGTGCCCTGCACCTGCGTGAACCAGTTCTGGTCGCCGTAGACCACCTGCGCTCCGGTGCGGTTGATCGGCGCCACCGCGGCGACCGAGGTGCTCAACTCGTGCTCGATGGCGGTGGCGTCGTCCCGGGTGAGGTTCTGCGTCGCGCCGGACCCGGTGGCGACGCCGTGCATGGCGATCGAGCCGGGCAGCACCATCAACAGATTCGCCCCCAGGCTCTCCATCTGCTGGGCCACCTTCGCCTGGGCGCCCTGGCCGATGGAGACGGTGGCCATCACCGCAGCGACGGCAATGACGATCCCGAGCATCGCCAGGAGCGAGCGGAGCTTGTTCTTCCGCAGGGCGCGCAGCGCCGTCCGCAGCGAGGCTGCAGCGTTCATGCCGTCTGCTCCGCCCGCAGTTCCTCGCGCGCCAGCCGCCGCCGGGAGATCGCCACGTCGCTGAGGAGGAGCCCGTCCTTGAAGGTGACGATCCTCCGCGCGTGCTCCGCGATGTCGGACTCGTGCGTCACCAGCACCACCGTCAGCCCCTGCTCGTTCAGCTCCTGGAAGATGCCCATCACCTCCACGCTGGTCCGCGAATCCAGGTTGCCGGTGGGCTCGTCGGCGAGCAGGAGGATGGGCCGGTTGACCAGCGCCCGCGCGATCGCCACCCGCTGCTGCTGGCCGCCCGAGAGCTGGCTGGAGGTGTGCTCCAGGCGGTCGCCCAGCCCGACCCGGGCCAGCGCTTCCGCCGCGCGCCGCCGCCGCTCCCGTCCGCCCACGCCCTGGTAGAGGAGGGGAAGCTCGACGTTCTCCACCGCGCTGGTGCGCGGGAGCAGGTTGAAGCCCTGGAAGACGAACCCGATCTGCTCTCCGCGGACGCGCGCGAGCTGATCGCGCGAGAGCTTTCCCACGTCGCGGCCGTTGAGCAGGTACGAGCCCCGGGTGGGCCGGTCGAGGCAGCCGATCAGGTTCATGAACGTGCTCTTGCCCGACCCGGAGGCGCCCATCACCGCCACGAACTCGCGCGCGTCGATGGAGAGCGAGACTCCGCGCAGCGCGTGCACCTCCACGTCGCCCATCCGGTAGATCTTTTCCAGGCCGCGCGCCTCGACCACCGGCGCGCCGGCGGCGCCGCTGTCAGAACGGTCCACGGCGCCTCTGCTGGCTCGCCGAGCTGGTGCTGCCGTCGCCGCCGCCGACGATCGCGCGGTCACCCTCGGCGAGCCCGTCGATCACCTCCGTGCGCTGCCCGTCGGAGAGGCCGACGCGGACGGCGACCGCGACCGGCTTTCCCTCCGCGTCGACCTTGTAGACGCGGCCGGCGCGCCCCGCGGCCTGCTGCGCGGGCTGGGCAGCGCCTTCGCGCGCCCCCCGGGAAGCGGGGGAAGCGCCGCGCGCCTGCGGCGGTGGTCCCTGCCGTTGCGCCGGCGCGGCGGCCTCCGGCGCGGCGGCAGCGTCGTCCGGCTTCCAGCGCAGCGCCGCGTTCGCCACCCGGAGGGCGTCGTCCTTGCGCGCCGCGGTGATGGTCACCGAGGCCGTCATTCCCTGGCGCAGCTTGCGGTCCGGGTTCGGCGCGTCGATCACCGCGGCGTACGTGACCACGTTCTGGATGGTGGTGGGCGCTTGCCGGACGTCGCGGATCTCCCCGGAGAACGTCTCCCCCGGATAGGCGTCCACGGTGAATTTCGCTTCCAGGCCGGGGAGCACCTTGCCCACGTCCGCCTCGTCGATGTTGGCGAGGATCTGCATCTTGGTGAGATCGTTCGCGATCAGGAACAGGGTCGGCGCCTGGAACGCCGCCGCCACCGTCTGGCCCACGTCGACGCTGCGGGAGACCACGATCCCGTCGATGGGGCTTGCGATCCTGGTGAACGCGAGGTTGGTCCTCGCCATGTCGCGGTCCGCCTTCGCCTGCAGCACCGACGCCTTCGCCGCGGAGAGCGCGGCCGCGTTCTGGTCGCGCGTCGCCAGCGCGGTGTCGAGGTCCGCCTGCGAGACCAGTCCCTGCTGCCGCAGCTCCTGCATACGGGCCGCGATGCGGGCGGCGTCCTTGCTCGCCGCGTCCGCCTTTTCGACGTTCGCGTTCGCGGATGCCAGCGACGCGTCCGCCTTCTCCAACTGCGCCTGGAAGAGGCGTGGGTCGAGGGTGGCGAGCAGCTGCCCCTTCTTTACCAGGGTGTTGAAGTCGACGAAGAGCTTGTCGATGATCCCGGAGACCTGGGAGCCGACGTTGACGGTGACGATGGCGGAGACGTCGCCCGTGGCGTTGACGATCTCGCTCACCGGTCCGCGGGTCACCGCGTCGGTGCGGTACGAAGCCACCTGCTTGCGGCCACAGGCGGCAAGGACGAGCAGGGTGGCGATCGAAGCGAGCCTTCGCACGCAGTTCCTCCGGACACCTGGACGGTAACGGCCTGCAATGCAGGGCGTCAACGCCAGGCGCTGGGGCGAAACATCCCGCAATCTGCGCCCTACTCGCGCAGCATGCGCCAGAGCAGGTTGCGCAAGGTGCGGCGTTCGGCGCGGGCGAGCGGCGCCAGGACCTCCTCCACGGCGGAGTCGATCAGCGGCCGGCCCCGCTGCACGAACGTGCGCCCGCGCGCGGTCGGCTCCACCAGCAGCTTGCGCCGGTCGGAGCGGTCGCGGGTGCGCCGCACCAGGCGGGCCTGCTCCAGCTCATCGAGCAGGCGTGACATCCCGGTCGGGTGCTGGCCGATGTGCTCGGCGAGCTCGTTCTGGGCCGAGCGGCCGCAGCGGTGCAGCGCGCTCAGCACCTGCCAGGCGAGGACGGTCTCGCCGCGCTGCGCCAGCCGGCGGTCCGCCTCCGCCACCAGGCGCCTGCGGACGCGCACGATGCCGCTGGCGATCTCCTCGGAGAGCGAAGCTGCCGGTCGGACCGCCATGGTGCGGCTGTGTACATCGCAATCGTTGCAGGCGCAACGGTTGCGTCTGCAAGCGGACTCACGTTAGAACGCGCGCCGTGCGCAAGACGCTGCTGCCCGTCCTGCTCTGCGCCGCAGCCTGCGGGAAGGGCGGCGGAGACAGCCGCAAGGAGCGTCCGCCGCCGCTGGTGGCGGTGGCCCCGGTGGCCGTCCGCGACGTCGAGGAGAGCATCCGCGCCCCGGTCGATCTGCGGCCTCTTCTCCAGGCCGACGTCGGCGCGAAGACCCTCGGCTACCTCGACGCCGTGCTGGTGGAGCGCGGCGATCCGGTGAAAAAAGGCCAGCTCCTCGCGCTGGTCCGCCCCAGCGATCTTCCCGATCAGCTCTCCGCCGCGCGCAGCGCAGCGGCGCAGGCCGGCGCGGCGGTGGCGCTGGCGCGCGCCAACCTGGACCGCGCCCGCGCCCTGGAGCCGGCCGGGCGCGTTTCCCGGCAGGAGCTGCAGCAGGCGGAGACGGCGCTGGCGTCGGCGGAAGCGACGCGATCCGCGGCCCGCTCGCAGGTCGGAGGCCTGGCCACGCGTCTCGGCGAGACCCGCATCACCTCGCCGCTCGACGGCGTGGTCTCGGCGCGGCGCCTCGATCAAGGAGCGCTGGTGGGCCCCGGCGCGAACACCACCCCCATCCTCACCGTCGACCAGATCCACATCATGCGCCTGTTCGTCAGCGTGAACGAGAACGACGTGCACCGGCTGAAGATCGGGCAGCCCGCGCACGTCGACGTCGACGCCCTGCCCGGGCACCGCTACGAGGGGCACGTGGTGCGGCTGGCGCCGTCGCTGGACCCGGCCACCCGGACGCTCGACGCCGAGGTGCAGCTCCCGAACGGCGGCGGCGAGCTGCGCGCCGGCATGTACGGCCGCGCCGCCATCGTCACCGGCGTCCATCCGGGCGCGCTCACCGTACCGGTCGGGGCGGTGCAGATCAGCAACGGCCGCAACTTCGTCTTCGTGCTGCAAGGCAACAAGGTGCAGCGCCGCGAGGTCACCCTCGGCGTGGACGGCGAGCAGTGGCTGGAGGTGGTCGCTGGCGTCCAGGCCCAGGACGAGGTGGTCACCGCCGGTCTGGAAGGCCTCGCCGACGGCACCGCGGTGCGGCCGGCGCGCAACGTCGACCCGTTCGGCGGAGCAGCGGCATCGGAAGTGAAGCAGCCGCGGACGCGGCCGGAGTAATCCTGCATGTGGCTCACGCGGCTCGCCCTGCGCAATCCGGTGCTGATCCTGATGATGTCGCTGATGACGCTCGCGCTGGGCTTCGTCTCCCTGCGCAACCTGAGCGTCGATCTCTTTCCCGACATCACCGTCCCGCTGATCCGGGTGGCGATCTTCTATACGGGCGCCGGCCCCACGGACATCGAGAAGTCGATCACCATGCCGGTGGAGCGCGCGGTCTCGGCCTCCCCAGGCGTCGATCGGGTGGAGAGCGTCTCCAAGCAGGGCGTCTCCCTGGTCTCGGTCTGGTTCCAGTACGGGACCAACCTGGACAACGCGCAGTTCGACGTCTCGCAGCGCATTGCGCAGATCATGAACACGCTGCCGCCGGGCATCCAGCAGCCGTTCAACATCAAGTTCGACATCACCAACATCCCGGTGGTGCAGGTGGCGGTGGGATCCGACGAGCTGGACGAGAAGCAGCTCTACGATCTCGCGCTCAACACCATCGAGCCGCAGCTGGAGCGGATCAAGGGCGTGGCCTCGGCGACGCC
>JBGQLA010000149.1:0-10951 GCA_041499865.1 Deltaproteobacteria bacterium
CTGCTCGCCGCGGAGCCGAAGTTCGAGGAGACGGTGAAGCCCGAGGTGGCGTACGTGGTCGCCGACATGATGCGATCGGTGATCGACGACTCTTCCGGCACCGCGCACTCGCTGAGCGCGCTGGGCCGGCCGGCGGCAGGAAAGACCGGCACCGCCAGCGAGCACCGCGACGCCTGGTTCATCGGGTTCACGCCCTCGCTGATCGCCGGCGGATGGGTCGGCTTCGATACCCACGAGATGATGGGACCCGCCGAAACCGGCGGTCACGCCGCAGGGCCGATGTGGCTGCAGTGGATGCGAGCCGCCACCGCGGGGACCGCGCCGGAGGAATGGCCGGCGCCGCCGCCGGGCGTGGTGCAGGTGCAGATCAACCGGAACACCGGCTGCCTGGCCGCCGCGGGGGATCCGTACGCCGTTCCGGAGGTGTTCATGGCCGGCAGCGAGCCGACGCAGGGGTGCGGAGACGAGCGGCCGCCGGGCCAGGAAGACTGGTACCAGAACCCCCGCTGAGGGTGGCGCGCGTCACGCGGCTGGTGTAGTTGACCCGCCATGAACGACATCTTCCAGCAGACCCTGCAGCTCTCGTTGCCGGCCATCGGCATCGCCTTTCGCCAGTCGCCCCCCGCCGGAGTGCCTCACGCGCCGGCCGGTCCCGCGAGCTGCGAGTACTGGAAGCGCGCCGCGGACGGCGAGGTGTTCTGGACCGATGCGGCGGACCACCAGAACTGCCCGATCGGCGCGCACACGCACGGCGTGCAGATGAGCGAGGCGAAGAAGCAGGAGCTGATGGGACTCGTCGGCACCATGGTCCAGCTGGGATACATCCGCATGGACGAGGTCCCGGGAATCCCGCACCGCGAGGCGCCGCTGCAGGTGGCGGTCTACGCGCCGCTCTCGAAGATGCCCTGCCCGCCCGATCTGGTGCTGGTGCGCGGGACGGCGGCGCAGCTGATGGTGCTGGTGGAGGCGGCGCAGACTGCGGGCGTAGCGCCGGATGCTCCCGCGATGGGGCGGCCGACCTGCGCGGCGCTGCCCCAGGCGCTGGACTCGCGGCGGCCGGCGATGAGCCTCGGGTGCATCGGAAACCGCGTCTACACGGGGCTCGCGGAGGGCGAGGGGTATGTCGCGCTGCCGGCGACCGCGCTGGACGCGGTGGCAGGCAAGCTGGCGGGGATGGCGCGGGCGAACGCGGAGCTGGAGAAGTTCCACCGGGCACGCGCGGCTGCGAGCTGAGGTTTGCGCCGCGCCCGGTTTCCGGAAACCCGGGAATTTCGGGGACACAATACCTATTTCTTTTTTTGCGCCAGCGGGTGGCGCACGTTTTGAAACGTGTATTGGGTCTCCGGGTATTTCCCTGGGTTTTTTGGTTTTTTGGAAGCCCCAGAGGTTGCGAAATCGGGACGAGCATCTCGTCCCTGTATCTTACGCCCCGAGCTCCGCTCGGTGCGGTGCTCAGCGGATGGCGGAGGCCTTGATCGCGGCGCGACCGTCTTTCTCGTAGACCGAGAAGCGGACGCCCTTGCAGTTGTGCTTCGCGAGCAGGTCGGTGCGGTTCTTCTTCAGCTTGGCGGCGAACCTCTCGAAGGAGAGGCGGTCGGCGGGCTCGCCCAGCTGGAGCTTCAGCTCGCGGAAGCGGTCGTAGGTCTCCCGCCAGTGCAGCTCGTCGGGATCGGTTTCCTCGACGCCCGGCAGGGAGAAATCCTGCATGGTGACGTTCGCCTCCGGCGCCTGGGCGGCGGAGTGCTCCTCGTCGCGCTCGCGAAGCTTGTCGATCAGCGCCGCGCTCACCCCCTCGACCAGCGTCGGCTCGTCGCCCGGGAACGGCTCGGCGGCCTGCGCCGGCGGCTCGGACGGCATCAACGGATCGAGGATCTCGCGCATCCCGGACGGCGTCTCGTTCGCTTCCTGTGGAAGCCCGTTCGTGAGCTGGCCGGAAGGCAGCTGCCAGTCCGGCGCAGCGGCCGCGACGTCGTCCTGCGCGGGTCGCTCCCACTCCGCGGGCTCCGCGGCGGGCTCCCTGGCGGATTCGGCGGACGGCCCGGCTTCGGGCTGCGCGGCGGACCAGGCCGCGGCCTCGGCGGGCGGCTCGGCCACAGGCTCGGCCGGCCCTGCGACGGCGGTCTCCGTCGGGGCCTTTGCCTTCGCCGGCTCCGCCTCTGCCTTCGCCTCCGGCGCCGGGGCCGGCGGTGCCACCACCGGGTGCTCGCCGGACGGCCCGTCGCCGGCGGACCAGGGAACGTCGCGCGAGCGCGCCGGTTGGCTGCGCGGCTCGCCGATGTCGGCGCCGATCAGCGACGGCGTGCGCGGAGCCCGGCGGGGCGGGCTGACCACGCCGTCCTCCGGCTCGGGCGGCGGCGCCGCGATCACGTGCTGCACCACGGGCGCTGGGGTGCGCGCCAGCAACCCCCAGATGAAGCCGAACAGCACCAGCAGGGCCAGCCCGAGCAGATAGAACGCCTGGTACCGGCCGAGCCAGGCGAGATAGGGCGACGCGGGCACCGTCAGCGCCGCATGCACGCCGCCGTCCAGCGGGATCAGCGCCCCTCGCACCGCATGGCGCGCGGCGCCGCGGGGGAGCTTGCCCGAGAGCGCCGTCCCGACGATCGGCAGGCGGATCTGCAGCACGCCGTATCCCGCTGCGGGCGCGGCGGCCCAGCGGGTGAGGCGCACGCGGTCGTCGCCTTGCGGGAGCGAGCTGGCGAGGATCTTGCCACCCTGAAGCAGGGTCACGTCCGCATCGACCTGGCTCTTCAGCTGCGCCGCGAATCGGTCGTCGACCAGCGTCCCCACCACCGCGGCCGCCGTCGCGCCGGGCACCCGCGCCGCCGCGAACCGGTACACCGCGTTGTCGAAGCTGGCGAAGGTGGGCGGGGGCATCGCCCCGCTCGCCGTCTGGGAGAGAGGAAGCTGGGCCGGGTCCTCGAGGGTCTGCACGGGACGCGCGCGCCGGGAGACGATCGCCCCCTGGGGCGTCACGACCGCGAAGATGTCCGGCTCGGGCGAGAGCACGGAGGCGGCCGCCCGCAGCGCGCGCTCGTCGGGGCGGGCCGGCGGCTGCCGATCCTCGCCGCGCACGGCCTCGATCAGGTCCGGCATCATCGCGACCGCGCGGGGCGCGAGGCGCGCGTCGAGCAGATCGAGCTGCCCCCGGAGGGCCGTGCTCGCAGCCGCCACGCGCGCGCGCATGGTGTCCTCGCCGGTCTGCGCGATGCTCAGAGAGATGCGGGCGAGGTTGAGCGCGAGGGCGAGCGCCACCACCGCTGTGAAAATCCAGATCCGTGCTCTCATGCCCATGCACAGGTATCGCCACTTCCCGGCGCGGTCAAACCCCGCCTGCGCCCCACTCTGGCGCACGTCCGCTGGCGGGGACTCACACCGCGAGGTCGGCTGCGGCGACCTCCGACTTGGTGATCTCGCGCAGGACCGAGACGGCGTAGCTGCCTTTGGGGAGTGCGAACTGCACCGAGAGCGCCTCCGGGCCGAGGGCTTCGACGCGCAGCTCCTCGGGCGCAATCCGGTACGGCCGCCGGGCGCCCTCCATCTCGGCTCCGCCGGCGGCGAAGCAGGCCGGGTCCACGCCGGCCTCCGCCAGCGTCGCCTGCTCGCGCCGCAGCGCCTCTCCCTGGGCGGCGAAGAGGGAGTGCCCCGGCAACGGGCCCGCAGGATCGACCTCGAAGGAGGCGACGCGCCGGGCGTCGGTCTCCACCTCCGTGCAGACGAACAGGCCGCCGGTGGCGCGCTTCTTCAGCACGTCGCCGTCGATGGCCGTGGCGAAGAGGCGGTCGGAGATCCGCGCCGCGAGGCAGCGGTTGAACAGCTCGGATTGCAGCGCGGAGAGGGCGATGCGCCGGAGGAAGCGGTCCCGCACCTGCGTCTCCCGCAGGAGGATCGCGTGGCCGAGGGCGGCGTTGTCTCCGCCCTTGCCAAAGCGCTGCGGCCCGAACAGGTTCGCCGCCCCTTGCTCGCGCAGCCGGGCGCAGATCGCCTCCGCGCGCGCCAGCGCGTCCGGAAGCACGCCGCGGACGACGATGCGAAAGCGGTTTCCCTTCAGGTGCCCGGGGCGGAGCTTGTTCCCGTGGCGCGCGGCGGAGAGGACCCGGAACCCGGCGCCTTCGATCCTCGACGCCTCCTCTACGGAGACCTTGGTGGCGACGCTGATCCGCTGGACGGTGACCGCGCGCTTGTCCTTCAGTCCCGCGGTCCCCACGTCGCGCTCGCGCGCGCCAAGCGCCTGGGCGATCTCGCGCGCGACCTCCTGGGTGGTCCGGTTGCGCTTCTCCACCGTGAGATAGAGGTGCTCGCCGCTGCCCGACGGCTCGTACAGCGGCAGCTCCTCGACGAGGAAGTCCTCCTCGGCGACGCGGACGATGCCGGAGGTGCCCGGCAGATCGGCGGTGAGCAGCGGAACCGGCCTCTGCTGGAGCGACCCGGACAACGCCCCTCACTCCTTGTCCCAGCCGCCCTTGTTCCGCTGCCACTCGTCCTCGTCCTGGGCGGAGAAGACGAGGAACTCCTGCTTGATCGGCAGCGTGTACTGCCGCCCGTTGAAGAAGAGCGTCGGGGTGGCATGCACGCCGGCGCCGGTTCCTTCCTTCTTCTGCCGATCGATGATCGCGTCGAATCGGCCGGCGTAGACCTGCTGGAGCATGGCGTCGCCGTCGATCCCGAGCTTTTTGGCGAAGGACTTGAGCTCGGCGTCGCCCAGCTCCTCGAAGTGCGCGAAGATCAGCTCGCTCATCTCCCAGAACCTGTTCCGCTGGCGGGCAAACTCCGCGCAGCCCGCGGCGATCTGCGCCCGCGGATGCCCGGGGAGGGGAAAGTATTTCGAGCACACCCGGACCTTGATGGGCAGCGAGCGGACCAGCTCGCGCAGCGGCTGCACCGCCGCGGCGCAGTGCGGGCACTGGTAGTCCGAGTACTCGACCACCGCCACGGGCGCCCGGACGTCGCCGAGTTGCGGGCAGTCCTGGTCGGCGAGCCTGTGGCGCTTCTCCTTCGCGAAGCCCGCGTAGTAGCGCTCCACCGAGTCGATGGCCGCCGCCGTGTGGAAGCCGGCGAGCAGCAGCGCCTTGACCAGCTCGGCCATCCGCGGCGCGTGCTTGTCGGTGGCGTTCGCGCCCAGGCAGCGCGCCAGGGTGTCGTTGCACCCGGCGTACCCGAAGGTGTCGCCGGCGACCTCCAGGAACTGCGCGCGCTGCGCGTCGGTGAGGGCGTGGAGATCGGCGCGCGGCAGGATCTGGCGGGCGCGCTCTTCGGAGAGCCCCGGGCCGGCGGCCTGGGCGAGCAGTGCGGTCAGAAGCAGCGCATGCATGGGGCGGCGACCGTAACACGCCGCCCACGCGACCGGCGCTCAGGGCGGAGGCGGCACGCCTTCGGGAGGGAGCCGGCGCAGCCCGAGCAGGGCGCGCACGTCCGCGCGGCCGCGAACGGACTGCAGGTCCGGATCGTTGCGGCCGAGCACCTGGACCCGCGCCGGATCGATCGCCGCCGCCCGCCCGAGGAGCGCGACGGCTTCCTCGGCGCGGTCCGCCAAGGCGGCTGCCGCCGCGGCGTTGTACAGGCCGTCGAGGAAAGCCGGATCGGCGGCGATCGCCCGATCGAACTCGCGGCGCGCGGCCTCGCTCTCTCCCGCCCAGTGGTTTTCGAGCCCGTGCAGATTGTGGAGCCGCGCCTCGCCGCGCAGGAGCGAGGCCCGGCGCAGCCCGATGGCCCGGCGCAGCGGCTTTCCCGCCAGCACCGATCCGGAAAGCAGCCAGGCCATGCTTCCCTGCAGCCAGAGCCGGGCCGGGGCCGGCGTCCCCGAAAGCGGCATGCGCGCGAGCTCGACCTCCTCGCTGCCGCCGTCGGAGAGCAAGAGAACCAGCGCCGGCAGCGGCGTCATCGCGGTGCGCAGGGAGAGCGGGAGTGCGCCCGCATCCGAAGCTCCGGAGATCCGCCACAGCTCGCCGGGGCCCGGTTCGGCCGGCGGGCGCGCCGGATAGCCCTGCGCCGCGGCAGCGGCGGACGCCTGCGGCCATTCGCGCTCGACTGCCGCCGCGAGCAGCGGAACCGGACGGCTGCCGAGCTCGCGGATCTCCTCCGCCACCGCCCGGGAGCGCTCGCGCGGCGCGACCAGCACCGTCCGCGCAGGCTCCCCGGCGCGACCCCACAGGGACAAGGCCAGCCGCGGTTCCGCGCCTTCCGCGTCGATCAGCTCGACGACCGCGGCGTCGCCCTGCTCCGACAGGCCCAACAGAGCCTGCTCGTGGACGACCGGCCGCTCCGCCGCTTGCTCGGGAAAGGTGGGCGTCCTCCGCCATTCCGCGCAGGAAAGGCAGCAGACGAGCAGCGCGAGACGGCGCATGGCGCGTTTCTACCTTAGAATCGCCCGCTCGATGCGCTGGCCTCTCCTCGAACCGATACGCACCCGCCTCGGCGTCGAGGAGGGCACCCTGCGCAAGCAGGCGGCCACCCGGATCGCGCTCTGCTACCCGAGCCCGTACCAGGTGGGGATGAGCTCGCTCGGGTTCCAGACCATCTACCGGGAGATCCACGCACACCCGGACGCCGCGGCCGAGCGCGCGTTCCTGCCGGACGACGTCAAGGCCTGGCGCGAGGCCCGCGTCCCGCTCTGCACCTACGAGTCGCAGCAGCCGGTCGCGCAGTTCCCCTGCCTGGCGTTCTCCGTCAGCTACGAGCTGGAGATCACCGGCCTGTTCGAGATGCTGGACCTGGCGGGGATCCCCGTGCTCCGCGAGGAGCGCGACGAGCGGCACCCGCTGATCGTCTGCGGGGGCCCGCTCACCTTCTCCAACCCGGTCCCGCTCGCTCCCTTCGCCGACGTGGTGGTGCTCGGGGAGGCCGAGGAGCTGATCCACGTCCTCTGCGACGCGCTCAGCCTTCCCCGCCACGAGCAGCGCGCGCGGCTCGCGCGGCATCCCGGCTTCTACGTCCCGGGCGTTTCCGCGAGCTGGCCGGCGGTGGCGAAGGCGGAGGACGACCGGCTCCCCGCGCGCTCGCAGATCATCACCCCGCACACCGAGCTGCGCTCGATGTTCCTGATCGAGCCGGAGCGCGGCTGCTCCCGGGGCTGCACCTATTGCGTGATGCGCAGGACCACCAACGGCGGCATGCGCACCGTGGATCCCGCGCGGGTGCTGGAGCTGATTCCACCGGAAACCCGGCGCGTCGGCCTGGTGGGCGCAGCCGTGACGGATCACCCGCGCATCATCGAGCTGGTGCGGACTCTGGTCGCGGCCGGGCGCCAGGTGGGCATCAGCTCGCTGCGCGCCGACCGGCTCTGCGCCCGCCCCGAGCTGGTCTCGCTGCTGGCGCAATCGGGAGCGAAGTCGCTGACCACCGCCGCCGACGGCGCCTCGGAGCGGCTGCGCGTCGCGCTCGATCGCCGGACCACCGCGGCGCAGCTTCTTCACGTGTCGGCGCTGGCGCGCGAGGCCGGGCTGCAGCGGCTCAAGCTCTACCTGATGCTGGGCCTGCCCGGCGAGGAGGACAGAGACCTCGACGAGCTCGCGGCGCTGGCGGGAGAGATCTCGCGCATCCTCCCGCTGAGCTTCGGCTGCGCTCCCTTCGTCGCCAAGCGGAACACTCCGATGGACGGCGCTCCCTTCGTGGCCATCGAGGAGATCGACCGGCGCATCGCGTACCTGCGCGCGAAGCTGCGCGGGCGGGCGGAGATCCGCCCCACCAGCCCGCGCTGGGCGTGGGTCGAGTACATGCTCGCCCAGGGCGCCGAGGACGCGGGGCTGGCGGCGCTCGACGCCTGGCGTGCCGGCGGGACGTTCGCCGCCTGGAAGCGCGCCTTCCGCGAGCTGGGCGTGCGCCCGTTCGCCACCCGGCGGGTGCAGGACGGTCGCCTGCGGCTGCCGCAGCTCGCCGCCTGGCCTTCGATCTAGAACGCGAATCGGGGGCGCGCCTCTTGCGGATCCGCGCCGTCCGCCGCTAGGTTCCCGCCTCCATGCCCGCCTTGCAGATCTGCTACCACGACCACTGCTTCGACGGCGTCTCCTCGGCCGCTACCTTCCTCCGCTTCTACCGGGAGAAGGTGAAGCCCGGGATCGCCGATGTCGCCTTCAAAGGCATGGCCCATCGGGCCGGGCAGCTCTTCGGCGAAGACGCCTTCGCCGGCGAGGAGAATGCGGTGGTCGACTTCCGCTTCTCCGCGGATCCCCGCCTCACCTGGTGGTTCGATCACCACCAGAGCGCGTTCGAGACCAAGGCCGACGAGCTGGCGTTCAAGGCGGACCGCAGCGGCCGCAAGTTCTGGGACCCGGCCGCGAAGAGCTGCACGCGGTTCCTCGCCCGCACGGTGGAGGCGAAGTTTGGCTGGGATCCCTCGCCTCTGCGCGAGCTGATCGACTGGGCGGAGGTGATCGACGGCGCGCTCTTCCCGAACCCGCAGATGGCGGTGTCCCTCACCGACCCCGCCATGCAGCTGATGCTGCTGATCGAGGCGACGAAGGATCCCGGCCTCTGCCCGCGGCTGATCCGCGAGCTCTCGGACCGGCCGCTCTCCGCCGTGCTGCGCGAGAGCTGGGTGACCGGGCCGCTGCAGCCGCTGCTCGCGCGCCACCGCGAGGTGGTGAAGCTGGTCACCGCCCGCATCCGCCTCGACCAAGGCGTCGCCACCTACGATCTGGCGGACCTCGGAATCGACACGGTGAACAAGTTCATCGCCTACGCCGCGGACCCCGCGACCCTGTACACCGTGTCGGTCTCGCGAGGCGCGAACCGGAGCAAGATCTCGCTGGGATCGAACCCCTGGAAGCAGGAGCAGCGCCGCCACAACCTGGCGCGGATCGCCGAGCGCTACGGCGGCGGCGGGCACCCCGCCGTGGCGGCGATCTCGTTCCCTCCCGACAAGCTGGAGGAAGCGCGCGCCGCCGCCGCCGGCATCGCGGACGAGCTCCGGCGCTCGCCCTGAGCGCTTACTTCGACTTCGACTCGACCTGCGCTTCCTTCTTCGCGTCCGCCGGCTTGACGACGTACTCCAGGTTCACGTCCAGCTTCACCTCGTCGGACACGACCAGGCCGCCGCTCTCCAGGGCCTTGTTCCAGTTCAGCCCCCAGTCCGAGCGCTTCAGCTTCCCCGTGGCGTTCGCCGCGTACACGGTGGTGCCCATGGGCGTCTTCACCGGCTGATCGGTGAACTCGACGTCCAGGGTGATGGGCTTGCTCACGCAGTGCATGTTCAGATCGCCCGAGACCTTGTACTTGTCCGGGCCGGCCTTCTCGACCGTCTGCGACTTGAAGGAGATTTCGGGGCACTTCTGCGCGTCGAAGAAGTCGGCCGACTTGAGGTGGCCGTCGCGCTTCTCGACGTTGGTGTTGACGCTGGCGGTATCGATCTTGAGGTCGACGCTGCTCTTGGTGGGGTCGTCCTTGTTCCAGTGCAGCGTCGAGTTGACCTTGGTGAACTCGCCCCGGACGGTGGTCACGACCATGTGCTTGACCGCAAAACCTGCGCTGCTGTGCGCGGGGTCCGCTTCCAGGGTGATGGGGGCGGCGGCCACGAGGGCGGCGAGTAGAAACGTCATCTTGGTGTATCTCCTTGAGAGGTCAGGCGATTTGCCAGAGCTTCAGCACCGAGGCGGGATCTCCGCCAGAGGCGCGGTAGGCCTCGATCACCCGCTCGGCGAGCGTTCGACCCGACTCTAAGATGTCCGAGAGGGGGTCGAGGTTCCTGGATTCGTCCAGCCCCGACGTCTTCTGCCATCCCTTGAGGCCGGCGCGGGCGATGCGGAGAAGGTCGCGCGCGAGGTCGAGGGCCGTCACGCCGCCCGGTCCTTTCGCGCCCAGCGCGGTCCGCGCGACGTCGCCCTGGAACTGCAAGAGCTCGGAGAACTTCCACCGCCGCGTCAGCTCCAGAGCCGCCTCGCGCGCCGGCGCGTCGTAGAGGATCCCGACCCAGAGCGCCGGGAGCGCCATCATCAGGGGAAGCGGGACCACGTCCGCGCCGCGCACCTCGAGCACCCGCTTCACCCGCACCTCGGGGAACAGGGTGGTCAAGTGGTCGACCCAGTGCGAGAGCGTCGGCTGCCGCTTCTCGCCGGAGGCCAGCTGGCCGGAGGTGAGCCACTGCCGGAACGTCTGCCCGCCCGACTCGCGGTACTCGCTGCCGTATCGGACGAAGAGCATCGGCACGTCGACGGCCCACTCCACGTAGCGGCGGTAGCCCCAGTCCGGCTCGAGCATCTGCTGCAAGAGACCACAGCGGGCGTCGTCGGTCTCGCGCCAGACCTGGTAGCGGAAGTCGAGATATCCGCTCTCGCGGCCGTCGATCAGCGGGCTATTGGCGAACATCGCGCTGACGATCGGCGAGACGGCCGTGGCGGCGCGCACCTTGGAGGCGAGATCGGCCTCGTCGCTCCAGTCCAGGTTCGCCTGCACGGTGGCGGTCATCAGCATCATGTCCAGCGCCAGGCGGCCCTTCGACCCGAGCGACGTCTTCATCGCCGCGTAGCGCCCCTTGGGCATCCAGGGCACCTGCTCGCGCGTGCCGAACGGGCGGTAGCCCGCCGCGAGCCAGGCGATGCCGTCGGAGTCGCGGCGGACCTCCGCGAGATGCGCCTCGATCTCGCCGCGGATGTCGGCGAGCGAGCGCAGCGGCGCGCCGGACAGCTCGAGCTGGCCGCCGGGCTCCAGCGTCACCGAGGCGTCCTTCGAGAGCAGCGCGATCGGCTGCCCGTTCTCCTTGTGCCTGTGCTGCGTCCCTCCGGCCGACCGGGCGATGGCGTCGAGCAGCTCCCGGATGCCGTGGCGGCCGTGGTACGGCACCGCCTCGAAGCGGGGACCGCGCACGCCGATCTTCTCGTGCTCGACGCCGATCAGCCAGCGCTCCGCCGGGCGCTCGGCGCCTTTCACGTAAGCGATCAGCTCGTCGATCCTGCTGACCGGGGCCGAGAGCCCGCCTAGGTCGAGGGACATCCGCTCAAGATGATGCCGCCCGCCCCGA
>JBGQLA010000150.1:0-10936 GCA_041499865.1 Deltaproteobacteria bacterium
CCGCAGGCGGTGCCCCTGGTCCGCTCGAGTGCCCGTGATAGCCTGCCCCTCGCCATGAGCCTGGAAGACATAGCGCCGCTGGACGAGCTTCGGCTGACGGTCGTCGTCGACAACGAGACCGATACGCTCTCCAGCATCGACCCCGGCGTCCCGCAGGTTCCCGAAGCGGTGGGCCTCCTCGCGCGCCTGCCGGCGGCGCGCGAGTTCGCGGGACATCCGGGCAAGGTGGTGTTCGATCGCCTCTGTTGCGCTTGCCACGGCTTCTCCGTCCTCGCCACAGGGCGGCGCGGCGACCGGCGACACACGCTGCTCTTCGATGTGGGTCCCTACGCATCGGTGTGGAAGGACAACGCGGCGCGACTGGGGATCGATCTCGCCGCGATCGAGGGCGTCTTCCTCTCCCACTGGC
Source organism: Deltaproteobacteria bacterium (assembly GCA_041499865.1). Lineage (GTDB taxonomy): Bacteria > Myxococcota > Myxococcia > Myxococcales > 40CM-4-68-19 > 40CM-4-68-19. The sequence goes on from JBGQLA010000150.1 coordinate 410, forward strand.
ACTTCGACCATAGCGGCGGGTTCCCCGACGTGGTCGCGGCGATCGCCGAGGCACGGCGAGAGCACGGGCTGTCCCCTCCGTTCGTCGACCTTCACCCGGACAGGCCGGATCAGCGCGGAGTCCTCCTGCCGACCGGGATGATGCTGCTGCTGCCGGAAGAGCCGCGGTTCGAGCAGATCGAGGCGGCGGGCGGGCGGGTGATCAGGCATGACCAGCCTCATACGCTCCTCGACGGGTTCTTCTTCGCGAGCGGCCGGATCGAGCGAGTGACTCCCTACGAAACGGGCCTCGCAGGCCATCACAGCTTTCACGGCGAGCAGGGGGAACCCGATCCGCTGATCCTGGACGAGCGGTTCGTCGCCGGTATCGTGCAGGGCCGGGGCGTCACCGTGCTCTCCGCGTGCTCGCACGCCGGAGTGATCAACGCCTGTCTGGGCGCGCAGCAGCAGTTCGCCGGCGCTCCGATCGATCTCGTTCTCGGCGGATACCATCTGAGCGGCAAGGCGATGGAGGCGCGCATCGAGCCCACCATCGCCGACCTGAAGGAGCGGATACGTCCGCGCGTCGTGGCGCCCGGCCACTGCACGGGCTGGCGCGCGAAGGCCGCCCTGGCCCGCGCTTTCGCACCGACGAGCTATGGTCCGAGCGTCGTGGGGTCGAGCTACGTGCTGACCACCCCGTGACTCGTCCTCCTGTGTTCGTGGTCCGCTCGCGTTCAAAGGCACGGGTCCGGCGCAGGTTGATCTCGGGGCCGCCAGCGTGGGATGCAGCTCTGCGCAATTTGGTGGCCCCGGATGCGACGCCCCCAAGGGCGAGGTACCGCTCACTCAGCGTTCGCACTGGTCTGACGCAGCTTTACTGAGCGCAGCGGCAACCAGGTCCAGGGGCGCGTAATTTGGTGCCCAGGGGCGGAATCGAACCACCGACACGGGGATTTTCAGTCCCCTGCTCTACCGACTGAGCTACCTGGGCCAAAGGCTCGCGGGGCGCGTCTGTATGCCGCGCTGAGCCGGGCCAGTCAAGGCCCAAGGGCGCTCAGCCTTCCAGCGGCAGCTCCATCTCCAGCAGCGCGAGCGGGCCGCGGCTGAACCCCCGGGCCGCGAAGAACTCCGCTCCCAGATGCTCGGGGATGAGCTGCGGCACGGTCAGCGCCCGACCCGGGAACCGCGCTGCCAGACCACCGAGCAGGCGGGTCGCCCAGCCCTGCCGGCGGTGCTCGCGCAGCGTGAGCACGCCGCGAATGGTGAGGCTCGTCTCCGACAGGGCGGACACGTACACGAAGGACTTGTCCTCGAGCGTGAAGCAGCGCGCGGTCGCGGACGGCGCCGCGAGGCTCGAGGCCTGGAGCTGCCAGGGAAGCGGACCGGGATCGGCCGGACCCATGTGCCTCGCGAACTCCGTCGGGTCGATCTCGCGCAGGTCGGCCGGCCGCGCCTCCGGCTGTCTTGCGTCGTATCCGACGAGGCGGGTAATCGGGCGGAATCCGCCGTGCTCGTAGAGAGCGCGCGCCGGCGCGTTCGACTCGAAGACTTCCAGCAGCATCCGGCGATCTCCCCTGCCCTCGCGCCGGCGACGAGCTCCGCGAGCAGCGTCCGTCCCGCGCCCTGTCCGCGCGCCTCCGGCACAAGGCCAATCGCGGCGATGCGGCTCACCACCCGCGCCGGGCGATGAGACCGAGGCCGGCGGGCCCGCCCCCGGAGAGCAGGACCCGGGAGGATGCGAGATGGATGTCCTCGGCGGCCACGCGTTCAGCCAATCCGTCCACGGACATCTCCATCGGGACCAGGTACCCGGCGAAGGAGGCCGTGAACAATCCGGCCAGCCGCGAGAGCGGGTACTCCGCCGCCGATGAGAACGCCAAGGGCTGCATATCGCGAATCTAACCGCATCGGCCGGGATCCCGCATTCGACAGATCCGGCCAGCGCCGGGGGCTGATCTCTCCTGACACAATGCTGTCAGGAGCACCGCCGCAGAGTGCGTTCTCCAAGGAGGACGCACATGGCGAACCCATTCACGTATCTCGAGCTGCATTCGACCGATGCCGCGCGCGCGAAGAGCTTCTATGCCGAGCTGTTCGGGTGGAAGACAAGGGACACGCCGGCACCCGGAACGGGAACGTACACGGAGATCGACACGCAGGAGGGCCCCGGCGCCGGGTTGATGGCGCAGCAGGAACCCGGCGGCCGCAGCGCCTGGCTCGCTCACATCAGGGTGCCACGGACCGAGATCAAGGGCGTCACCATCCAGGGCGAGGCGGGAGTGGGGTACGCGCTGGACAGCAGCTTCGAGCTGCCGCCCTTGATGTTCGACGAGGAGGAGATCGAGGCGCTGGTCCTGGGCGCGCGCATCGTCCGGGCCTGGGCGGATCGGAAGCTGGCTCGGGCGGCGGAGGAAGGGCTGCAGAAGATCGAGAACGTGGTGCCGCCGCGCCTGAAGTCGAAGATCCTCGAATCGGCGCTGATGGCGCCCGATTTCCACTTCAGCGACCGCTTCCGCTCCGGGCTCGAGGACCTGCGCCAGGCCATCCGCGAGCGGCGCAAGGCCCGCTTCCACTATTTGGACAAGGCGCAGGCCGGCAGCGAGCGCACCGTCCATCCGCTGGGGCTCGCCTACTGGGGCCAGACCTGGACGCTGACCGCCTGGTGCGAGGTGCGCAACGGCTTCCGCACTTTCCGGCTCGACCGGATCGAGGGGCTCCAGCTCACCGAGGAGAAGTTCGAGACCCTCCCTGGCCAGACGCTGGCCGACTTTCTCGCCGGGATGGCCGAGGAGGATCGACGGCTGGCGCGGAGCACGAAATGACCGCCGCCCGCCGCGGCTTCGATGTCGGATGGGGCTGCTAGCATTCCGTCATGGCCGAAGCCTGCGCAAGCCCCGATATTGCCCTCCAGGAGATCGACTTCCCCGATGCCGCTCGCCTCGACGCCCTCGCCGGCGTGGCGAAGATGTTCCCCTGGCCGATGGGCCGCGAGCGGGACGAAAAGGCCTGCGCCGACATGACGTACCTGGTGGACGGGGTGCTGGCGCAGATCTCCCGCGGGCGCGGAGCGCTGGAGGTGGCCATCGGCGAATGCCTCGCGGCCCTGGCCATCGGGGATCGCACGATGAAGCTCGGCTACTCGAACATCGGCGATTACGCTCGCGAAGAGCTCGGGATCAACGCCGGCACCGCGGTGAAGATGGAGCGGCTGGGCCGCGGGCTGCGCGAACGGCCGCTCATGCGCGAGGCCGTCCGCAAAGGCGAGGTCAGCGCGCGAAAGGCGGAGACCGTGCTGCGCGTCGCGCGCGGCGACGCCGAGGCGTACTGGGTGCAGCAGGCGCGCATGGAAACCGTCCGCGCGCTGCAGGCGGCTACGGCCGAACCGCGGAATCCGGAGGAAGACGAGTGGACACGCCTCTGCGTGAAGGTGCCCGCGGGGAAGGCGCCGGTGCTCGACGAGGCGATGAAGGTGGCGCGAAAGGCCGTCGGGCCAACCGTCCCCAGATGGGAGCTGTTCCTCAAGATGTGCGAGGAGTTCCTCGGCGCCCATCCGGTCCCGGATGAGGTCAGCCTCGGCGAGCTGTCGCCGGCCGGCCCCGAGGACCTGAGCTCGCTGGAGGAGCGGCTCGAGCAGGAGACCCGCCAATGGGCGAACCTGGTCGCGCCGCCGCCGGTGGATGCGCCCGCCGAGAGCTTCGAGTTCGATCCCTGGCATCTGCACGCACGATTGCAAAAGCTCGTCGCGATGCGCGACCGCCGGGACGAATCGTTCGGCCATCTGGCGATGGTCTTCCGCGGCATGCGGGCTTGGGACCGCCTCGGCTTCGCCAGCTTCCCTCACTACTGCCGGGAGCGTCTGGGAATGGCGGAGCGGACAGTCTGTCAGCGCGCCTCCCTGGAGCGGAAGCTGCGCGAAGTTCCCGTTCTGCGGGAGGCGCTGCGCGAGAAGCACCTCTCGTACGAGAAGGCGCGCCTGCTCGCGCGGCACCTGGAAAAGCAGGAGATCGCCGGGTAGATCGACCGCGCCCGGAAGCTGACCTGCGTGGAATTGCGCCGCGCTCTCGAGGGAAAGGACCAGGCGCAGATGTGCGCGCGCGGGGCCTTCCAGGCCTGGATGCCGCGGGCCGCCGCGCTGGTCGTCGCGGCGGCATTTCACGCTGCCCGTAAGGCCGCGAAGCGCTCGCTCTCGCCGGGAGAGTGCGTGGTCGCGATCGCCGAGCACTTCATCGAGGTCTGGAAGCCCTTGGTGACGCAGCGGAATACGCTCCAGGCGCGGATCCGCCAGCGCGACAGGCATCTCTGCCAGGTCCGCGGGTGCAGCCGCCCCGCCGTTCACGCCCACCACATCAAACCCCGCGCGCAGGGCGGCAGCGACGACGAGTGGAACCTCGTCAGCCTCTGCGCAGCCCATCACCTGCGCGGCATCCACAGTGGCCTGCTGCGCGTCACCGGGACCGCGCCCGACCTGCTGCGCTGGAAGGTGATCGGACGCGAAGGCGCCTTCGTTCGATTGGCCGAACCAGGCGCCGGGTCCCGCCCGCCATCCCCTGGCGCCTCGGTGGTCCGCGCGCTCTCGCCGGATTAGTCTTCGTCCGATGGCGACCAACCCCAGCAGCCCACAGGCAAGAGAGATGGCGGACGAGTCGATGGTCCGCAACCTGGCCGCGCAGGCCGAGGCCATCTGGCCGCAGGAAGAGCCCATCTTCGCCCGCAACCCGCCCCCCGACGGCGCCCTCGTCCTCGACGTGGGCTGCGGGACCGGCGAGATCATCGCCCGGCTGGCGCGGAAGTATCCGGAGGTGAGCTTCACCGGAGTGGACCTGGAGGAGTCGCACCTGGTGCGCGCCCGCGCGAAGTGCGCCCGCTTCGGCGAGCGCGTCCAGTTCCAGCGCGACGACGCGATGCAGCTCTCGCTGATCGACGCGCAGTTCGACATGGCGATCAGCCGGCATGTCCTGCAGGCGGTCCCCGACGCGCAGCGCGCTCTCGCGGAGATGGTCCGCGTGCTCAAGCCCGGCGGCCGCCTGCACCTGATCGCCGAGGACTACGGAATGATGTGGTGCCATCCCACGGGGCTGGACTCGGATGGCTTCTGGCAGAGGATCCCCAACCGGTACGGCGCGGCCATCGGCTGCGACCTGCACGTCGGCCGCAGGACCTTCACCCACCTCACCGATCTCGGACTGCGCGACATCAAGGTCGACTACGTGGTCTGCGACACGCTGCGCGTTCCCCGCGAGACCTTCGCGCGCATCTGGGAAGCCTGGCGCGACGGCTACACCGACTCCATCGTGCAGCACACCGAGGTCCCCCGCGAGGAAGTCGAGCAGCGCTGGCGCGAGATGATCGACTGCGTCCGCGACCCGCGGGGCTATGCCCTCTGGCAGGTGCCGGTCTGGACGGCGGCGAAAGTGACCTGACCCCGGTCACAGGCTAGGTTCGCGCGACGTGCAACCGCGCTACGACAAGCCCGGCGTCCTGCGGACGACCTTCGCGACGCTTGCGGTCGCCGTCATCGCGCTGGTGGGCCTGCTCGATTACGTCACCGGGCCGTGGCTGTCGTTCTCCATCTTCTACGTGCTCCCGGTCCTCGGGGCGGCGTGGTGGCTCGGCCGCGGCCCCGCGCTGCTCGCAAGCCTCGCCGCGGGCATCGTCTGGTTCGAGGCCGAAGCCTGGGGACACCGGGGCGAGCCGAACCGCACCTTGCTCTGGAACTCGATGTCGCGGCTGCTCATGCTCGTGGCCATGGCGGCGATGGTGGTCCGGATCCGCGAGGACCGCCGGCGCTTGCAGCTGGTGAACGCGCGCCTCTCCGACCTGCTCCACGGGGCGGAGAAGCTGGCCCGCACCGACCCGCTCACCGCGCTCCCCAACCGCCGCGCCTTCATCGAGCGGCTCTCCGCCGAGCTCTCGCACGCGCGCCGCGCGCAGGAGCCGGTCTGCATCGCCTACATCGACATCGACAACTTCAAGCGGATCAACGACGAGAAGGGCCACGTCGAGGGCGACGACTTCCTGCGCAAGATGGCGCACGCCATCCGCGAGACCATCCGCGAGAGCGACGTCGCGGCGCGCCTCGGCGGGGACGAGTTCGCCGTCCTCTTCACCGACGCGAAGCGCAGCGCGGTGGAGCCGCTCGCCCATCGCCTGCTGGCGCGCACCCGCGCCCTCGGCGATCGCTATCCGGGCCTGGAGATCGGCGCGAGCGTGGGCATGGCCTGGTTCGAGGCGGCGCCGGAATCTCCCGAGCTGCTGCTCGAGCGCGCCGACGGCGCGATGTACGAGGCGAAAGCGGCGGGCAAGCACCGCTTCGCGCTCTGGGCAACGGACAGCGAGCGACCCGTGCTGCAGTCCTGATCCGGGACGCTTTCCTTCCTTGATTCTCCCCCAGTCTCGGCTAGCATGCGCCCCCCTCGGAGGAAATCGCATGCTGCTTCCGCTTCTCGCCGCGCTGGTCGCGGCCTCCGCAGCACCCGCGCCGGACTCGTCGAAAGCGTTCCCCTTCCCGGTGGAAGTGCACCCCCTGCCGAACGGCCTGCGCGTCGCGTTCGTCGCCTACGACTCGCCCGGCCTGGTCGCCTACTACACGCTGATGCGCGTCGGCAGCCGCAACGAAGTGGAGAAGGGCAAGTCGGGGTTCGCGCACTTCTTCGAGCACATGATGTTCCGCGGGACGAAGGACCACTCCGCCGACGATTACAACCAGACCATCAGCCGCCTGGGCCTGAACACCAACGCGTTCACCAGCGAGGACATGACCGTCTACCACCTCTACGGTCCCGCCAAGGCGCTGCCCACCATCATCGAGTACGAGGCCGATCGCTTCCAGAACCTCTCGTACGACGAGCCCGCCTTCCGCACCGAGGCGGGCGCCATCCTCGGCGAGTACATCAAGAGCGCCAGCAATCCCGAGCAGAAGATGTTCGAGACGATGAGCGAGACCGCGTTCACCCGGCACACGTACGCGCACACCGTGATCGGCTACCTGAAAGACATCGAGGACATGCCTTCGGGCTACCAGTACTCGCGCCAGTTCTTCCGCCGCTACTACACGCCCGACAACGCCGTCCTCGTGATCGCCGGCGACTTCGACAAGGCGGCCACCCTGGCGCAGATCGAAAAGGCGTACGGCACCTGGAAGGGGAAACTCGACGCCGTGAGGGTCCCTCCCGAGCCGAAGCAGCGGCAGAGCCGGCGCGCGCAGGTCGACTGGGACAAGCCGACGCTGCCGCGCATCTGGATCGCCTGGCACACACCCGGCGCCAGCGACATCAAGCGGGCCGCGGTGCAGAACCTGCTCAACGCGTACCTCTTCGGGCCCACCAGCCCGCTCTACCAGGGCCTGGTGCTCGGCAAGCAGACCGTCGACTCGATGTTTCCCACCTACGGCGACCACCGCGATCCGAATCTCCTCGGCGTGCTGATGCGGGTGAAGGACGCGAAGAACCTGCGCAACGTGGAGATGGCCGTCCTGCGCGAGATCAAGACGCTCGCCGGGGGGAGGGTGGACGCGAAGCGGCTCGACGCGGTGCGCTCGAACCTCCGCTACTCGAACATCATGAGCCTGGACAAGGCGGACGCGGTGGCGGTGTCGCTGGCGGTGAACGCTGCCCTCACCGGAGACGTGGACTACCTGAACAAGGAGTTCGCCGCGCTGGCCGCGGTGCAGCCGCGCGACCTGCAGGATTTCGCCAAGGGGTACTTCATGGATCTGAACCGGACCACGGTCACGCTCGTCAGCGCGAGCAAGAAGGTCGGTGCGCGATGAAGCGGGTGCTCTGGTTGGCGCTCGCCCTCGCCGCCTGCGCGCAGCAGCAGGAAGGAGTCCGCAAGTCGCCCGGAGCCGCGACCGCAGCGGTGCCGCCCGAGGCGGACGACGCGGGCGTGAGCTCGCGCCGTGCCGAGCCGCAGAGGCCGGGCATCAAGGACACCCTGGTGATGGCCGCGGACGCCGGCCTTGCGCCCGGGTCCGGGGAACGGGCGGAACCCGAGGTGACCACCCTCCCCTCCGGCGTGACCCTGCTCGCGCTGCCCGCGAACCAGAACGCCATCGTCAACATCCAGCTCCAGTTCCGCACCGGCGCCACCGACGATCCGCCCAGGAAGGCCGGCCTCACCGATCTGACGGCGCGGGTGATGACGGAAGGCGGCACGCAGGCGCTGAGCGCGAAGCAGCTGCTCGAGACCCTGTTCCCGCTCGCCGCCGAGTTGGACGTGCGCGTGGACAAGGAGCTGACCACCTTCATCGCTCGCGTTCACAAGGACAATCTGGCGAAGTTCCTCCCCATCGTCAGCGACGTTCTCTTGCACCCGCGCTGGGACCCGGAAGAGTTCCGCCGGCTGCGCGACGTGGCGGTGAACGACATCGAGAAGCGGCTGCGGCAGGGCGACGATGAGAACCTCGGCAAGGAGTCGCTCCAGGAGCTGATGTTCGGCCAGCATCCGTATGGGCGCCTCACCCTCGGCCACGCCAGCGCCCTGAAGTCGATGACCTTGCCGGAATTGCAGCAGCACGCGGCGGCCGTCTTCACCGCCGATCGGCTCACGGTCGGCGTTTCCGGCGGTTATGCTCGCACGCTGGGGACGGATCTGGCGCAGCTGCTCTCGTCGCTGCCGGCGAAGTCGCAGCCGCCCTCGGAGATTCCGCAGGCGCGGCCGCACGGCCCGCGCTTCCTCCTGGTGGAGAAGAACGCCGACTCGACCGCCATCTCCCTCGGCATGCCCTGGACGCTGTCCCACGAAGACCGGGACTGGCCGGCGATGTCCATCGCCCGCAGCGCCTTCGGCGAGCACCGGCAGATGAACGGCCGCCTGATGCAGCGCCTGCGCGAGCGGCGCGGGCTGAACTACGGCGACTACGCGTACATCGAGTACTTCCGCCAGGAAGGGGGCGACGCCGCCACGGCGCAGAACGGGCGGGCGCGGCACCAGCAGGAGTTCACCATCTGGGTCAGGCCGGTGCGCGACGAGAACCGGCTCTTCGCGGTGCGCGCGGCGCTCTACGAGCTGAGCCGGAGCCTGAAGGACGAACCCTTCACGCAGGACGAGGTGGAGCAGACCAAAGGGTTTCTCGACGGCTACATCCTGCTCTTCGATCAGACCGACGCGCGCCGGCTGGGCTACGCGCTCGACGACCACTTCTACGGGATGAGCGGGTTCCTCGACTCCTGGCGCGACTCGCTGCGCGGCGTGACCGCGGAGCAGGTGAACGCCGCCTGGCGCAAGTGGATCGATCCCGCGAACCTCGAGATCGTCATGGCCGGCAAGGACATGGCCTCGGTGAAGAAGGCGGTGCTCGCCGGAGATCCGACGCCGATCCAGTACCAGCGCGACGCGACCGGCAAGACGCCGGAGAAGCCCGCCGCGCAGCTCGCCACCGACAAGGAGATCGAGAGGTTTCCCTTCGGCGCGAAGACCGACGCCGACGCGCAGGTCATCTCCGTCGACAAGATGTTCGAATAGCCGCTGCCGGACAGGAGGTGAGGCATTGCGGCCATGCTCTTTCTGCGTGTCTCCGTGGAAACGGAGACACGCTTCCAACGGCTTGGGGGTTACTGCTCCGCGACCTGCTCGGGCACGTCGATGTGCAGCTCCACGCGCCGGTTCTGCGATCGCCCCGCCGCGGTCTTGTTGCTGGCGACCGGCCGCTCCGGGCCCATGCCTTCGACCAGCATCTGCTCGGTCTTCACCCCGCGGTCGTGCAGCACGTCGCGCACCGCTCTCGCGCGCTGCAGCGAAAGCTCCTCGTTGTGCGCCACCGTTCCGGTCGAATCCGTGAACCCGGCGATCTTGATTCGATCCTCCGGATACTTCGCCAGGATGTCCCCGAGTTTCGCCACCATCTCCACCGCCTGCGGCTTGAGCACCGCGCTGTCGGTGGTGAAGAGCAGCTGGCTCTTCAGATCGACCAGGATCCCGTCCTTGGTCCGCTTGGTGGTCTCGGCCACTTCCTTCAGCTCCTCGGCCTGCTTGTCGAGGTAGTTCCCCACCGCGCCGCCCGCCAGGCCTCCGACCGCGGCGCCGATGGCCGCGCCCTTCCATCCGCCGACGACCGCGCCCACTCCGGCGCCCGCCGCCGCTCCGCCTCCGGCGCCGATGGCGGTGCGCTTGCCGGGAGTGGCGCAGGCTGCCGCGAGCACGGCGATAGAGATCGATGTGAGAGAGTTCCGCATGTTGCCTCCTTGGACTGCCGCCCGAAAGCGCGGGCGGACTTCACAGCCTTGGAACCGGTCGGAAGGGCGCGCGAATTCCGCACGTCCAAGCGATGTGCGCTCTTGTCCTACGGTCAGTTCGCGGCGACCGCGCGGCGCGAGGACTGCCTGCGCGCCATCGCCACCGTCTTCCGCTTCTTCAGCCGCGCGATGTGCTTGCCCAGCATCTTCTCTTCCTGCGCCATCGCCAGCCGGTGGATCTCGTCTACGTGCTCGTCGGTCACCTTGCACGCCATCTGCTCGGCGCGCGTGTGCCGGTCGACCAGCTCTGCGTAGGTGGCGGTCTCCGCGTGCCCTTGGTGCAGGTCCGCCTCGAGGCGGTCAAGCTGCCGCAG
>JBGQLA010000151.1:0-10935 GCA_041499865.1 Deltaproteobacteria bacterium
CAGGCCGTGTTCTGCAGACGACGATCAGGCGGCGGCAGGAGCGGTGTGGCCGAGCAGGACCCGGCGCAACCGCGCCAGCGGAGAACCTTCGCCGGGCATCAGCGCGATCACCAGCAGATAAGTCGCGACGTACAGGGCGCCGGCCGCGCAGAGCGCGAGGAACGGGCGCGGCCCCTCCGCCGCCAGCCGCGCGATCGCCGCCGCCGGCGCGCAAGCCACCGCCGAGGCGAGCGCGATGACGGCGAGCTGCCGCCAGGGCAGCACCTCACGCCAGGGAGCGTCCAGCTCGCGGCGGACGCGGTCCAGCATGGCGACGCGGATGGCCGACTCCGCGATCGCGTGGCCGCCGATCGCTCCGATCATCCCGAACGTCTTCAGGCCGAGCAGGACGGCGGGGACCGTGATCACCAGCCGCCAGAAGAAGATGCGGAAGAGGTATCGCGTCTGCCCGGTCGCGCGCAGGACGCCGTCGAGGGGCAGCGCCGCCAGCGGCGTGATCAGGATGGCCACCCGGAAGATCGGGATGCTCGCGTCGTACAGGTGGGTGAACATCGCCGGGACGAAGAGCGAGGCCGCCGCGACCAGCCCCGCCGTGAGCGGAAAGAACACCACCGCCAGCCTGAGATTCGCGTCGTGGAACAGGTGCACCCGGTGCTCGTGCCCGCCCGGCTCCGCCAGGCGGACCTGGAGGATGTCGCTGATCGGCGCGTAGAGCAGGTTGATGATCGGCACCTGGAAGCAGCCCTGGGCGTAGATGGCGAAGGCGGCTGCGTCGACGCTCCACCCCACCGCCCACTGGTGGAAGGTGCGCTGGGGAATGTCCAGCAGCAGGGCCGCGCCGAAGGGGAGCGCGTACGCGAGCTGCTCGCGGAGCAGCCGCCAGTCGATCCGCGGGCGCCCCCGGCGGAAGAAGAAGAAGCACTGCAGCCCGAAGCGGAGCGCTCCGTGCACGACGTACGCCCAGAAGAATCCCTGCAGGCCCAGCCCGAGGAACAGCGGGACCACGCTGCCGGCCACCCGCGCCGCGTCGGAGAGGAAGATGACCCAGGCGGCGGTGCGGACCCGCCCTTCCGCCGTGAGCGAGATCTCCAGCGGCGAGGCGGCGATCATCAGCAGCGTCATCAGCGCCATCGGCAGGCCGAACTCCGCCAGCGCCGGGTTGGCGAACTGGCGCGCGATGGCGAAGCGCGCGGCGAACAGCCCTGCGCCGCAGATCGCGCCGAGCGTGAGCAGCGAGAGGGACGCCTGGGTCAGCCACGCGCGCTCCTGGCCGTCCTTGCGCGGCAGGAAGTAGTACAGGCTCTGCGCCAGCCCGAGCTGGAGCATGAAGTAGCCGGTGGTGACGATCAGCCACACCTGCTTGTAGGTGCCGAACTCCGCCTGCGGCAGCAGGCGGGTGAGGATCAGCGGCAGCGCGAACCCCAGCGCCGTCGCAGCGCCCCGGCCGAGCATCAGCGGCCCGGCCTCGCCGAGAATTCCTCTGCTCCTGGCCATCGCTACCCGTGCGCGGAGATCCCCGGCTCCGCACCCGGCCTCTCCGTGCCGAAGTTGGTGGGGCGGGCGCCCAGCACGGGCTTCTGCAAGGCGAGCATGCCGAACGTGTCCTCGAACTGGCAGGCGATCAGCGGCTTCGAGTAGAACCCCAACATCCCGGCCGACGAGGCCTCCCAGAGCACCTTGCGTTTCAGCGCGAAGGGATCCACCCCGGGCGCGTTCGGCATGTCCTCGGTGGTGACGGCGCTGACGAACCCCTCCGCCTTGAGCGCCTGCGCCACGCCGGCGCTGTAGTAGCCGTTGCAGTACGCGAAGTGCTTCACCGGGCGCCGCAGGCCCTTCTCCAGCGCGGCCTTGCAGAGCGCGATCTCGCGGCGGGCGTCGTCGAGGCGCTGGTTGGTGAGCACGGTGTGCTCGGCGGTGTGCGCGCCGGCGACGATCCCGGAATCTTCCATCTCGCGCAACATCTCCCAGGTCATGGGCAGCTCGCCTTCGGGCGGCCTGTACGCAGAGAGCCCCAGGCGGTCGTCGAGAGCGTCCGCCAGCCGCAGCAGCCCGGGCGTGGGATGGCGCGCGATCAGCCGCTCCAGCGCGACCTCCGGCGGCGCGTAGCCTTCCAGCGCGTCGATCAGCCAACGCTCCCCGGGATTGCCGGCGCCCACCGCCATCGGGCCGATGCCGCGCTCGCGCATGCGCCGCAGCGCCGCGAACAGGCGGTCGTGGCCGAGGCGCCGGCCGGTGCCGATGAACCCGGAGGGCACGTAGACCACCGCGGGGATGCGCAGGTCGCGCAGCACCGGGAAGGCGTGCTGGTACACGTCGCGGTACCCGTCGTCGAACGTGACCACGGCCACGTCGCGCGCCGCCTTTTGCGTCTCGTCCAGCACCGACAGGGCCTCGTCGAGGGAAACCACGTCGTGGCTTTCCTGCAGCACCTCCAGGTGCCGCCGGAACGTCTGCTGCTCGATGTTCAGCGTGTAGAGGCTGCGCTTCGCCTCCTCGGCGAAGTCCGTGACCACCCGGTGATAGCTGAGGATCAGCACCCGCCGGCCGCCCACGGCCCGGCGCTGCACCGTCGAGAGCAGCTCGCGCGCACCCGAGTAATGCAGCGCGAGCGCCGCCGCGCCTTTGCCGACGCGCCGCGCGACCTGGATAGCGCTCTCGATCAGCCGATCCATCTCCGCCCTCCCTCGCTCGATGGCGGCGAGAATGTGTGCATCTTCTGCGTTCACGGCTCCTGCAGGATTCTCAACACGGCGGAGAGCCGGCGTTCGCCTTCCCGGGCGGGCGCGCGCAGCACCCGGCGCGCCTTGCGGACGGCGGCGACGGCCCGTTCCGGGAGCGCGGCTTTCACCGCCTCGCGCGCGAACAGGCTGGCCCCGAGCGCCGCCCGGGCGGCCCGGGCGCGCGCGCCGCGCCAGAGGCGAAGCTGGATCGTCCAGCGCTCGCCGCGCGACCAATCGCCCTTGTACCCCTCGTTGCCGCGGAGGAAGTCGAACTCCCGCAGGCCGTCGGCGAACGCGTCCTGCACGGTGCGCGCGAGCAGCACCAGGCCGACGGAGCGCGAGGCCCAGTTCGGATCGTAGCCGGACTGGTAGTAGTTGAACCTGTTGCCGTGCACCACGCCGTAGACGGAGGCAACGGGGCGCCGCGCGGCGTAGAGCGTGTACATGCGCAGCATCCCCGCGCGCGCCAGCTCCTGCGAAGCGTCGCGGTGAAAGGCTTCGTGGCGCGCGTCGGTCAGTCCGTCCGAGCCGCCCTCCACCGCCCAGCGGGCGCGGTGCAGGGCGAGGAACTCGTCCGTCGCTTTCATCGCGGCATCCGGCTCGCGGGCGCAGCTCACGGAGACGCCGGGCTGGCGGTAGATCCACTTCTCCCGGCGGCGGAGGTTTTCCCGGCGGCTGAGGCCTTCCAGGTACTGCTCCCAGGTGCCGGAGAGCGGGATGTGCGGGCAGACGAAGCGGATGCGGGCGTCGCGCAGCACTCCGGACACCGCCTTCCCCGGGGGAAACCGCTGCGCGAGGTGCAGGGCGGTGAAGCTCTCCCGCCACAGCCCGTCCAGATCGCAGAGATCCCAGGGGAGCTCGACGAGCTTCGCGAGGCACTGGTCGAGCACCTCGCGCTCGCGCCCGGGCTCCGCCAGCGCGTCCAGGTAGTCGCAGCCCGTGTCGCCGTCGCCGAGGAACGCCAGCCGCCGGACCTCGATCCCGGACAGCCGCACCTGCTCGAGGAAGAGCGGGAGAAGCCCGATCAGCCGGCCACCCTCGCGGACGCAGACGACGGCGAGCTCGCGCCCCTCGCCGAACTGCTTCCACCAGGGCAGAAGCCACTCCGGCCCGAGGAACAGGGTGCCTGCCCGCGCCCGCCCGTTGAGCGCCCGCCACTCTTCCGCGGCAGGCATCCCGATCGTCGTCTCGATCGGCAGCACCTCGATCACCCGCGCCTCGCTCACCGCAGTAGCTCCCGGACGCAGCTCGCCACGTGCTCGGCGTCCGCGGGCGAGAGATCCTGGTGGACGGGCAGCTCGAGCACGCGCTCGCGCAGGCGGTCCACCTCCGGGAACGCGCCGGACGGGACCGCGGGATGGCGCACGCGCCAGAAGTCGACCGTCTCCACCCCGCGCGCCAGGAGCCGCGCGATCGCCCCCGCCTTGTCCTCGATCGGCATCGGGTAGAAGAGCGGGCACACCCCGGACTTCAGCTCCCCCGTGACCGGCGGAGCGACGTCGCGGAGCATGGCGTAGAGCAGGAAATAGTTGCGCCGCCTCGCCTCCACGATCCGGGCGAACTCCTGGTTGCGCAGCACCAGGTGGCTGGCAGCGCTCATCCCCAGCTCGACGTCCTCGACGTTGAAGTGCTGCGTGCCGGTGGAGACGCGGGCGACATGGGCGCGCCGCACGAACCAGCGGCCCGCGTCGCGCATCGTCTGGCGCGCGCGCCGGCCGGCATCGCCCGTGCGCAGCTCGAGGTTCGAGAGCAGGCTGCCGATCAGGTGCGAGGCGGTGCTCGCCAACGGCGGAGCCTTCGCCGGCGGCAGCAGATCGAGCTTCTTCGCATACTCGCCGCGCGCGAGCAGCGCGCCGCCGTTCGGCACCGGCAGCGTCTTGTAGAGGCAGAACACCGAGAGGTCGCCGAAGGAGCCCAGCGGCTTCTCGCCGTCGCGCGAGAGGAGCGAGAGCGCGCAGTCCTCGATCAAGGGAACGCCCAGCTCGGTGGCGAGCTGCCGCGCGGCCTGCATGTCCTGGGGAAACCCGGCGTAATGGATCACGTAGAGCGCGGCGGCGCCCGCGGACTTCGCGCGCGCGTCCTCGAAGTCGGCGCGCATCTGCGCGTCGACGCGGAAGAAGACGGGGGTCACGCCCGCGGCGAGCAGCGTCTCCAGCTCCACCCCGTGGTGGTAGGCGGGCATCAGCACCTTGCGCCCTTCCAGGCCGAGCATCCGCACCGCGTCCCAGACCGCGTTGCGCGCGAAGTACCGGTAGCGCAGCCGCGGCTGATCGAAGGGGAAGACCAGCGGGACCGTGGCCGCGATCCGGGGAAACAGCATGTGCGGCCAGGCCGTCTGCATGCAGGGGACCGTGCGCGTCGGCGCCGGCGCCCTCTCGCCCCTGCCCTCCGCCAACCGCAGCGCCGTGTTCGCCATCTCAGCTCCTCCCCAGAAGTCCGCGCAGGATCGGCCAGGCCACGAAGCGCAGCTCGTAGACCAGCTTTCCCTTCCGCGTGGGGCGGAAGATGGTCAGCCAGTGGTGCGTCCTCAACTGGCTCTCCCAGTCCAGCTTCCAGTCCATGCAGGGGCCGAGGAAGTCGAACTCCGAGAGGCCCCGCGCGCAGGATTCGCGGATCGCCTCCGAGACCATCTGCTGCCCCGGCGAGTGCTCGTGCAGCGACTCGTCGTAGCCGATCTTGATCAGATAGTGCCGCTTCCCCTGCACGATGCTCAGGTGCGCGGCGACGGGCTTGCCGGCGAGGGTGAGCATCCCCAGCGCCAGCGCGCCGCGCCGGGCGGCATCCCGGGCGAGCTGGGTGTAGAACCCGACCAGCTCCGGCCGCTGCGCGATGGCGGTGCCGTCCTTGCCCTTCCACCCGCTGGCCTCGATCTCGAACAGATCGGCGAGCGCGGTGTCGAGGGCCTTGGGGTCCTTGCCGTCGATCAGCGCGTACTTCACCTCGCCCTGCTCGGCGAGCCGGCGCTTCCGCCGGCGCAGGTTCTGGCGGAACTTGCCGTCCAGGGCTTTCTCCACCGCCTCGTAGCTCTTTGGCAGCGGCAGGTACGGCGAGCGGAGCGACACCCAGAGACCGCAGGGGTAGCCCGCCGCGAGCGCGAGATCGCGAAGCTGCCATTCCGGAGCGCCGGCCGGCAGGTCGCGCAGGCGAAGGCGATCCCATCCCGGCGCCGACTCCAGCGCCGACCAGATCAGCCGCAGGCCTTCCTCGCCGCGGCGCCCGAGCAGCACGCCGCCGCGCTGCGAGTGGTCGTTGCTCGGCGTCTGCCAGGTGGTCAGCGGCAGGAAGCAGGTGTCGGCGTTGCGCTCGCGCACCTCGATCAGCGGCACGGCGGCGCAGATCTCGCGGCCGCAGCGCGCCAGGAACGTGCGCAGGGTAACGCCGGGAGCGAAGTTCTCGATCCAGGCGCGCAGCCATTCGTGGCGGAGCATGGGCTCGTCGCGGGGCCCGCACGCGAGCGCGGCGTTCCACTCGCGCTCGAGCTGGACGAACGCGTCGCGCCCCTCCACCACCTCCACCCGGAGCGCGGGTTCCGGCTGCTGCTTGAGCGCGACGCTCACCGGGCCCCCCGTCCGAAGAGCACGGTCTTCACCGTGTGGAAGCAGATCGCGAGGTCGAGGAAGAGCGACTGGTGCTGCACGTAGTACAGGTCGTACTCCAGCTTGGCCCGCGCATCGTCCACCGACGAGCCGTACGGGTAGCGGATCTGCGCCCATCCGGTGATGCCCGGCTTCACCGCCTCGCGCAGGCCGTAGAAGGGGATCTGCGTCTTCAGCTGCTGGACGAAGAAGGGGCGCTCGGGGCGGGGTCCGACGAACGACATGTCGCCGCGGAAGACGGCGAACACCTGCGGGATCTCGTCGAGGCGGGTCTTGCGGAGGAAGGCGCCGATGCGGGTGACGCGCGGATCCCGCGAGGCCGCCCACACCGGACCGGAGAGCTTCTCCGCGTCCTTGCGCATGGTGCGCAGCTTGTGCAGCCGGTAGATCTTCCCGCCCCTGCCGACGCGCTCCTGCCAGTAGAACACCGCGCCCTCGGAGTCGAGCTTGATCAAGACCGCCAGGAACGCGAGCAGGGGCGCGGCGCAGGCGAGGAGGACCACGCTCATCGCCAGGTCGAACACCCGCTTCACCGCCGTGCGCAACGGCGAGTTCAGGCCTTCGCCGATGGCCAGATCGCTGGGCCGGACCAGGGCGATGGGCACGCGCCGCAGCACCCGCTCGGCGAACCTCAGCGCGGGCAGCACGGTGACGCCGGCCAGCCGCAGCCGGATGAACTCCTCCACCGGAAGCCGCGAGCGCCGCTCGTCGGCGGCGATCACCACGGTGTCGACCCGCAGGTCGCGGACCGCGCCGGTGAGCGTGCGCGCGGTCACCGCGATGGCGGCGTTGGCGTGCGGCGCGGTGGGCAGCGAAACCACGGACGCGAGCGGCTTCTCCTCCGTCGGGCGGCGGGCCGCTACCCTGGCCTCGGCGACCGGGCCCTGGATGTGCGCCGGCGCGCCGCCGGGTCCGACGATCAGCTGCGAGGAAGGAACCACCTCCGGCGCCTCGCCGAGCGCGACTTCGCCGCTCGAAGCGCTGCCCTGCTCCACCAGGGCGGCGGCGGCCATGAGCGGCTCGCCGCCTCCGGCCGCCATCTGCTGCCGCTCTCCCAGGTCGACGGTCGGGTCGAGCTTGCCGGCGATCTCGTACTCGCCGTAGGCCTCGGTCCGGATGATCCGCTCGATCTCGGCGGCGCGCTGCCCCGCCCCGATCACCAGCACCCGGTTGTGGCCTCGCTCATCCATGCGCGCGACCAGCGCCGCCCGTGCCAGGAGCACGCCGATGCTGGCCACGCCGATGGTGTCGATCAGCGCCCCCCGCGGCAGCCCTGCTCCGCCGAGCAGGCCGAAGATCGCCGCCGCCAGGGCGGCGAAGCCCAGCGCTTTCAGCACCGCCGAGCCGCGGCTGCGGTCGTTGCGCATCACTTGTGGATCGTAGAGGTCGGCGAGATAGAGCGCCGCCGGCACGCAGGCCGCGGCCGCCGCCAGCGCGGCAAGCTCCCGCCAGCCCCGCGCCTTCTGCCCGCTGACCCACAGCGCGACCGCCACCAGCGTCGCCTCGACGAAGACGAGCCGCGCAGCGCGTCCGCTGTACCAGTGCCCCGAGAACTGCGGCATCGCGCTGGTACCTCTTACTTTCCGCTCGTGAGCTGCCCCTTGACCACGGGCAGGGGAGCCGGCACGCGCGACGGATCCACGCCGTTCAGCACCACTCCCCACACCGGCGCCCCGGAGAGCTGCCGCGCCGCCGAGGCCACCTGCTCGCGCGGAGTGATCCCCGCCCGGGCGACGATGACGATCCCGTCCACCTTGTAAGCGACCACCTGCGCGTCGGCCGTCGCCAGCGCCGGCGGAACGTCGAGGTAGATCTCGTCGAAGAGCGTGCGCAGCAAGGCCAGCGTCTGCGCGAACCGCGGCCCCGCCAGGAGCGACGCCGATTCCGCGCCCGGAGCGCGCCCGGCGGAGATCACCGCCAGGTGCCCTTCGTGGAAGCGGCCCAGGGCCTCGCCCACCTCGGTCTTGCCGGTGAGCACGTCCGCGAGGCCGGCCCGCTCTCCCATGCCGAAGAGCTGTCCCACCCCGCCGCGGCGCAGGTCACAGTCCACCAGCGCCACCCGCGCGTCGCGCGAGCGGGCGGCGGTCAGCGCCAGGTTGGCGGTGGTGAGCGAGACTCCCTCGCCGCGCACCGCGCTGGTCACCGCCACGATCGCCCCGCCCTGGATCGCCTCGCCGCGCAGCGAGCGCAGGTGCCGCAGCCGGTGCAGCAGCATGCGGTACTGCTCGGCGGCCGCGCTCATCGGCGCGGTCAGCGCCACCAGCCGATCGTCGACCGTCACTTCCCCGGAACCGCCCTCGACGCGCTCGAGGAACCGGCCCCGCTCCACTGCTTTCGGAATGCTCGACATGGTCGTTCTCCTTCAGATAGGGGTTGTCCGTTCCTCGATCAGGCTTCGGCTTGCTGGTGCATCGGAAGCATCGTCACCGCGCCCGCGCCGTACAGCTCGGGCACGCAGGCCAGCACCGGCAGGGCCAGCGCCGTTCCCACCTCACTCTCGCTCCGCAGCGAGCGGTCGGAGAGCTCCTGGCCCACGGTGACCGCGATCCCCAGCACCAGCGCGCCCACCAGCGCGAGCAGGAGCGCCTGCGAGCGATTCGGGCTGGCGGGAAGCGCCGGCGGCTGCGCGCTCTCCAGCACGCGGAACTCGCTGGGCCCGCTCTTCGCCTCCAAATCCGCGGTGATCTCCGCCTCCGCCTTCTTGGAGACCAGCGAGGTCACCTTGGCCCGCAGCATGTCGCTGTCGCGCGAAATCTCGGCGAGCTCGGAGGCCACCACCGGGGCCGCCACGATCATCCTGTCGATCTCGCCCTGGCGCTTCGAGAGGTCCGCGATCCGGGTCCGGCCGCGGTTGATCGCCTCGCTCATCCGCCGCAGCTCCAGGTCGTTGGCGGCGGCGCGGGCCCGCGCTGCCTGCAGGCGGCCGGAGGTCGCCTCCAGCTCCCGCTTGAGCGCCTCCACGTCCGGGTGATCGGGCAAGAGCGTCGCCTGCAGCGCCGTCAGCCGCGCCTTCATCGCGTCGTGCACGTCCTCCAGGCGGCCCACCTCGGTATCCTTCCCGAAGGGCTGGGTGCCGAGCAGGTCGATGCGCCGCTGCGCCTCCTTGATGAAGGTCTCCTCCAGGTCCATCTGCTTGGTCAGCTCGTCGCGCTGGCGGTAGCGGGCCTCCATCAGCTCGGGGAGCGAGTCGGGGTTGGCGCGCTTGAAGGCGGTCACCTTCGCCTCCGCCTTCGAGAGCTCGCCCCGCATCTCCGCCAGCTTCTGGGTGATGATGTCCCGGGTGCGGGTCACCTGGCCCGCGCGCACCTGGAGGTTGCCCTCGATGTACAGCTCGGCGAGCCGGTTCGCGGCCTTCGCCACGGTCTCCGGATCCCGGCCGCGCACGGTGATGGAGAAGGCGTCGTCGCCTTCCGCATGCACTTCCGTGTCCGCGCGAAAGGCGTTGACCGCCTCGTCCATGCTCTTCTCGCGCTCCTTCGGATAGAGCTTCAGCTCCTCGAGGGCGGTGGACATCAGCGAGCGCGAGTAGACGCCCTCGCGCACCGACTTCACCTTCTGCTCGAGGTTGAGGACGTTCACCACCGGCACCACCAGCTCGGGGTGCGGCGTGAACGGCTCCACCATCACCAGCGCGCGGGCGCGGTACTCGTTGGGAATGCGGGCGATCACCAGCGCCGCCAGCACCAGCATGACGCCTGCCACCAGCGCCATCGTCTTCCAGCGGCGCCGCACCGCGGCCCAGAGCTCGTCGATCGTGTACGTCCGATCCATCGTGTCCCCTCTCCTTCCATCCGCGGCCGCGGCCGCGAGAAGCTTTACTCGAACCGCGCCTTCTCCCAGGTCAGGCGCAGCTGGAAAACGTTCCGATTCACCTGCTGCGCCACCGTCACATCGTTCACCCGCGCGTCGCGCACCGCGGCGACCTCGATCCTCAGATCGCGGGTGAACTTCCAGCCCATTCCCGCCTCGATGCCGTAGCCCAGCGCGCCGAGGTCGAGCGGGCGCCGCACGTCCGCGTTGCGGTACATGCCCGCGTGCAGGTGAGCCGCCAGGTGCTCCCAGTCCTTGATCAGGCCGATCTCGGCGACGTCGGCGATCAGCGGCCCCGCGGTGCTCGGCCCGATCGCCAGGTCATGCGCCACGGTGAAGCTCACCGCCGTCCACGGGGTGTAGCCCTCGATCGTCAGTCGCGCGGTGGGCATGGTGGCCTGGTTGTTGCCGGTCACCATCACCCCGCCGGCTCGCGCGGTGAGATTCGCCCAGGGGGTCAGCGCGTAGGTGTAGCCGAGCAGCAGTGAGTGCGACTGATCGAGGAGCCCGCCCGGCGACCCGCCGGGAGCGCGGACGCTGCCCACCGGCGCGCCGATGCCGAAGAAGAGCTGCTCGCGGAACCCCAGATCCCACCGGCTCCGCGCGCTCGTCTTCCACCCGTAGCGCACCTGCGGCGAGAGCACGTAGCCGTTGCCCGGGTCGCCGGCGCCGAACGCCAGCGCCTGCGCGTCGGCGCCGTAGACGAACTCGGTGCGCGGGCTCAGCGCATGCTGGATCTCGCCGCTGAACCTCGCCACGAAGATGTCGCTCTGCCCCGGCCGCAAGAGGAGGCCGAGCCCGGCGATGGA
>JBGQLA010000152.1:0-10848 GCA_041499865.1 Deltaproteobacteria bacterium
ACGACCTGGCGGTGCGCATCGCCCGCCGCGAAACCGACCCCTACACCGTCGCCGACGAAGCGGCGCGGCTGTAATCTCCTCAAGTGTCCGAGCTCAACGACCAGGAGCGGGTGGCGCTTCTCACCTCGCGGCTCGGTCTTCCCGAAGGCGCCCTGAAGCCGGAGCTGGCCCTGGAAGCGCTCCGTCACGGGAGCTACGCGCACGAGCGTTCGCTCGCGGCGGGCCGCGAAGTGTTGCGCTCCAACGAGCGGCTGGAGTTCCTGGGCGACGCGGTGCTGGGGTTCCTCATCGCCCGGCGCGCCTACGAGAAGTTCCCGGACGCGTCCGAAGGCGAGCTGACCCGGCTGCGGGCCGGGCTGGTCCGCGAGGAATCCCTGGCGCTGGTCGCGCGGAAGCTGAACCTGGGAGATCTGCTGCTGCTGGGGAGGGGCGAGGAGCGCAGCGGCGGCAGGGAGAACGCCGCGCGCCTGGCCGACGCGCTCGAGGCGGTGATCGCGGCCGTCCTGCTCTCCTGTGGCCTCCCGGGCACGGAGGAAGTGGTGGAGCGCGTGCTCGCGCCGCTCTTCGCCCAGAACGATCTCTCCCGCGACCCGAAGACCGAGCTCCAGCAGCTTTTCCAGAGCCGGAGGCGGACGCCGCACTACTGCGTGCTCGCCGTCGCGGGCCCGGACCACGCGCGATCGTACGAGGTGGAGGTGCGGCTCGACGGCACGCCGCTGGGCCGCGGGAGCGGACGGAGCAAGAAAGAGGCGGAGCAGGCCGCCGCCCGCGCCGCGCTGGAGGAGCAGGCGCTGCTGGAGCGCGCCTTGCTCGACGAGCCGGTGCAGGTGGTGTCGCCCGACCCGCGCTGGAGCGAGCTCGCGGCGGAGGAGGCGGCGAGGGTGCGGGCAGCGCTGCCCGACGCGGAGGTCGAGCACATCGGCAGCACCGCGGTGCCCGATCTGGACGGGAAGCCGGTGATCGATCTGCTGATCGGCGTGCGCGAGCTGCCCCCGTCGCTGAGGCTCCTGGAGTACGAGCCGCTCGGCGATGCCGGAGTGCCGGGACGGCTGTACTTCCGCAAGCGCGGGCCGGTCTCGTTCGATGCGCAGGTGGTGGAGTTGGGCGGCGCCCTCTGGCGCGACGCGCTGCTGCTGCGCGAGC
This sequence comes from Deltaproteobacteria bacterium, assembly GCA_041499865.1. Taxonomy (GTDB): domain Bacteria; phylum Myxococcota; class Myxococcia; order Myxococcales; family 40CM-4-68-19; genus 40CM-4-68-19. Next base: position 1,144 of record JBGQLA010000152.1, read on the forward strand.
ACCTGAAAGCGCATCCCGAGGAACGCGAGCGCTACGCCGCGAGGAAGCGGGAGATCGTCGCCCGGGGCATCCACACGCTGCTGCGCTACTCCGAGGAGAAGGCCGGACTGCTGCTGGAGATGCTCGAGCGCGCGCGCCGCCGGGCTTCTCCGTAGGGCGGTCCCGAATCGGCGCTTGTGGACTGCGGCGCGCTTCGCTATTTTGCGCGCCCCTATGCGCGTTCGAACCGCCATCTTCCTCGTCCTGCTGCTCGGCGCGTGCAAGGACAACGCCGCGCCCGCCCCGCCTCCCGCTCGCTCCCAGGCGCCCGCGCGGGAGCTCAACGCAAAGGATGTGATCCGCATGTCGAACATTCCCGAAGGCAAAGGCGACCTCTACGCGGTGTTCCAGACCAGCCGCGGGAACATCGTGATCAAGCTGTTCGAGAAGGAAGCGCCGAAGACCGTCGCCAACTTCGTGGGCCTGGCCACCGGCAAGCAGGAGTGGGTCGATCCGCGCACCAAGCAGAAGAGCAAGGCGAAGCTGTACGACGGGACCGTGTTCCACCGCGTGATTCCCCAGTTCATGATCCAGGGTGGCGATCCGCTGGGCACCGGGACGGGCGACCCCGGGTACAAATTCGAGGACGAGTTCCAGGGCGGTCGCAAGTTCGACAAGCCCGGTCTGCTGGCGATGGCGAACGCGGGCCCCAACACCAACGGTTCGCAGTTCTTCATCACCGAGGTCCCCACGCCGCACCTCAACAACCGTCACACCATCTTCGGCGAGGTGGTGAAGGGCCAGGACCTGGTGCCGCAGATCGCGCGTGGAGGAAACGCGCAAACCAGGCTCGACCACGTCGAGATCGTCCGCAGCGAAAAGGTACCCTGAGCGCTTGCCCGAACGTTCCCACCGCGCCGGGTTCGTGGCCATCGTCGGCCGCCCGAACGTCGGCAAGAGTACGCTGCTCAACCGGTTGATGGGGCAGAAGCTGGCGATCGTCAGCCCCAAGCCGCAGACGACCCGCGGGCGCATCCTCGGCGTGATCACCCGGCCGGATGCGCAGATCGCCTTCCTCGACACGCCGGGCCTGCACACCGCGAAAGGCGGGCTCAACCACCGGATGGTGCAGCAGGCGCTGCAGGGGCTGGCGGACGCCGACATCGCGCTGTTCCTCATCGAGGCGGGATCGCCCGCCATCGATGCGGCGACGCGCAAGGCGCTCGAGCAGGTGAAGGCCGCGGGCAAGCCGACCCTGCTGGTGATCAACAAGATCGACAAGCTCCCGCGCTCGCGGCTCCTGCCGCTGATCGAGCGCTGGAAGGACCTGCACTCCTGGACGGACATCTTTCCGCTCTCCGCGCTCAAGGGAGAAAACGTGGACCGGTTCCTGGAGGCGCTGATCGAGCGCCTTCCCGAGGGACCCGCCCTGTTCCCGCCGGAGCAGTGGACGGACATGCAGGAGCGGGAGCTGTCCGCCGAGCTGATCCGCGAGCAGCTCTTGCGGCAGACGGGACAGGAAGTGCCCTACAGCGCCGCCGTGGTCGTCGAGCAGTTCGACGAGTCGCGCCGCGCCGAGGGCCCGCGTGGCCTGGTGCGGATGTCGGCCACGATCGTGGTCGAGCGGGACAGCCAGAAGGGGATCGTGATCGGCAAGGGCGGGGCGCGCCTGAAGCAGATCGGCACCGAGGCCCGGCTCGAGATCGAACGCCTGCTCGGCGCGAAGGTGTACCTGGAGCTGTTCGTCCGCGTCGAGCCGGGATGGACCCGCACCGCCAAGGGGCTGCAGCGCGCCGGCTACGAGGATTGAGCCTTGCGCCGCGCCCAGCGCGCGCGCAGCAGGAGCGCGGCGCCGGCGACCTCGCCGGACAGCACGTAGAAGTTCTCGGCGCTCAGCTTGAGATGTTCGAGCATGCTGCGGAAGTGTGCCTTGGGGAAACTCCCGTCGAAGGCAGGGTAGAAGATCGCCATCCAGATCGAGGAGTCAGGGGCGGCGCCGGTGATGAGCTCGCCGGCGATGTCCAGCGCGAGATGGGTGACCACGCCCGCGGCCACGGCCCACATGGAGGGGCGGCGCGCGATCGCGGCGAGCGCGATCAGCGCGAGCAGGAAGAGGCCGGAGTGTCCCACGCTGCGCGAGCCGCGGATCAGGGCATCCGCGTGCCCTTCCGTCCAGAGCAGCCCGTAGAACAGCGGCTTGTCGATCAGGTCCGGCAGGAGGCAGCCGAGCAGGAGCCAGCGCGCAGGCAGCCGCCGTCGCAGGCTGCCCAGCAACCGCGGACCGATCCCGACATGACCGAGGACGAACAACTGGAACACACCCTCTGCCCCCGACCGGGCGATGATCGCGTTCAAGCGGAGCCGCAGTGCGGCCTGGGGCGGGAGCGGCTAGAAATCGATGCTCGCCGAGAGCACGCCGACGGGCGACGTGTTGTTGGTCTTCTTCGGCTGCGCCACCCCGACCAGGGCCTGGACCTGGATGGTGCGCGTCACCAGCCAGGAGACGGCCGGGCCGGCGGTGAGATCGTAATCGCGCCCGACCGGAACAGGGGTGGTCGGCTGCGCCTCGTCCTCGATCTCCGCCTGCAGGCGGCTGTCGATGCCGGCGCGAACCGCTTCGGTGAAGCGCCACCCCGCGAACGCCTTCGCCTCCACGTCCTTGCCGTTCTGGCCACCCGTCTCCACACCGAACACGCCGTTCAGCACCACCTCGAACTGGCCGAACCGGCGCCCCGCAGCGACCAGGAACTCCAACTCTCCCTGGTCCGGGTGGAAGCCGACCGTCTTGAACCGGATCCCGGTCGCCATGTCGAGCCCGTGGGCCGACTGGTTCAGGATCTGGTACCGGACGCGCGCCGCCGGGCCCTGCGCTCCGGCCTGGAAATAGGCTCCCACGTCGGCGCCGAGATTCGCGATCGGCGTCCAGGCGACGGTCCCGGTGAAGCTGGAAGAACTGCTGTCGCTCTTCTCCGTCGCCACGCCCGAGCCGGTCACGCGCACCGTCCCCACGGCGGGAACCGCGGGAGCGTCGGTGAGCAGGGTGTCGCGGTCGAGGCCCTGGGCGGAGGCCGCCGAAGCGGCGGCGAGAAGGGCGGCAGCGAGTGAGCGCATGGCGCGAGCGTCCCCTGACCGCCGTTCGCAAGTCAAGGGCGAATCCGTTGACGCCGTCCGGGCGCTCTGCGATACCCCCGCTCCCGTGGCGCGCCGTTACTTCATTCACACTTTCGGCTGCCAGATGAACGAGTCCGACTCCCAGCGCATGGCCGAAGCGCTTTCGCGTGCCGGCTGGGAAGCCACCGCCGCCGCCGGCTCGGCGGACCTGGTCCTGGTCAACACCTGCGCCATCCGGGAGAAAGCGGAAGACAAGCTCTACTCGGCGCTCGGCAGGTACCGCCTGCTCAAGGCGGAGCGGGGCATCCGCATCGGGGTCGCCGGCTGCGTGGCGCAGCAGGAAAAGGATCGGCTCCTCTCCCGCGCTCCCTTCGTCGATTTCGTCCTCGGGCCCGACCACCTGGAGAAGGTGCCGGATCTCGTCGACAAGGGCGGCGTCGAGACCGGCTTCCTGGACACCGAGCAGTACCTGTTTCCGCAGGCCGATCCGGAGACCAGCCGGGGAAAGGCGACGGCGTTCGTCACCGCCATGAAGGGGTGCGACAACGTGTGCTCCTTCTGCGTGGTTCCCTACACGCGAGGGCGAGAGGTTTCGCGCCCTTACGCCGAGATCGCGCGCGAGATCGCCGGGCTGGTCGCCGTCGGGGTCCGCGAGGTGACGCTGATCGGGCAGAACGTGAACTCGTACGTGGGCGGCTGCACGTTCGCGGACCTGATCCGCCGCGTCGCCGCCGTCCCCGGGCTGCTGCGGATCCGCTTCACCACCTCGCACCCGATGGATCTGTCGCCGGAGCTGGTGCGCTGCTTCGCCGAGGTGCCCCAGCTGATGCCGCACTTCCATCTTCCCGTGCAGCATGGCGCAGACACGGTGCTGGAGCGGATGCGGCGCAAGTACACGATCGCCGAGTACGAGCAGCGGATTGCCGCGCTCCCCAGGCACGTCGTCCTCACCAGCGACATCATCTGCGGCTTTCCCGGCGAGACCGAGGGCGAGCACCTCCAGAACCTCGAGTTCCTCCGCCGCACGCCGTACGACAACCTCTTTTCCTTCCTCTACAGCCCGCGCCCGCACACCGGCGCGCTTCTCAAGCTGCGGGAGTGGGGCGAGATCCCGCGCGAGGTGGCCCTGCGCCGGCTGGAGCAGGTGCAGCGGCTGCAGATGGAGCGCACGCTCCTGCGCCACCGCGCGCGCGTTGGCACGCCGGTCGAGGTCCTGGTGGAGGAGCCCGGGTTCGGGCGCTCGCGCGAGAACTGGACGGTGCACTTCGAGGGCGACGCCGCGACCGGCGATGTGGTGAACGTCCGCGTCGAGTCCGCCAGCGTGGCTTCGCTGCGGGGCGTCCAGGCGGAGATCGTCGATCGCGCTCCGCGGCGCGAGCGGCCGCCGAAGCGTCGCCTGACGGTGGTGTCGGCGTAGTGCTCCCGCTCGTCGCGCTGGTCGGCCGTCCCAACGTGGGGAAATCCACGCTGTTCAACCGCATCGTCGGCCGGCGGCTGGCCATCGTCGAGGACGTCCCCGGGGTGACCCGCGATCGCCAGTACGCCGAGGCGGAGCAGGGCGGGAAGCGCTTCCGGGTGGTGGACACGGGCGGGTTCACGCCCCGCAGCGACGAGCAGCTGGTGCGCGCCGTCCGCGAGCAGGCGGAAGCGGCGATGCGCGAGGCCGACGCCATCGTCCTTGTCGTCGACGCGGTGGAGGGACTCTCCGGCGCCGACCGGGAGCTGGCGCAGTTCCTGCGGCGCGGGGGGAAGCCGGTGTTCCTCGCCGCCAACAAGGTCGATTCCAACAAGCGGGAGGCCGCGCTCGATCTGGGCGAGCTCCACGCCGAGGGCTTCGACGTCTTCCCCGTCAGCGCGGAGCATGGCCGCGGCGTCGACGAGCTGATGGACGCCATGGTGGCGAAGCTGCCGCAAGCGCCCGAGGCGGAGGCGAAGGAGGGCGACGCCACCATCCACCTCGCGGTGCTCGGGCGCCCGAACGTGGGCAAGAGCACGCTGCTCAACCGGCTGCTGGGCGAGGAACGGTTCGTGGCCTCCGCGATGCCTGGGACCACCCGCGACGCCGTCGACGAGGAGCTGGTCTGGAAGGGCCGCCGCTACGTGCTCACCGACACCGCCGGGCTGCGCAAGAAGCGGCAGGTGGTGGACAAGGTGGAGGTCTTCTCCGCGCAGCGCGCGCTGCGCGCCGTGGAGCGCGCCGACGTGGTGGTGGTGCTCACCGACGCCACGCAGCTCGGGGTGGACCAGGACGCGCGGATCGCCGCGCAGGCGGAGGAGCGCGGCCGCGCCGTGATCCTCTGCGTAAACAAGTGGGACCTGGTGAAGGACAAGGAGGGCGAGGCGAAGCGGCTCCGCGAGGAAGCGCAGCGGCACCTGCAGCACATCGGCTTCGCCCCGCTGGTCTTCGTCAGCGCGCTTCAGGGCACCCGGGTGCATGCGCTGCTCGAGCTCGCCGCCGAGCTGCACGACGAGGCCTCGACGCGGATCCCCACGCCGAAGCTGAACGACTGGGTGCAGCGGATGCAGGACGAGCACCCGGCGCCGCTCTTTCGTGGCTTTCCGGTGCGCTTCAGCTACGCCTGGCAGGTGGCTACGCAGCCGGTGACCGTCGCCGTCCAGTGCAACCGGCCACAGGCGGTGGACGACTCGTACCGCCGCTTCCTGCTCAACCGGCTCCGGGAGGAGTTCCAGCTGCGCGTCCCGGTGCGGCTGGTGTTTCGCCAGAAGAGCCGGTCGACGCCCCGAGGCTCGGGAGCGCGAAGGTGAACCAGGCCGTCGCCGATCTCGGCGCCCGCAACATCGGCAGCCCCTGGCTCTGGGGCGGCTTCCTGGTCGGCGTAATGCTGGTGCTCGCCGTCGATCTCAAGATCTCCTCCCGCGCGCAGGACTCCAGTTTCAAGGAGGCGCTGTGGTGGAGCGTCTTCTGGATCGTGCTCTCGGTGGGCTTCGGCTTCTTCGTCTGGTTCCACTACGGCGGCGAGCAGGGGCTGGAGTTCTTCGCCGGGTACCTGCTGGAGAAGTCGCTCTCGGTCGACAACCTCTTCGTCTTCGTCCTGCTCTTCCGCAGCTTCGCCATCCCGCCGCGCTACCAGCATCGGGTGCTGTTCTGGGGTGTGCTGGGCGCGATCGTGCTCCGGGGATCCCTGATCCTCGCCGGCGTCGCGCTGGTCCGCCGGTTCCACTGGATCATCGCCGTCTTCGGCGCCATCCTCGTGTACACCGCCTGGAAGATCCTCTTCCACAAGGACGAGGAGGACGCGGAGCCCGCCGACAACGCGGTGGTCCGCTGGGTGGCAAAGAAATTTCCGGTCACCAGCGCCATCGAAGGGCCTCACTTCTTCGTCAAGCACGGCAAGGACCACCTGGCGACGCCGCTGCTGCTGGCCCTGGTCGCGGCGGAGACCACCGACCTCGTCTTCGCCCTGGATTCGATCCCGGCGGTGTTCGCCGTGACCGACGACCCCTTCCTCGTCTTCTCCAGCAATATCTGCGCGGTGCTCGGGCTGCGGGCGCTCTACTTCGTGGTTCGCGGGGCGCTGACCCGGTTGCGGTACCTGAAGCCGGGCCTCGCCGGCATCCTCATCTTCGTGGGCCTGAAGATGCTGCTCTTCAAGTGGATCGACCTGCCCACCGGCACCTCCCTGATGATCATCGGGGCGATCCTCGGCATTGCCCTCCTGGTGTCCTGGCTGCGCCCGGCGCCGCCCGACGAAGCCGCCTGAAAAATTTCTGTCCCGGGCGGCAGTGCCCGGGTGTCCATCGCGGCAGGGAAAGGGAGCCTGCGACGATGGATCCGTTGACGTGCGCGCAACATTTGTGTCCCGTCTGGGGAGGCCAAGGTGTTGGGCCCTTCGGGAGGTTGCGTGGGCGGGGACCACATCGCGGGGCTGTACAAGACCTGGGGCCCGGCCATCTACCGGAGGTGCCTGCGGCTGTTGCGCGACCAGGAAGCGGCGCGCGACGCGACGCAGGAGGTCTTCCGCAAGGCGCTCTCGTCGCCCGAAAAGCTCGCCGACCCGGACACCGCGCTGCCCTTCATCTACCGCATCGCCACCAACCACTGCCTGAACGAGCGGCGCAACACGGGGCGCAGGGGAGAAACGGAGCTGATGGATCTGGACGTCGCCTCGGATCAGGCCGACTTCCCGCAACGCCGGCTGGTCCAGCGGGTGCTCTCGCGGTTCGACGCGAAGACGCAGTCGATCGCCGTCGCCGTGCTGGTCGATGGAATGGAGCATGAGGAAGTGGCCGACGCGCTGGGACTCTCGAGGAAGACGGTGTCGCGCAAGCTGGCGCGCTTCCTCGAGCATGCGCGCAAGTACCTGGAGCGGAGCGCCGCATGAACCATCCATCCGAACTGAAGCTGGAGCGGCACCTGCTCGACCCCGATCGGTCGCCGATCCAGGAGCACCTGGCCGGGTGCGAGCGCTGCCGCGCCCGGGTGGCGGAGATGGAGAAGCAGGGCGAGGACTTCCGCCGCTTCGTCTATCCGGCCACGCTGGAAAGGGTCGTGAAGCGGCGCTGGGCGCCGATGCGGGCGCTGTGGGTGATCGCGCCCGCGGCGGGTCTTGCAACCGTGCTGCTGATCGCCCGGACCGGTCCTACCTCCGACTACACCGGCTCCAAAGGGGGCGCGCTGGCGCTGACCGCGTATGCCTCGCTGCCCTCGGGCGCGAAGGCCCTGGCGGAAGGTGAGGCCGTGCCCGCCACGGCCTCGCTGCGCTTCCGCGTGCGGGCGGAGCAGCCCTGCCTGCTGTCTGTCGTCTCCGTGGATGCGACCGGGCAGGTATCGAAGCTCTACGCGCAAGAAGTGCGCGGCGACGTGACCCTGCCCGGCGGCGTCCGCCTCGACGGAAAGGTCGGTCCGGAGCGGTTCTTCGCGGCCTGCGATCCCGGCGGTTCCGATGCGGTCGAGCAGGCGGCGCGCCGGGTGGGACAAGAAATCCGGCAGAACCGCGCGCTGCCGGGTGTTCGGGGGCCACAAGCATCCCTCTTGATCGAGAAGAAACCGTGAAGGCCCTCGCCGTCCTCGCCGCGTTGCTCGCCGCCGCCCCCGCCGGGGCGGCGCAGCGTTTCGCGGTGATCGCGGGGAACGATCTGGGCGGACAGGGCCGGGCGCGGCTGTGGTTCGCCGAGCGCGACGCGGACCGGGTGGCGGCGGCGGTCCGCGAGCTTGGCGATTTCTCCGAGAAGAACGTGGTCGTGCTGCGGGGCAAGAGCGCCGACGAGGTGCGCGCCGCCGTGGCCGCGCTCGAGTCCCGGATCCTGCAAGCCAAAGCGGGCGGGGAGCGGACGCTGCTCTTCTTCTACTATTCGGGCCATGCAGGCGCGTCCGGGCTGGAGCTCGGCGCGTCGCGCCTGCGCTTCGACGAGCTGCGCGCGCTGATCAGCGCCAGCGGCGCGGACACCAAGATCGCCGTCGTCGACGCCTGCGACGCCGGGCGGCTGACGCAGACCAAGGGCGCGAGCTTCGCCAACACGGTGGATTTCACGCTGCCCACCGATCAGGTGGAAGGCACCGCGTTCATCGCTTCCAGCGCCGCCGGCGAGGCCGCGCAGGAGAGCGCCGCCATCGGCGGCAGCTTCTTCACCCATCACTTCGAGCTTGGGCTGCGCGGCGCGGCCGACGCGGACGGCGACGGGCAGGTGACCCTGGCGGAAGCGTTCCGCTACACCTCCGTGCGCACCACCTCGGGAACCTCGGCCACCGAGGCCGGGCCGCAGCACCCGACCTACGACATCCGGAGGAGCGGCCGGGGCGACGTGATCCTGGCGGACCTTCGCCGGGCGGAAGCGACGCTCCGGCTGCCGCCGGACGTCCGCGCCACCTTCATCCTCCGCGGCCCGAAGAACCTGCTCGCGGAGATCCCTGGGTCGCCGGAAACGCTCGCGCTGGCGCTGCCGGTCGGGCACTACACCGTGGAGCGCCGCGCGCCGGAAGGGTTCGCCAGCGCCGAGCTGACGCTGGAGCGCGCGGACGTGCGGATCCTCCCGCCGCTCTCCCCCACGCGGTACGAGCGCGCGCGGCAGAAGGGCGGGCCCGCCCCGCTGGTCGCCTTCGCCGGCGGCGGGATCACGGCCGTGCGCCTGCCCGGCTTTGGCTTCGCGCCCGCCCTGCGCGCCGGCATCCGCAAGGAGCTCGGCGAGTTCGGCTTGCGCATCCACGCCGAAGTCGCGCGCAAGGACGTGAGCGATCTGGCGTTCCAGTACACGTACTGGTCCGCGACCGGCGCGGCTGCGCTGGTGATGCCGCTCCTCGACGGCCCCGTATTCCTGGAAGGCGGCATCCTGGGCGGATACTCGGTCGCCTCGCAGGCGAGGGCGAACGGGCCCTCGTACACCGGCGCCGGCCCGATCGCCGGCGGCGTGCTGCAGGCGACGATGCGCGTCGGCAAGGTGCGGCTGGGACTCGACCTGCAGGGGGAGGCGCGCTTCTTCCGGCTGAACGACGCGGCGGTGGTCCGGCCCGGCGCGTCGCTCTCGCTGGTGGCGCTGTTCAACCCATGAGGACCCTGTTGCCACTTCTGCTGCTGTGCGCCTGCACGGGATCGCTGGTCGATCACGCCGGCGCTTCGCTTTCTGGAGGCGATGGCGGAACCCCGGCCTGCCTGGCGA
>JBGQLA010000153.1:0-10753 GCA_041499865.1 Deltaproteobacteria bacterium
CGGACCACGCGCGGGTCGAGGCCGCGGGCGTGGCCCTCGATGAACTCGTCGGAGTCGGCGATGTCGAAGGGCACCTCGCCGGTGACCAGCGCCCGCAGCTCGTCGTAGGCCTCCAGATCCGGATCGAGCTCCGGGGGAGCGACGGAGAGGGGCTGGGGACCGGGCTTCACCCGCGCGCTGCGATCCTGCAGCGGCTTCGCCCCGTCCACCGCCACCGTCCACAGCTCCTCTTCCGTCAGCGCCTCCGGCCGGCGGGCAGGCGGCGGCGCGGCGGGCGGCCGCGCTGGCTCGGGAGCGGGCCGCGGCGGAGGGACCGGGAGCTTCACTCCGGAAAAGGGATTGTTGAACGGCTTCTTCCTGGACACCCGGGCAGCGTAACCCGTGCGGCCGGGCTCCGCTCACTCCTTGCGCAGGCCGAGGCGCTTCATCTTGCGCCAGAGGGTGGTGGTGGAGACGTCCAGCTCCCGCGCCACCTTCTCGATCTGGCCGTCGTTCCGCTGCATCGCCGCCTCGATCGCGCGCCGCTCCGCGGCATCCGTTTCCTGCGCGAGGGTCCGCACGCCGCCGGGCGGCGCATCGGTGGGAGCGGTGAACCGCGTCTCGATGAAGACGTCGTCCGCGTCGATCTCGTCGCTGTGCGCCAGGGCCGCCGCCTGCTCGACCACGTTCTCCAGCTCGCGCACGTTCCCGGGAAAATCGTACGCCGCCATCTTCTGCAGCGCGCCCTGCGTGAGCGTGCGCCGGGTCCCGTTGCGCTGGTTGAACCGGGAGAGGAAGTGCTGGGCGAGCAGCGGAAGGTCTTCCTTCCGCTCCCGCAGGGGCGGCGCGTGCAGGGGCACCACGTTCAGCCGGTAGAACAGGTCCTCGCGGAAGCGCTTCTCGGCGATCGCCTGCTTGAGGTCCTGGTTGGTCGCGGCGATCACCCGGACGTCGACGGGGATCGAGGCGTTGTCCCCCACCCGGCGGATCTCGTGCTCCTGGATCACGCGCAGCAGCTTGGCCTGGAACGCCGGGGTGGTCTCCGCGATCTCGTCGAAGAAGAAGGTGCCCCCGCTCGCGTCCTCGAGAAGGCCCTGCCGCATCTTGACCGCGCCGGTGAACGCGCCCTTGGCGTGGCCGAACAGCTCGCTCTCCAGCAGGGTCTCGGAGATCGCCGCGCAGTTCACCGGCACGAAGGGCCGCGACGAGCGCCGGGAGTTGGCGTGGATGGCGCGGGCGATCAGCTCCTTCCCGGTGCCGCTCTCGCCGGTGATCAGCACGGTGACGTCGGTGGGCGCTACCCGGACCAGCTTGGTGAGCAGGTCGCGCATGGGAGTGGAGCGTCCGACCAGGTTGTCCAGCTTGTAGCGCTGCCGGAACTCGTCCGAGAAGAGGCCGAGGTCGACCAGCATCCGCCGCCGCTCGAGCGCGCGCTGCACGCGCATCAAGAGCTCGCTCTCCTTGAACGGCTTGCTCACGTAGTCGTAGGCGCCCTGCTGCATCGCCTCGACCGCGCTCTCCACCGTGCCATACCCGGTCATCACGATCACCTGCGTCGCCGGCGCGACCTCCAGCGCGCCGCGCAGCACCGCGATGCCGTCCAGCGCGGCCATCTTCAGATCGGTGAGGACCACGTCGAACGGCTCGGTGAGCAGGCGGGAGAGGGCCGCCTCGCCGCTCTCCGCCTCCGCGACCTCGTAACCTTCCTGCCGCAGCACCAGCGCGGTGGTGGTTCGCATGTTGCGCTGATCGTCGACGATCAGGATGCGCGCCCGCGGCTGGGCCGCAGGGACCGGCGGGGTGTCCTCGGTGGCCATTGGTCCCGAAGAACTAACCTGACTGGCCTTCCAACGGAAGCCGCAGCGTGAACTCCGCCCCGGGCGGCCCCCCCAGCTCGATGGTGCCGCCGTGGCCCTCGACGATCCGGCGGACGACCGCAAGGCCGAGCCCCGTCCCGGTCGGCTTGGTGGTGAAGAAGGGCTGGAAGATCTTCCCCACCATCTCGGTGGGAATTCCGGGACCGGTGTCCCGGACGACAATCTCGGCGTAGGGCCGGCCGTCGATGACGCGGCGCAAGGCGCGCACGTCCAGGCGCCCCTCGCGCGGCATCGCCTGGTACGCGTTCAGAAACAAGTTCAACAGCGCTTGCCGAAGCAGCCGCTCGTCCGCGCGGACGGTGGCAGCGTCTTCATCCACCTGGATCGCAGCCACCACTCGTTCCGATTGGGGTCCAGCCTGCTGGCGTGCCGCGGCGATCGCCTCCTCGAAGAGCGGCCGCATCGGCACCGGCTCGAGCGCGGGCTGCACCGGTCGCGAGTAGTCGAGGAGATCGCCCACCATCCGGTTCAGTCGATCCGCCTCCTCGTCGATGATATCGAGGAGCTGCTTGCCGTCGCCCTGTGGCTTGAGGATCCGCCGCAGGCTGCCCACGGAATTGAAGATCACGCCCAGCGGGTTGCGAACCTCATGCGCAATGGATGCCGAGAGCTCACCCAACGCCGCCATGCGCTCGCGCGCGATCAGCTCGTTCTGCGTCCGCTTGAGCTGTTCGTTGCTGGTACGCCACCATTCGTTGAGGCGCGCCGAGAGCAGCGCCAGCGCGAGCTGGCCCGCCACCGCCAGCGAACGGTCCGTCTCCGTCCGGGTGAAGCTGCGCGCCTGCTTGTCGAGGATCAGGGCGACGCCGAGCACCTCGTCGCGCGCGAGCAGCGGCACCGCGAGCCGCGTTCCCTGGACGGTCACGCCGGTTCCTTCCGGGCGCAGGTCGAGCGCCTGGATCACCCGACGCTCGCGGAACGCCGTCATCGCCACCGTCTCCTCGGGAAGGCTGAGTACGAATCCTTCCGGCGCCCGGGCATGGAAGCGCAGCCCCTGCTCGCGCGGATCGGGGAGCAGCACGCACCAGCGGTCCGCGTCGAGCAGGCGCCGGAGCGTCTCGCCGCCCAGCTCCAGCAGGGGCTTCACCTCGAACGACCCGGCGAGGCGGCGCGCGACGTCGTTGAGCAGCGCCATCTCCTGCGCCTGGGCGCGCAGCTCGGAGTTGCGGCGGTCGAGCTCGTCCAGCCGCCGCACCGTCTCCAGCGCGGCGCCCAGCTGCTTTCCCAGCAGCCCGAAGGCGTTCGCGACCGTGGCGTCGAGATCGGCGCCGGAGCAGGAGAAGAGGAAGGTGGGCACCCCGTCGATGGGGATCGAGGCGATGATCGCCAGCGGCGGCGCGCTGGCGAAGACCTCGCGCGGCTTGTCGAAGCTGCGCGCCAGCAGTCCCGGGAGGTCCTCGATCAGCGATCCGTCCGCCGTCTCCCGCGGCAGCGGGAACGCCGAGTCGGGCGCCCAGTCGGGCCAGCGCTGCTGGATCCAGGGGATGAACGGGTTCGCGGCCCCTGCGTGGAGGATCCGGAACCGACCGGGAGCGAGCTCGCAGAGCGTCACGGAGAGGCCGAGCTTCTCCAGCTGCTCGCGCGCGACCCTGAGGATTCCTTCCTGCGTGTGCTCGCGCTGGGCCGCGACCGCCACGTCGATGAAGCCGCGGATCAGGGAGACGTTCCGAGGCGGCCCGGCGAACGTCATCGCTCGCCCTTGCGCAGCACGCGCTTGTCCCCGATCCGCAGGGTCAGCTTCTCGCGGTCGAAGTACTCGAGCAGGGGAATGGCGAACTTGCGGGTGAGCCCCGTCAGCTCCTTGAAGGACTGCGCGTCGATGGACCCCTGCTGCGAGAGGTGGGCGAGGACGCGGCGGCGCAGCTCCACCAGGGGGGCCGCGCCGAACCAGAGCTCCTCGCTGACCTTGCTCGCCCGTCCCGCTCCGGCGAGCGCCTTGAGCAGCGCCTTGGTGCGCTGCGGGCTCTGGCCGATCAGCCCCGGCAGCTCGTCCGCACGCGGCGGCGCGAGCCCGGCCTGGTCGAGCACCGTCGCGAGCTTCTCCTGCGCGTCGGCGTCCGGTCCCGAAAGCTTCGCGGCGGCGCCCGGCGGGTGCACCCGCTCCGCGTCTGCCCGCAGCTCGCCCCGCTCGGCGAGCGCCGCGAGCGCCTTGGCGAAGAGCTTCTGCGGCGGCGACCCGGCGCGCTGGCGCAGCTCCTCACGCGCGATGCTCGGATCGATCGAGTCTCGCGTCGCGTGCTCGCCCAGGCGCGCGAGGACCTTCGCGTCCAGGGCGAGGAGCACGTCCTTGTGCACGTAGAGCCGCGCGTCGCGGTCGTAGAGCACCGCCTGCCCCGACTGCGCCAGCCGCTCCAGCGCCTTCTCCGCGGACTTGACGGTGAACGCGCCGCGCGCCGCGAGCCGCTGCGGAGAGGCGCCGGGATACCCGGACTCGAGCAGCAGCCGGTCCGCCTGCAGCAGCGGGTCGTCGCCCGCCAACGCCTGCAGCGCAAGCGCGTCCGACTCGCGCCTCCGGCGCTTGCGCGCGGCGACCGCCAGGATCCGCCCGCCGCCCAACGTAGAGGCGTGCGCCCGTGCGGCCCGGGTGAGCTTGCCCGCCGGCGCCGGATCCTGTGCCTTGGGCAGATCGCCGCGGAGGAGGAAGCGCAGCCCGGCGATCGCGGCGGTGGGTTGGGCGAGGCGAAGCTGCCCGAACGCCCGCTCGCCGGGAGCGAGCTGGGCGCGATCGGCCAGCGCCACCACGCAGGCCACCTGCGCGGTGCCGATGTGCGCGAGGAGGCGGGCGCGATCGCGCAGCGGGCGCGCCGCCCAGGGAAGCAGCTCCACCTCCACGTCCAGCACCTGCGCCGCCCCGACCGACTCCAGCGTGCCGGCCTGGACCAGCGCCGCGCCGCGCGGAGCCTCGTTCACCTCGATGCCGGCGAGGTTGGCTGCCGTGCGCTGGCCGGCGCGCGCCTTCTCCACCGCGTCGCCGTGCACCTGGACGCCGCGGACCCGGATGCCGCGCGCCTTGGCGCCGGCCCCCGCGAGATCCACCTCGTCGCCGGCGGCGAGCGCCCCCGAAAAGAGCGTACCCGTGACCACCGTGCCGAAACCCTTCACCGCGAAGGCGCGGTCGAGGGGAAGGAAGAGCGGCGCCTGCTCTGGCCGCGGCGCCGCCTGGCGCGCCTTCACCGCCGCCGCTACGGCCTGGACCAGCTCCGGCAGCCCTTTCCCGCTGCGGGCCGAGACCTCCACGATCGGGGCCTCCTCGAGAAACGTGCCCTGCACCAGCTCGCGCAGCTCCAGCCCGACCAGCTCGCGATGCTCGGTGCCCAGCTCCGGCAAGAGGTCCGCCTTGGTGAGCGCGATCACGCCGGCCTGCACGCCGAGGAGCCGCAGCACGTCGAGGTGCTCGGCCGTCTGCGGCATGGGCCCTTCGTCGGCGGCGACGCAAAGGACCGCGACGTCGATCCCGCCGGCCGCGGCCACCATCGCGCGCAGGAAGCGCTCGTGCCCGGGGACGTCCACCACGCCCGCCGTGCCGATGCCGGGCAGTTCCAGGTGCGCGTACCCGGCTTCCAGCGTGATCCCGCGCCGCTTCTCCTCGGGCAGGCGGTCGGTGTCGATGCCGGTGAGCGCCTTCACCAGCGCCGTCTTGCCGTGGTCGACGTGGCCGGCGGTGCCGATCACCACGCGCAGCGCGCCGTTCATTCGTCCACCCAGGCGATCCCGGGCGCGAGCTTGCGCCGATCGAGCGCCGCTTCTCCGCGCAGCACCGCCACGGGCGCCGCGCAGTAGAGCGGGCTCCAGAGGGCGGCGGGGTGGTGGTTGCCGCTCCGCTTCAGGCCCCCGAACGGAAGCCGGCCGCTGGCGCCGACGGTGGGCGCGTTCCAGTTGACCACGCCGCATTCCAGGGCCCGCTGGCAGCGGTCGAACGCCGATTCGCTCGCGGTGTGGACGCTGGCGGCGAGCCCGTACTCGGTGGCGTTGGCGATCTGCACGGCCTCCTCTTCCGAGGACGCCGGGTAGACGGCCAGGTCCGGCCCGAACAGCTCCTCGCGCTCGTACGCGGTTCCGCGCCGCTGCGCGACGAAGTGGACGGAAGGGCTGACATAGCAGCCGTCGAGGCCGCGCGGCTTCAGGCGGCGCGGCTCGAGGAGAGGCTCGGCGCCGGCATCGCGAACGCCGCGCTCGAACTTCTCCAGCGCCGCGGGCGACGCCAAGGGGCCCATGAAGACGCCTTCGTCGAGCGGGTGCCCGATGGAAAGCTGCCGGGCGAGGGCGGCGATGCGGGAGGCGAATCGCCGCGCGTCCCCGACCACGATCGCGCGCGACGCCGCGGTGCACCGCTGCCCGGCGGAGACGAAAGCGGAGAAGAGCACGTCGTACGCGGCCTTGTCCGGGTCGGCGTCGGCGAGGACGAGGGCGGCGTTCTTCCCGCCCATCTCCAGCGCCAGGAGCTTCGTCTGGCCGTGGTTCGCCTGCCGGATGGCCTGGCCCACGCCCCAACTGCCGGTGAAGAGGACCGCGTCGACGCCGGCATGGGCGCTGAGCGCGCGGCCGGTTTCCGCGCCTCCCTGGACGAGGTTGAACGCGCCGCGCGGAACGCCGGCGCGCTCGAGACAGCGCGCGTACACCTCGGCGGCGTGGGGAGCGATCTCGCTGGGCTTGAAGACGACCGTGTTGCCGCAGAGGAGCGCCGGGAGGATGTGGCCGTTCGGCAGGTGCACCGGGAAATTGAACGGCCCCAGCACGGCGGCCACTCCGAGCGGGCGGAAGCGGCACTCCGCGCCGTCCTGGCCCGGGGCCGCGAACGCGGTGACGAGCTTCGCGCCCTCGTCGGCGGTGATCGCGGCCTTCGCGGCGCAGGCCTGCGCCTCGGTACGCGCCTCCCAGAGCGGCTTGCCGACGTCGAGCGCGATCGCCCGCGCCAGCTCCTCCTCGCGCTCCTTCAACGCGGCGCCGATGCGGCGGACGAGCTGCGCGCGATCGGCCTGCGGCATCGCGGCGAACCCCGGCTTTGCCTCGCGGGCCGCGGACACCGCCGCTTCCACCTGCGCCAGCGCCCACGGGTGGCGGCCGAGCAGCAGCGAGAGGTCCGCGGGCGAGCGGTCCTCGATCACTCCGTCCGGCGTTCGCGGCTCACAGAAGCTTCCGGCGACGAAATCCATCGGCTACTCGAAGGGGATGGTGTGCAGCCGATCCCCGTCCTCCGCTCCCAGGACCTCGGCCGCGTCAGCGGGAATCTGCACGTCGGCGTCGTGAAAGGCGCAGAGCGCCCGGACGGCGCGGAAGCGGTTGCGCCCCTGCGTCCGCTCGAGGGCGACCAGCCGCTCCTCGACGTCCGGCGGCGACGCCTCCGTGCCGTCCGGCAGGCGCTTCGCGGCGAGCCTGGCGCGGCGGAAGCGCCGGATGGGCTCGATCAGCTCGCTGGGCGCGGAGTAGTGCGGCCCGCCGTCGAAGGGGTCGATGCGCTCGTCGTAACGGAAGCCGATCCGCGTCAGCATGTTCTTCGCCCCGACGCTCTCCGGCCCCACCTCGCCGATGGCGTCCTGGATCTTCTGGGAGAAGATGCTCGCGTAGATCTCGCCCGGCGGGAAGAGCTGCTGGATGAATTCCTTGTTCTCCCGGGAGAGGCGATCGGCTTCCTGGTAGGAGAGGCCCGTGAACTTGCGCCCCAGGGCCTCCCAGAGCGGGCTGCGCCCGTCCTCCTCCAGGCGGGGAAGCAGCTCGACCAGGATGCGGTCGCGAAAGCGCGGGCGGTGCATGGCGACGTAGAGGAACCGCACGTAGCTGAGCTGCTTGCCGGGCTTGCCCTGCCCGCGAAACTGCGGGTCGACCACCAGGCCGCCGATCTCCGTCGGGCCGTCGAAGTTGTACCCGATGGAGAGCACCCGGTGCCGGAAGTGGCGGTCCACGCTGTGGGAGTAATGCTCCTTCTCGTAGACGTCGAAGAAGATGTGCGGAGCGTCGCGCGTGCCGTGCTGGGCGATGATCAGCGAGGACCCCATCACCTTCCCGGTCCGGATCTCCTCCATCACGAACAGGTACTCGCGGTCGAACGGGTCCCGGATCCGTCCGTCGAACGAGCGCGCCGATTTTTCCAGGATGGAGCTCAGCTCCCGCTCGTCGTCGGGCAGGTTGACGGTGTTCAGGACCGAGGCGAGCTTGCGGAGGCCGGGAAGGTCGCTCTTCTGGCCGTCGCGGATCAGGTACAAGCGCAGAGCTCCAGAAGAAGGGACTCGTAGAGATCGCACGCCTTGTCCAGTTGCGCCATCTCGATGCGCTCGTTCGGAGTGTGCGCGTTCCCGGTGCTCCGGCCGGGGCCGATCACGATCGCCTCGCACCCGGCGCGCGCGAAGACGCCCGCTTCCGTGCTGGTGGGTTTCGCTCGAGGAGTGGGGTCCAGGCCGTGGCGGGCGAGCACCGCGCCCGCCGACTTCAAGAGCGGCGCGGCGGGGGCGAGCGCCATTCCGCCGGCGTTGCGCTCCACCGTGATCCGCAGCTCCAGCTCGCCGCGCCCGAGCTGATCGACCCAGGCCCGCGCTTGCGCGGAGAAGGCGGCGATCAGCGCGTCCGGATCGTGCGCCGGCAAGAGCCGGGCGTCGAGGTCCAGCGACACCGCGGCCTCGCCGGAGTCGAGGACGTTGAGGCCGCCCACCGCGCCGGGCGGATCGAAGCGCGGATCGGCGCCCTCGGGCAGGGTCCTCTGCCAGAGCTCTTCCAGCGCCGAGGCGGTGGCCAGCGCCCGCCAGAGATTCGGCTGCGGGGGCCGCTGGGGGAGGAACTTCACCGAGGCGGGCTCCGGCTCGCCCTTCTCGCGCGGAGCGGGAACCTCCACGAGGCAACTCGCCGGGACCACGTTGGTCCCCGACCCCCCGCGCGCGGCGATCACCGGCGATCCCGCCGCCTTCACCCAGGCGAGGGCCTTGAGAATGGCGTTCTCGCCGAGAGCCGGCGTCGAGCTGTGCGCCGCTCTTCCCGCGAAGAAGAGCTGCTCCACGCCGGGGCCATCGGTGTTCACCGGCCGGGCCTTCCCGTCGCGCAGGGTGCAGCGCACCACGGCGTACCCCTTGTGGGCGGAGATGATCTGCAGCTCGCTCGGCTCCCCGCAGAGCACCTGCGCCGGCGCGACGGTACGGAAGAGGTCGCTCTCCACGAAGTGGCGGGCGCCGCGCAGCCCCACCTCCTCGCCGAAGGTCCCCAGGAGCCAGAACGGTCTCCGGGCCTTGCGCCCCTGGACCCGCCGCGCCGCTTCCGCCTTGCAGAGCGCGTCGAGCTTCACGTCGGCCACCCCGAGGCCGTGGAGGAAGCCGTCCCGTTCCGTCAACGTCCAGGGATCGCCCTGCCATCTCTCCAGCGGTCCCGGCGGCACCGTATCGAGATGCGTGACCAGCAGGACGCCTCCCGGCCCGCTCGCCTCGCCCCCCGGTCCGCCGAGCAGGTTGAGGTGGATCTCCTCCACGGCCTGCCGATGGACGGGCAGGCCGGCGTGCGCCCAGAGCGGCTCCAGGACCTCGGCCGCCCGGCGCGTCCCCTTGGCGGAGACGCTGTCGGCGGCGATCAGCTTGCGGGCCAGCTCGAGGAACCCCTTCGAGAGCATGGGGCGCTCCCTCTGTCACGGACGCTGCCGGAGGTCAACCGCGTGGCTACTTTCCATGCGAACTCAACTGACCGCAGAAGGGAGCGGGGCGATGAACGACCCGAAAGCAACGCCGTTTCTCACCGACATCAAGGAACTGCAGCGGCGCGCGCGAGAGCACGTGGAGAAGGGCGCGGTGACCCCCGCCTACCGTGGCGACGTGGCGACCGCCGTGAAGCTGCTCAACGAGGCGCTGGCGACGGAGATCGTCTGCACGCTCCGCTACCGCAGGCACCACTACATGGCGGTGGGGATCCACTACCAGGCGGTCGCCGACGAATTCATGGAGCACGCCAAGGAAGAGCAGGAGCACGCCGACAAGATCGCCGAGCGCATCCGCCAGCTCGGAGGGGCGCCGGACTTCAATCCCGAGGGCCTGCTCACGCGGAGCCACGCCCAGTACGCGGAAGGGAACTCGCTCGTCGACATGATCAAGGAGGATCTGATCGCGGAGCGGATCGCCATCGAGTCGTACATGGAGATGATCCGGTTCTTCGGGGACAACGATCCCACTTCGCGCCGGCTGATGGAGTCCGTGCTGCAGCAGGAGGAGGAGCACGCGGACGACATGGCCACGCTGCTGGAGACCTTCGATCCGCGGCAGCCGTCGCCGGGCGGGCAGGGAACCACGCACTGACACTGCCAGGCGCGCCGCGCTCTGGTATGGAATTGCCGTGCGTGCCGTGGTGCAGAGGGTGAGCGCAGCCTCGGTGGTGGTCGAGGGCGAGATCACGGGCGAGATTTCCGCGGGGCTCTGTGTGCTCGTCGGGGTGGGGCAGAGCGACTCCGAGGAGGATGCGCGCTGGCTGGCCGACAAGGTGGTCGATCTCCGCATCTTCGAGGACGAGCGGGGAAAGATGAACCGCTCGGTGCTCGAGGTGGGCGGCGGGGTACTGGCGGTCTCGCAGTTCACGCTGTTCGGGGACGCGCGCAAGGGGACCCGGCCCGGATTCGTGGACGCCGCGCGGCCGGAGATTGCGCAGCCGCTCTACGCGAAGTTCTGCGATCAGGTTCGCGCGCGCGGAGTGCAAGTGGGCGCAGGAGTCTTTCGCGCCACCATGCAGGTCCGGATCGTCAACGAAGGCCCGGTGACGCTGCTGCTCGACTCGAAGAAGCTGTTCTGAGGGGATCCATGGACGATTGCGTCTTCTGCAAGATCGTGGCGGGCCAGATCCCGGCGAAGAAGCTGGGCGAGAACGAGGGCGCGATCGCCTTTCCCGACATCCGGCCCTTGATGCCGGTGCACATCCTGGTGGTCCCCAGGCGCCACGTC
>JBGQLA010000154.1:0-10721 GCA_041499865.1 Deltaproteobacteria bacterium
CACCGGACATCTCGGCGCTGCTCTCGACGTTCAGGCCGCTGCCTTAGCCGTGGTCGCGAAGAAGTCGACCACGCTCGCGAGCCCGTCCGCAAGCTGCACGCGCGGCTCGTAGCCGAGCAGCGCGCGCGCCTTGGAGATGTCGGCGGAAGACTCGCGCAGGTCGCCGGCCCGTTGCCCCTGGTGCTCGATTCCGAGGTGCGCCGCCTCGGGCCCGATCGCGTCCCGGAGCGCCCCGATCAGATCGATCAGCGAGGAGCTGTGACCGCTCCCGACGTTGATCACCTCTCCGGGCGCGTTCTCGCTGGTGGCCGCCAGCAGATTCGCGCGCACCACGTCGGAGACGTGCACGAAGTCGCGCGTCTGCAGCCCGTCGCCGAACACGATCGGCGGAAGCCCCGTCAGCAGCCTGGTGGCGAAGCGCGGGATCGCCGCGGCGTATTCGCTCTTCGGATCCTGCCGCGGCCCGTAGACGTTGAAGAATCGCAGGGCCACGCAGGGCAGCTCGTACGCGCGCGTGTACGTCTGCGCGTACAGCTCGCAGGCGATCTTCTGCGCGGCGTAGGGGCTCATCGGCCGCGGAACCAGGCCCTCGTGCTTCGGCTGTTCCGGCCCGTCGCCGTACGCGGCGCAGGAGCAGGCGAGCACCACGCGCCGGACGCCGGCCTTTCGCGCCGCCTCCAGCACGTTCAGGGTGCCCCCGACGTTCACCGCGTTGGTCCGCTCCGGCTCGGCCATCGAGAGCGGGACGGAGGGAATGGCGGCGAGGTGGAACACAAAGGTCGCGCCTTCGATCGCGCGCCGCACCGCCTGCGGATCGGCGATCGATCCCTCGATCAGCGTGAAGCTCGCGGACCTCGCCAGCAGCGCCGCGTTCTCGCGCTTGCCGCTGGAGAAGTCATCCAGCCCGAAAACCTCGTGCCCCTCGCGCAGCAGCGCCTCGGCGAGATGTCCGCCGATGAAGCCCGCAGCCCCGGTCACGCATACCTTCTCCATGTCGCCCCCGTCTCATGGGGAGCCGCCGTCCGTCGGGAAGGCGATGCCGCACCCCTCCCGGCCCTCCGGCGTGATCAGCTTCTGGCAGTCGCACGAGTTCGAGTCCAGCTTGGCCTGGCAGGTCTGCTCGTCCGCGCTCCGCACAGAAAAGATCGCCTCCTGCTCCCGCGCCCGCTGGCTGCAGTTCGCCCGCGACGTGTCATCGGGCTGACAACTGCAGATCTGGTCCGCCAGCCTCAGGCAGGCGTTCCCGCAACCGGCAACCAGCGGGACAGTGAGCATGCCTGCGAGCAGGAGCAAGGGCTTGAGGCGCTTCATGGACCGGCGCGATCTAGCACAACTGCCCGCCGGCCCGGGATAAAACAGCGCGATGCGCTACCTGTGGCTCCACGGATTCGCCAGCGGGCCGACCTCCGGGAAGGGACAATTCGTCAGGGGCCGCCTGCGCGAGCGCGGGATCGAGCTCTTGATCCCCGACCTGAACGCGCCGGCGTTCTTCGACCTGACGGTCTCGCGCACGCTGGAGCAGATCGATGCGCTGGCGGAAGGCGCGCCCGAGCTGGCGCTCTTCGGATCCTCGCTCGGCGGGTTCGCCGCGGCGACCTGGGCGGCGACGCGGCCGGGCCGCACCCGCACCCTGGTGCTGCTCGCCCCGGCGTTCGACCTCGGGCCGCGCTGGGCGGCGCGGATGGATCCGGCCGATCTGGAGGAGTGGCGCGTCTCCGGGCGGCAGGCCTTCGATCACTACGCGCGCGGCCGCAAGGAGGACCTCTCCTACGCGTTCCTCGAGGATGCGGAGCGCTACGAGAGCTTCCCGTTGCCGGCCTGTCCGGCGCTGGTGATCCAGGGAACCAGGGACGAGGTGGTCGATCCGGCGCTGGCCCGCGAGTTCGTCCGCCGCATGCAGGGGCGGGCGCGCCTGGTGGATCTGCCCGAAGGCCACGACCTGAATGCGGATCTCCCCGCGCTCTGGCGGCACATCGAGGGCTTCCTCTCCAGCTACCCCGCGCGGCCCACGCCGTAGTAGGTGAATCCCAGCTGGCGGACCCGGGCGGGGTTCCAGATGTTGCGGCCGTCGAACAGCACCGGCTGCCTCATCGCCGCCTTCACCCGGGCGAAGTCCGGCTGGCGGAACTCGTTCCACTCCGTGACCAGGAACAGCGCGTCGGCGCCCTCGGCCGCGAGGTAGGGGCTCTGCACGAACTGCACCCGGTCGCCGAGCTGCCTGCGCGCGTGCTCCATCGCCACCGGATCGTGCGCCGTGACCACGCCGCCCTCCGCCAGCAACTCGTCGATCAGCGCGAGCGCAGGCGCCTGCCGCAGGTCGTCGGTCTTCGGCTTGAACGCCAGGCCCCAGACCCCGAACTTCTTCCCGCGGAGGTTCCCCGCCCCGAAGTGCGTCTTCGCCTTCTGCGCCAGCAGGCGCTTCTGGCGATCGTTCACCGCGTCCACCGACGCCAGGAGGGTGAAGTCGAGGCCGTGGTTGCGGGCGGTGGCGATCAGCGCCTTCACGTCCTTGGGGAAGCAGCTTCCGCCGTAGCCGCAGCCGGGGAAGAGGAACTTCTGGCCGATGCGCTCGTCGGAGCCCATCGCCTTGCGGACCGAGTCGACGTCCGCCCCCACCCGCTCGCAGAGCATCGCCACCTCGTTGATGAAGGAGATGCGGGTGGCCAGCATGGCGTTCGCGGCGTACTTGGTCAGCTCCGCCGAGCGCGGGTCCATGAAGTGGATGGGCCCCTCGGTGCGCACGAACGGGCTGTACAGCTCCGCCATGATCCCCCGGGCCCGCTCGCTGGGAGAGCCGATCACGATCCGGTCGGGCCGGAGGAAGTCGTCGATGGCGGCCCCCTCCTTGAGGAACTCCGGGTTGGAGACCACGTCGATCTCCACCTTGGTCCGCGCGGCGATCTCCGCCTGCATGCGCGCGGCGGTCCCCACCGGCACCGTGCTCTTGTTCACCACCACGGTGTAGCGCTGCGCCGCGGCCGCGATCTGGTGCGCCACCGCCATCGCGGCGCGCAGGTCCGCGTTGCCGTCGTCTCCCTGCGGGGTGCCCACCGCGATGAACACCACCTCGCTGGCGCGCACCGCCCCGGGCAGATCGGTTGCGAACGAGATCCGCTCCGCGGCGATGTTCCTGCGCAAGAGCTCGTCGAGCCCGGGCTCGTAGATCGGGCTCTTCCCCTGGCGCAGCGCCGCGATCTTCTCCTCGTCGACGTCGGCGCAAATGACGGCGTGTCCCGAGTCGGCGAAGCAGACCCCGGCGACCAACCCGACGTATCCGCTCCCCACCACGGCAATCCGCATGGCGCGCTTCTACCGCGCGCTCCCAAGTCCGGTCGAGCCCGCTCTTGTGGCTACTCCACCGTCACGGACTTCGCCAGGTTCCGGGGCTGGTCGACGTCGGTGCCGCGGTGATCGGCGACGTGGTAGCTGAAGAGCTGTGTCGGGATCACGCTGATGATCGGCATCAGGAGCGGGTTGGTCTGGGGCACCGGGATTGCGGCGTCCGCCAGCGAGGGCACCTGCGCGTCGCCCTCCGAATGGATGGCGATCACCCGCCCGCCGCGCGCCCGCACTTCCTGGATGTTGCCGAGGATCTTCTCGTAGTTCACGCCCGCTTCCGTCGCGGAGTCGCGCGGCGCCAGCACCATCACCGGCATGTTCTCGTCGATCAGCGCGATCGGGCCGTGCTTCATCTCGCCCGCCGCGTAGCCCTCGGCGTGGATGTACGAGATCTCCTTCAGCTTGAGCGCGCCTTCCAGCGCCACCGGGTACTGCGGGCCCCGGCCGAGGAAGAGCAGGTCGCGGGCGTGACTGAACTTGTACGCCGCCTGCTTGATCAGGTCCTCGTACTTGAGCACGCGCTCGACCAGCATCGGCAGTTCGTTGAGCGCCTGGAGATGCCGCTGGGCGTCCTGGGCCGAGAGCGTCCCCCGCAGCCTGCCCAGGCGGATGGCGAGGAGGAAGAAGGCCGCGAGCTGGGTGGTGAACGCCTTGGTGGAGGCGACGCCGATCTCCGGCCCGGCGTGCGTGTAGAGCACGTCGTCGGACTCGCGCGCGATCGCGCTCCCCACCACGTTGCAGATCGCCATGCCCCGGGCGCCGCGAGCCTTCGCCTCGCGGTAGCTTCCCAGGGTGTCCGCCGTCTCTCCCGACTGCGACACCGCGATGCAGAGCGTCCTCGCGTCGACCAGCGGGTCGCGGTAGCGGAACTCGCTCGCCAGGTCGACCTCGACGGGGATCCGGGCCAGCGTCTCGATCATCAGCTTGCCGGTGAGCGAGGCATGCCAGGAGGTGCCGCAGGCGACGATCTGCACCTTGCCGAGCTTCTCCACCATCCTGGCGTCGAGGTGGCAGCCGTCGAGATAGACGTCGCCCTCCTCCACGCTGGCGCGGCCGCGGATGGTGTCGGTGAGCGCGCGCGCCTGCTCGTGGATCTCCTTGTGCATGAAGTGCTTGTGGCCGTTCTTCTCGGCCATGGTGGGCGTCCAATCGATGCGCTTGACGCCCCGCGAGAGCTTCTGCCCCGCCTTGTCGGTGAGGGTGACGCCCTGCTTGGTGATCACCGCGAAGTCGCCTTCCTCGAGGTAGATGACGTTCCGGGTGTGGGCGAGGATGGCGGGCACGTCGGAGGCGACGAAGTTGCAGCGCTCTCCCAGCCCCACCACCAGCGGGCTGGCGTTCTTCGAGACCACCAGCATGTCGGGGAACTTCTCGGAGACCACCGCCAGCGCGTAGGTCCCCCTGACGGCGCGGAGCGCTGCGCGGACCGCCTCCGGCAGATCGAGCCCCTTCTCGATCTCCATCTGGATCAGGTGGGCGAAGATCTCGGTGTCGGTCTCCGAGCTGAACTTGTGGCCGGCCCTGCCCAGGGACTCCTTCAGCTCCAGGTGGTTCTCGATGATGCCGTTGTGCACTACCGCGACGCCGCCGTACTTGTGGGGGTGCGCGTTCTCGTCGGATGGCTTGCCGTGCGTCGCCCAGCGGGTGTGGCCGATGCCGGTCGCGCCCCTGGGCATGGAGTCGACCAGCCGCTTCTCGAGGTTGGCCAGCTTTCCCTTGGCCCGGACCACCGAGAGGCCCTGCTCGCCGAGCACCGCCACCCCGGCCGAGTCATAGCCCCGGTACTCCAGCTTCCGCAGCCCCTCCACCAGGATGCCTGCGCACTGCTCGTCGCCGATGTATCCCACGATGCCGCACATGATTTGCTTCCCCCAGACTACTTCTTCGCCGATTTGCGCGGCGCCTTCTTCGCCACCCAACCCTCGATGTTGCGCTGCTTGCCGGCGCTCACCGCCAGCGCGCCGGCCGGCACGTCCTCCCGCACCGTGGTCCCGGTGCCCACGTACGCGTCCTTGTGCACCGTCACCGGCGCGATCAGCTGCGTGTCGCTGCCGATGAACGCGCCGTCCTCGATGGTGGTGAGGTGTTTGCTCTTGCCGTCGTAGTTGCAGGTGATGGTGCCCGCGCCGATGTTGCAGCCCTCGCCGACCACTGTATCCCCGAGATAGGTGAGGTGGTTCGCCTTGCTCCCCTTGCCCAGCAACGTCTTCTTCAGCTCCACGAAGTTCCCGACGTGCGCCTGCTCGGCAAGCTGTGCACCCGGCCGCAGCCGCGCAAACGGCCCGACGGTCGCGCCGGCGCCGATCCGGCTCTCGGTGAGGTGGGAATAGGGCAGGATCTGCGCGCCGTCGGCGATCTCGGTGTCGACGATCACACAGCCCTGGCCGATGCGCGCTCCCCGCCCGACGCGCGTCTTGCCGCGCAGGGAGACCAGGGGCTCGAGAACGGTGTCCCGGCCGACTTCCACGCCCTCGTCCACGTAGGTGATCGCGGGATCGATCAGCGTCACGCCGTCCTTCATCAGCTGCGCGTTGCGCCGCTCGCGCAGGTGCGCCGCGCTCGCCGCGAGCTGTGCCCGATCGTTGACGCCCGACACTTCGGTCTCCTCCGTCTCCACCGCGACCGCGCGGCCCTTGGCGACGATGTCCGTCAGATAGTACTCGGATTGCGCGTTGCCGCGGCCCACCCCGTGCAGCGCCCGGAAGAGAAACGCCGAATCGGCGACGTAGATGCTGGCGTTCACCTCGTCGAGGTTCCGCTCCGCCGGGGAGGCGTCCTTCTCCTCCACCACCCGGGCCACCTTGCCGTCCGCGTCGCGGACCACGCGGCCATAACCCTGCGGTTGCCGCGCGCGGCAGGTGAGCAGCGCCACGTCGGCATCGTCCTTTTTCCGCACCAGCTTCTGCAGCGTCTCCGCCCGGATCAGCGGGACGTCCGCGGCGAGGATCAGCACCTCGCCTTCGAACCCGCGCAACGCGTCCTCCGCGCAGAGCACCGCATGGCCGGTCCCCAGCTGCTCCGCCTGGACCACGAAGCGCAGGGGCGCGCCGGCGAACTGCCGCGACAGCTCCTCCTCGACCGCCTGGGCCTGGTGCCCGACCACCACCACCACCGGCGACGCGTCCAGCGCCAGCGCGGCGCGGATGGGAAAGAACCCGATCGGACGGCCGCCCGCCTCGTGCAGCACCTTGGCGGTCTCCGACTTCATCCGCGTGCCCTTGCCTGCGGCGAGCACCACCGCGGCGATCTTCTGTCCTGCCTTCGACAAGCCCATCCCCCTGCGCAGGTATCCCCGTCTGGTAGGCAGCGCGACGGTTCCTGCCAAGTGCAACCCACATGTTAGCGTCGAAGCGATGTTCGTCGATCTGCACTTGCACGCCGACGGAATTCGCGACGCCGACCTGGCCACCCTGGCGTATTTCGGGGTCAAGGCGGCGGTCACCTGCGCGCGCGACGCCGGCGCCGGCAGCGCCGCCGAGCTGCGCCGGCACTGGGACGAGCTGCTCGCCGTCCACACCGAGCGCTTGCGCCTGGCCGGCATCCGCCCGATGGTCGCCCTGGCGCTCCACCCGGCGAAGATCCCCTGGCATGGCGCAGACGAGCTGCTCCACCGGCTGCCCGGCTACTTCGACGATCCCCGTGTGGTGGCCCTGGGGGAGATCGGGCTGCAGGAGGGCGGCGAGCGGGAGGAGGACATCTTCTCCCGCCAGCTCGAGCTCGCGGCGCGGATGCGCAGGCCGGTGATCGTGCACACGCCCTCGCGGGAAAAGCTCGTGCGCACGCGCCGGCTGCTCTCGCTGATCCAGGAATCGGCGGTGGACCCCTCCCGCGTCCTCATCGATCACCTCAACGCGGAGACGTTTGCGCTCTCGCGCGCCCTGGGCTTCTGGGCTGGCTTGACGCTGCAACCGGGGCTGTTCGAGCCCGCCGAAGCGGCGGCGCTGATCTCCCGGCACGGCCCGGAGGGGATCGTGCTGACCAGCGACATCGGCGAAGGCGCCACCGACCTGCTCGCGCTGCCCAAGGCGGCGGAGGCCCTCAAGGACGCCGGCCTCACCGGCGAGCTGCGCCGGCGCGTGCTCTGGGAAGGGCCGCTCGCGTTCCTCCGGCCCTGATCCGGCGACCGGCTGGTGTGCGTTTTCCTACATTTACCCTAGCCAGCGAGCCCTCGTAGGGTTGCTGCTCGACCGGCGCGGCCCTTCCCCCTGGCGGGAGGGTCTGCCTGGCTGGGAAGGGGCAGCGCTCTCGCAATCCGGCGGGATCGCTGGGTGAAAGCACCGGGGTCAAGGCAAGCGCCCGCGGGAGGGTGATTGCTGGCTCTTGTTTCGGCTCTGATCGCGGCGGCGCATCCGTCGCTGTTCTTCGGCGCGTCCGACGTCCCCGCGCTGCGGCAGGCGGCGCAGACGACGCACGCGAGCATCGCCTCGCACATCACGGCGATCCTCGACAGCCATCTCTCCGATCCGGCGCCCTCGCCGGGCGAGTACGACGACTACCGGTTCCTGGGAAACCAGGTGGCGGTCTGGGCCTTCGGGTACCAGCTCACGGGCAAGACGCAGTACGCCGCCATCGCGCGCAGCCAGCTCCTCACCTATGCGGGCTGGAGCAGCTGGGACAACGGCGAGAGCGCGGCCCTCGGCGGCCCGGACCTGAACGAGGCGCACATGCTCCTCGGGAGCTCGATCGCCTACGACTGGATCTACGAGACCCTCTCGCCGACCGATCGAACCACCATCGCGAACAAGATCGGCGTCGAGGCGCAGAGAGTCGCCGCGTACCTCCCCGGCGCCTGGTGGGTCGATCAGTACCTGCAGAACCACAACTGGATCGACACGGCCGGCCTGGGCATGGCCGCCCTCGCGCTCCAGGGGGAGGACGCGCGCGCGGCGGGCTGGCTCGCCCTGGTCCAGAACGACCTCGACGAGCTGAAGGCGACCATCGGCCAGATCCCCGACGGCTCCTGGCACGAAGGACTGCCCTACGAGGGCTACGGGCTGGCGATGGCGCTGCCCTTCTGGCAGGCGATGCGCCACGCCGGCCCGGACTACACCGACATGGGGCTGCTGCGCGGCTACGGGACCATGCTGCTCTACGCCGGGACGCCGGACGACCCGAAGCAGGTGATCCTGCCCTTCGGCGACTTCACGCACTGGCCCGGCTGGCAGGCGGTGCAGATCAGCCGGTTCGCGGCCTCCCGCTTCCGGGACGGTTTCGCCGAGGCGGCGGCGCAGCGCTACATCAATTCCGTCGGCCGGGGCTCCTTCCTGCCCGAGCTCTGGTACGACGTGTTCGAGTTCATCGGGTACGACCCCACGGTGGCGGCGGCGGACCCGCGCACGCTGCCGCTCGACGGGTCGTTCGCGGACATCGGCGGGGCCACGCTGCACAGCACCTGGAGCACCGGCGATCTCGCGCTGGGCTTCAAGGCGGGGGTCTACGGCGGGTTCGCCAACTTCAACCGGCTGGCGGTGCAGGGATCGCCGGCGGGCGGCTGGATCGACTGGGGCCACGATCACAACGACGACCTGAGCTTCTGGCTCTTCGGCCGGGGCGTGTGGCTCGCGCCGGAGGCGATGGGCTACGACGCGGGCAGAAGCACCGACTACACGTATCCGGCGAACCAGACCGCCTACCACAACGTGATCCTCGTCGACGGGCAGGGGCAGCTCGGCGACACCCGGGTCTCGGACTCGAACTGGAACAATCCCTGGTTCTTCAGCCGGATCTCCAGGCCGCTGTTCACGCCCACCGGCACCGCCGACTACGCCATCGCCGGCGGAAAGGGCGCGCAGCTCTTCGCCTCCACCCAGGGGATCTCGCGCTGGGACCGGATCGTGGTGCTCGCGCGCGGCCGCTACGCGCTGGTCCGCGACGACATCGAGGCGGCGGCCGCCCACGACTACGACTGGATGTGCCACTTCAACGACGGCGTCTCCTTCGACACGACGTCGGGCTGGGTGCAGGGCACGGGCAAGAGCGGGCAGTCCCTCGGCGTCCGCGTGCTCGCGCCTTTGTCGTGGAGCGCGACCACCGGGACGCAGACCGCGCAGCTGATGGATCAGTTCGATCCCGACGCCCAGGTCTCCTGGGTGCGGGTGCGCCCTTCCAGCAAGGCGGCGGCGGCGCAGTTCCTCACCGCGCTGATCCCGGTTGCCACGGCGCAGTGGTCCTCGCGCACGCCGGTCGATCGGCTCGACACGAACGACGTCGGCGCCGGCGCGGTGGTGGCGCCGGGGTCCGCGCTGGAAGAGCGCTGGATCTTCGCGCGGACCGGCTCCGCGGGGAAGACCGCCGGCGACCTGGTGCTGGCGGGATCGCAGGCAGGAATGGCGGCGCGCGACGCCTCGGGATCGCCGATCCGGGCGGTGCTCTTCGGGCAGGGGAGCATCTCCGATCAGGGCGGAGCGCGGCTGCTGCTCGCGACCCAGAGCGCGACCGCGATCGAGACGAAGCTCGCCGGCGGCACGCTGGCGGTCACCGGGAACCCGGTGCACGACTTCCAGGCGTACGCGCCCGGCGCCGCGGCGGTGACGCTGAACGGCGTCACGGTGGCTGCGACGTTGGAGTCCGGGATGGTCACGTATCCGGCGCAGCCGCCGCCCGGCGACGCAGGTACGCCCGATGCCGGTACGCCCGACGCAGGTACGCCCGATGCCGGTACGCCCGACGCGGGGACGCCCGACGCCGGCGCGGTCGATGCGGGCACGCCGGACGCTGGCGTTCCCGATGCCGGAGCGCCCGACGCGGGCGCGGATGCGGGCGACGCCGGCGATCTCTGCGGCAACTGCGAGCCGTCCCCGGACGGCGGAGCGAATCCGGGGCTGGACGCGGGGTCGAATCCCGACGCGGGGCCGACCCTGCCGGACGCGGGCTCGACCGCCCCTCCCGACGGCGGCGTCACCGACCCCCGCCTGCCAGACCTACAGCCGGGTGGCTGCTCCCACTCCGGCAAGACGCTGGGCTGGCTGGCCGCCGTCGCGGCCGTCGCTCTGCGGGCGCGGCGGAGGCGAACTGGAACTTGAGTCGGACTGCGATGCCGGACAGACTGGAGGCCTAGTGCCTGCCCGGCCGGCCGCTGTGTGGTACCGTGTGGGTGCTGCCTGGCCTGACCATCGGGAAGGCGGAGGCCGAGTTCGGGTGTTTCAGAAGCCAGCGATGACCGACACGCTCCGTCGTCAACGACCGCTGCTCTTCGCCGCGATGGCCCTCGCCGCCTTGGCTTGCCACAAGCAGGCCGCCGCGCCCGCGCCGGCCGCGATTCCGGTGCAGAAGTCCTCCGTCGGAGGAAGCCCTTCGGCTTCGGTGGCGAAGCTGCTCGACGCCCCCTCCGCCGACGAGCGGCGGCGGCCGCAGCCGCCCGCCGCGCCCTGCCTTCCCTCCCA
>JBGQLA010000155.1:0-10652 GCA_041499865.1 Deltaproteobacteria bacterium
CCCCTGATGGTGCAGTCGCCGGAGTTCCGGCTGCGCCGCGAACCGCTGTTCCGGGCCACGCAGGTGGCGCCGACGCTGGCCGCGCTGCTGGAGACGGCGCCTCCCTCGGCGGCGCTCGACGCGGCAGCGGTGGAGCGGCCGTGAGCCCGTCCGGGACCGCATCTCGATTGAGCGGACATGAGGAAACCCGCCGTCCCCGAATCGCAACTTGATTGAGCGGACAAGGCCACCAATTGGGTTCGCGCAGGAAGCGTCTGCTGATGCACTGCGCCGGGCGCGAACCTACTCCGCGTTGGCTGCCCGGTCCGCCGCCGGCGTGTCGCCGCACGACGGGCACACCTCGCCGCGCCACAACTGCGCCAGCCAGCGCGAGGTGCCCATGATCGAGAGCACCAGCCAGCCGATCTGGCGGTGGCAGTTCGGACAGCGGACGCTGAAGGCGACCCAGAGATGGGCCACGACCGCGCAGGTCGCGGCGGCGATGCCGAGCACGATGGGGAGGGTGCCGTCGCCGGTCCCGAAGGAGAGGGCGAGAGCGAACAGCAGGATGAAGGTGACCGACATCAGCCCGAAGAAGATGTGCAGCTTCCAGCGTTGCCCCGTGGCTTCGAGCCAGCTCAAATGAGCCCGTCCGCGCGCTTCCGCTCACGCTCCAGCCGGTAGCGGTCGCCCGCCGGAAGCACCTTCTTGCGCAGCCGGACGTTCTTCGGCGTCACCTCCACCAGCTCGTCCTCGTTGATCCACTCCAGCGCCTTCTCCAGGGACATCTCCCGGGGGGTGCTGAGGATGATGTTCTCGTCGCGGCCGGCGGCGCGGACGTTGGTCAGCTTGCGGCCGCGGCAGACGTTCACGTCCAGGTCGTTGGGATGCGCGTGCTCGCCGCAGATCATCCCCTCGTAAACGGCCACGCCGGGGCCGTAGAACAGCTCGCCCCGCTCCTGGATGTCGAACAGCGCGTAGGCCACCGTCTCGCCCTCGCGGTCGCTGACGATCGCGCCGTTGGCCCGCTTCGGCACCTTTCCCTGCCACGGCTCGTACCCGTCGAACTGCGAGGACATGATGCCTTCCCCGCGGGTGATGGTGAGGAACTCGTTGCGGAACCCGACCAGGCCGCGCGCAGGGACGCGGAAGTTGAGGCGCACCCGGTCGGAGCCGATGTTCTGCATCTCCATCATCCGGCCCTTGCGCGGCCCCATGCGCTCGGTGACGACACCGACCGTCGACTGGGGGACGTCGCAGACCATCAGCTCCATCGGCTCGTGCACCTCGCCGTTCACTTCCTTGGTGATCGGCTCCGGGTTGGAGACGGTGAGCTCGTAGCCTTCCCGGCGGATCGTTTCCACGATGACCGCCAGCTGCAATTCCCCGCGCCCGATCACCTTGAACGCGTCGGGCGACTCGGTGTCGAGCACCCGGATGGAGACGTTGCGGTAGGCCTCGCGCTGCAGCCGCTCGCGCAGGTTGCGCGAGGTCACGTACTTGCCCTCGCGGCCGGAGAACGGCCCGTCGTTGACCTTGAAGACCATCGACATCGTCGGCTCGTCGACGTGGATCCGCTCGAGCGGGATGGGGTGCTCCGGGTCGGCGATGGTGTCGCCGATGGAGATCTCCTCGAGCCCAGCGAGGCAGATGATCTCGCCCGGTCCGGCCTCGGGGATCTCCACCTTCTTCAGCCCCTCGAAGGCGTAGATCTTCGTCACCTTGCCTCGCGGGGTGCTCCCGTCGGCGCGGCAGACCGAAACCAGTTGTCCCACCTCGATGCTGCCGCTGCTCAGGCGGCCGATGGCGAGCCGGCCCACGTAGTCGTCGTAGTCGAGATTCGCCACCAGCATCTGCAGCTTGTCGTGCGTGGTCTCCGCCCTGCGGGGCGGGGGGACGGTCTCGAGAATGGCGTCGAGCAGCGGCTCGAGCGTGCGCGCGCGGGAGCCCGGCTCCTCGCCGGGATGCGGCGCGGCGCCCGGCGCGGCGGCCCTGCCCGCGGGCAGGTCGTCGAAATCCGAGAGGCGCAGCGACGCGCGACCGGCGCGGGCCACGGCATAGATCACCGGAAACTCGATCTGGTGCTCGTTCGCTCCCAGGTCGATGAACAGCGAATAGATGGCGTCCAGCACCTCGGGGGCGCGCGCATCCTGCCGGTCGATCTTGTTCACCACCACCACGGCCGGCAGGCCGAGCGCCAGCGCCTTGGCCAGCACGAACCGCGTCTGCGGCAGCGGCCCCTCGGCGGCGTCGACGAGCAGCAGAACGCCGTCCACCAGCCGCAGCCCGCGCTCCACCTCGCCGCCGAAGTCCGCGTGCCCCGGGGTGTCGACGATGTTGATCTTCACCCCGCGATACGTGACGGCGGTGTTCTTCGCCAGGATGGTGATGCCCTTCTCCCGCTCCAGGTCGTTGGAGTCCATCGCCCTTTCCTGCATCGGCTCGTTGGCGCGGTAGGTGCCGGTCTGGCGGAAGAGGTAATCCACCAGGGTGGTCTTCCCGTGGTCGACGTGGGCGATGATGGCGATGTTGCGGATCTGCTCTCGGGGAAGCATGCGGGGCTCATTTATACTGGCCTCATGCCGCAGGTCCACGGACATCACCATCTGGCCATCCAGGTGAACGATCTTCCCACCGCCGAGCGCTTCTACGTGGAGGCCCTGGGGCTTCGCGTCCTCAGGCGGTGGCCTTGGGAAGACGGGCGGGCGGGGGAGCGTTCGGTCTGGCTCTCCGTCGGCTCCGGAGAGGAGTTTCTCGCCCTCGAATCCTGCGACGCGGAGCGGCCGCCCACGCCGTTCCGCGATCCGCACGGCGGGCTCCACCTGCTCGCGCTGCGCATCGCTCCGGGAGAGCGCACCGCCTGGGAAGAGAAGCTCTCCGCCTTGGGCGTGGATGTGGTCCACCGGACGCGCTGGTCGCTCTATGTGCGCGACCCGGAAGGGAACCGCATCGGCCTTTCGCACTTCCCCCACGAAGCGTAGGTTCAAGGGTGGATGGAGAGCCTCCGCGCGCCGAACCCCGAAGGCCCATTGGTGCGGCGCCTGATCGGACAGGGGATCCGCGATCCCCGGGTGCTGGCCGCGTTCGCGCGCGTGCCGCGGCGCTTCTTCGTTCCCGACGAGTCCCAGGAGCAGGCCGAGGGCGATTACCCGCTGGAGATCGGGTACGGCCAGACCATCTCCCAGCCGTACATCGTCGGCGCCATGACCGAGGCGCTGCAGCTCGAAGGCCGCGAGCGGGTGCTGGAGGTGGGCACCGGCAGCGGGTACCAGACGGCGATCCTCTGCGAGCTGCTCCCGCTCACCGCGACGGTGAGGACCATCGAGATCGTGCCCGAGCTGTCGGCGCGGGCCGCGCGCACGCTGCGCGAGCTGGGCTACGAGAACGTGGAGTTCCGCGTCGGCGACGGCGCCCTGGGCTGGCCCGAAGCGGCGCCCTTCGACGCCATCCTGGTCGCGGCGGCCCCGGAGCAGGTGCCGGCGCCTCTACTGGAGCAGCTCGCTCCCGGCGGCCGGCTGGTGATCCCGGTGGGCGCGAGCCCCGAACACCAGGAGCTGCAGCTCTGGCGCAAGCTGCCGGGAACCGGGGCGCTGGATCGCAAAGTGTTGATGCACGTACGTTTCGTGCCGCTCACGCGACGGGCCGCGCTGCACTGACGGGTCATTGACCCGGCATTTCTCCCGCACTTCGCAACAATCCGAAAACCTGGTCGGCGCACCTGCTTGACCCTGACAGCAAGCGGTCGGTAGCTTCCCCGTCCACCTTCGGACAGGGTGCCGGGCACCCTGAGGGCAGGGAAGCCAACATGACGATGAGGACGATGTCGGGGCTCTTGTGCGCCGGGCTCTTGCTGGCCGGCACGGACGCGTTTGCGAATCCGGGAGCGATGGGAGGAAGCCTTTCGCAGCTGGTGAACCGCTGGGAGAACGGCGATCCGAATCTCGCGGTCGTTCTCTCGCTGCACCTGACCAGCAGGGGCGGCGATCCGCTGGTGGTGGTCCGCGCGGAAGAGGGCGTCCCGGCGGGGCAGCTGCTCACGGAGCTTTCTGCCGCGGGATTCCGGTTGACCTCGTTGAGCAGCCTCGACGGGCGGATGGCGGAAGGGTACCTCCCACTCGGATCGGCCCGCGCCGCGACCAGGATTCCCGGCGTGCGCTTGATCAAGGCCGTGCTGCGGCCCCGGGCGAATGCCGGCGCCGTGCAAAGCCAGGCCGTCGCGCTGCAGAAGGCCGATCGCGCGCAGGCGAACGGCTTCGACGGCAGGGGAGTGAGGGTAGGCGCACTCTCCGACAGCTTCGACAATTGCGCCTCCTGCGCCACCCATGCGGCCGACGATGAAGCGAGCGGCGATCTGCCGCCGTCGGTGACCGTGCTGCAGGAGATCGTGGGACCGCCGGACAGCGGGAGCGACGAAGGAAGGGCGATGCTGCAGCTGATCCATGATGTGGCGCCCGGCTCGCAGCTTGCGTTCGCCAGCGCCTTCAACGGCGAGCTGCAGTTCGCGGAGAACATCCTGGCGCTGCGCAGCCAGTTCCGGGCGGACGTGATCGTCGACGACGTCATCTACTTCGATGAGCCGATGTTCTCGGACGGCATCGTCGCCCAGGCCGTCGACCAGGTGAACCATGCCGGCGCGGCCTACTTCTCCTCGGCGATGAACAACGGCATCGAGGCGTACGAGAGCGACTACCGCGCCGTCTCGTTCGCGCAGGCCCAGGCGCTGGTCGCCGCCGGCAGGGAAAACCTCAAGCTCGATCAGATCCCCTCGAACCTGCGCCCGAAGAGCTTCCACAATTTCCGGAACGCCGACGGCTCCACCTCGATCGCGCAGCTGATCACCACCGCCTTCGACAACATCATCGACTTCCAGTGGGACGAGCCCTTCTTCATGGGCAAGGTGAGGACGGACTACAACATCTACGTCTTCGACGCGAACGGGAACTTCATGGACCCGGACACGTCGGCGACGGTCTTCTACACCCATGAGGAGAACGTCGTAACGGACGAGGCCATCGAGCTCGCCGAGATCCTTCCCTTCCCCGGCGAGATCCACGGAGGCGCGAACGCCAGCGACTACCAGTTCCTCATCGGCAAGATGAACGACGGCCCCGCACGGCACATCAAGCACGTGGTGATCAACGGGCTGGCTCCGATGGAGGGCGAGGGCGCTTCGTCGACCTGGGGGCATGCCGCGGCGCGCGGGGCGCAAGGGGTCGCGGCGACGTTCTACGCGCTGCCCAACTTCCCCGAGGATTTCAGCTCGCCCGGCCCGACCACCATCTACTTCGACAAGGACGGCAACCGGTTGCGTGAGCCGGAAGTCCGGTTCACGCCGCAGATCACCGCGGCGGACGGCGTCGACACCACCTTCTTTGGATTCGACGTCGAAGGAAACGGCTTTCCGAACTTCTTCGGGACCAGCGCAGCAGCCCCGGACGCCGCTGCCGTCGCGGCGCTCGTGATCCAGGCTGCCGGCGGCCCCGGCCGCATCGACCCCGACAGGGTGTACCGCGTGCTGCAGAAGACTGCGACGCCGATTCCGATGCCGGACGATCGCACCTGGGCGGTCGGTTTCGCCGGGCCGCTCGCGTTTGCCGCGAACAACAACGACTGGGTGCGCTCGAACCGATACTTCGGCCTGGCGGTCCTGCCGTTCACCTCGCGGAGCGTGAAATCGGTGGCGTTCGACACCACCAACACCGAGACCCAGCTGGTCTGGAGCGCGAACCCCAACCGGTTCCACGTGGGACCGGCGAGGGGGGTGTCGCGAGCGGACATGACGTTCACCGTCACCAACGCGTCGAAGACGTTCACCATCAACTTCGCCCCGGGCAGCTTCCGCGCCGGCGACGGGTTCCGGTTCGGCATGTCGGTCTTCAACGCGCTGCAGGGCACGACGCAGGAAGATCCCGACCGGTTCCGCGGGATGACCCTCAAGGTCACGCTGGACGACAACAGCACGTTCAGCGGCACGGTATTCGCGGCCCCGAAGCTGCCGATCAACCGCTTCACCGGATTCGGCCTGGTGAACGCGGACGCCGCGGTTCGAAGCGTCAAGCACGGCCACTGACCTGCTCCGCCCTGGCGAGGCGCCGCGTTCCTTCGCCGCGCGGCGCTTTGCATTTTCGGCGGCGGACCCGCGATGGTACGCTGCGCGGCCCATGCGCTGCCCCGTTTGTGAGACCGAGAACCAGGGCGCACAGTGCGTCACTTGCGGGAAGGCGCTCGACGGTCGGCCAACGGCCGACGACGACGTCACCCCGATCGAGGGCCTGGAGGCGACGCAGCTCGCGCCGGTGGATCTCGCCGTCCACGTCGACCCGCTGCCCGGCGTGGAGCACACCCAGTTCGCGCCGCAGATGGACGTGGCGCAGCACTGGACCGCGGGTCCCATCGCCCTGGAGCGAACCGAGCACGAGCCGGTGGCCGACGCGCCGGCGGGGGGCGGCGCAGGGATGGACCTGGACCTCGGCCGGGAGCCGGAAGACGGCGAGCGGACCGCGGCGCCGACGGAGACCGCGATCTGCCCTTTCTGCGGCACGCCTTCGCTCGACGCCATCTGCGACGCCTGCGGCCGGCGGAAGTTCCGGTTCGCCGCGGCGGCGGACGAGGCCGGGCCGGTGGCCGCGAGCGGCGACACCCGGGTGTGCCCTTCGTGCTTCGCCCGGGTCCCCAAAGAGGTTCGCTGCAGCGACTGCGGGATGCCGTTCCCGCTCACGGAGCTGTGATTGACTGCGCGATCGGGGGAGAGTACAGCGCGCGCGATGCAGGAACGGGCCGCCCTGGAGCAAGAACTGGCGGTTCTCGCCCCCGCCGCGCGGGAGCGCCGGTCGGCGGGCCTCTTCCTCCGCGCGGCGATCGAGGCGTTCTGCTTCGTGGTGATCACCGGCGTCTCCCTGAAGCTCTTCCGCGACTCGGCGAGGACGCCGCTGTTCTTCTGGCCCCTCTCCCTGCTCGATGCCCTGCTGCTCTGGGACGTGATCCGGGGCTTCCGGGAAGGGCGGGCAAGCCTCCGCCATGAGCTGCGCCGCGAGGCGCGCATCCGCGAGCTGCGCACGGTCCTGGGAATCGACCCGTGAGCGCCCCCGGCCGCTTCATCGTCTTCGAGGGCCTGGACGGCGCGGGCACCACCACCCAGGCGCGCCTCCTGGCCGACCGGCTGCAGAAGCAGGGCCGGACCGCCTACCTCGCGCACCAGCCCAGCGAAGGGTGCGTGGGACAGCTCATCCGGCAGATCCTCGCCGGACGCGCCGCGACGCCGCAGGCCGACGGCAAGCTGGGGATGGTCGACGAGCGGGTGATGGCGCTGCTCTTCGCTGCCGATCGGCTCGACCACCTCGGCTCGCAGATCGAGCCGCGCCTGGCTCGCGGGGAGGACGTGATCCTCGACCGCTACACGCTCTCCTCGCTGGCCTACCAGGGCGCCAGCGTCTCGCACGACTTCATCACCCACGCCAACCGGTTCGCGCGCCGGCCGGACCTGACGCTGTTCCTCTACGTGCCCGCCAGCGTCGCGCTGGAGAGGGTGCGCAGCCGGGGCGCCAAGCTCGAGCGCTACGAGACCGCCCAGCAGCTCTCGGTGATCGAGCGCGAGTACTCGCGCCTGGTGGGAACCCTCGCCTCGGTGGTGTCGATCGACGGCACCCGGCCGATCGCAGAGGTGGCCGAGCTCTGCCACGCGGCCCTGCAGCAGCAGCTGGGATAAGTCGATGCCGATCGATTCCAACCGCCTGGAGGAGCTGCAGATCGTGCGGCGGATCCGGGAGACGGTCCGCCGCTGGTGGGGCATCGAGCTCTCCTTCACCGACGCGCGCGGCCTGGTGCTGGACCACGGAAAGGGCATCATCATCCCGCCCCAGAACCGGATCTGCACCGCCTGCCTGGGCGACCGGGAAGGGCTGCGCCGCTGCAACCAGAGCATCGAGAAGGCGGTGCAGAAGCTCGCCTCGGGGACCGCGCTCCTCGGTCCCTGCCACATGGGGCTGGAGATCGTGGCGAGCCCGATCTCCTTCGACGGCACGCGCCAGGGCGCGCTCTTCGCCTGCGGGTTCCTGGTGGAGGAGAAGGCCGGGGGCGCCCGGGATCGCGCGCTGACCACGTTGAAGGTGCTCTCGCTGCCGGTGGAGCAGCCCGAGGACGCCTTCGAGAGCGTGCAGCGGATCGAGGCGCGCGAGGTGCCCCGGCTCGCCGACCTGATGGACACCACCGTCGAGGAGATCGACGCGTACCACGCCGCGGTGGCGCAGCGGGAGAAGCGCATCCGCGATCTGCAGGACGAGCTGGAAGGGCGGTACCGCTTCGCGGACATCATCGGCAAGAGCGAGCCGATGCGCAGGCTCTACGCGCTGCTCGACAAGCTGGTGGCCAGCGACGTGACGGTGCTGGTGCACGGCGAGAACGGCACCGGCAAGGAGCTGATCGCCCGCGCGCTGCACTTCAGCGGCCCGCGGCGGGACAAGCAGTTCGTCGCCCAGAACTGCTCCGCCCTGAACGACCAGCTGCTGGAGTCGGAGCTGTTCGGCCACGTGAAGGGCTCGTTCACCGGCGCGACGCGCGACAAGCCGGGCCTGTTCAAGGTGGCCGACGGCGGCACCTTCTTCCTCGACGAAGTGGCCGACATGAGCCCGGCCATGCAGGTGAAGCTGCTGCGCGTCCTGCAGGAGGGAACCTTCGTCCCGGTGGGCGGGACCCGGCCGGAGAAGGCGGACGTGCGGATCATCGCCGCCTCCAACAAGGACCTGCGCGAGGCGGTGCTGCGGCGCGAGTTCCGCGAGGACCTCTTCTACCGGCTGCACGTGGTCGCGCTCGAAGTGCCCTCGCTGCGCGAGCGGCTGGACGACGTTCCACTGCTGGTCGATCACTTCCTCGACAGCGTCGCCGAGCGCACCGGAAAGCCGCGCAAGCGGCTGCACCCCGAGCTGCTGGCGGCGTTCTACGAATGGAACTGGCCGGGCAACGTGCGCGAGATGGAGAACGAGATCGAGCGGCTGTGCGTCCTCGCCGGCGACGCCGAGGTGATTCCGCCCGAGCTGCGGGCGCCTCGCCCGGCGAAGGCGCCGGAGAACGCTGCGCACCTCGCCGCGCTGGTCCAGCAAGGGTTGGGCAGCGACCTCGCCACCGCCGTCGCGGCGCTGGAGAAGGAGCTGATCGAGACCGGCCTGCGGGAGACCCGGGGCAACCGGAGCCGGCTGGCCGAGCGGTTGGGCGTCTCGCGGACGACGCTGATCAAGAAGATTCGCGACTACGGCCTGGCAGGATGAGCACCGCCGCTCTCCTCATCATCGGCAACGAGATCCTCTCCGGGAAGGTGCAGGACGAGAACGGCCCCTTCCTCGCGCGGGAGCTGCGCGCCCTCGGCGTCGAGCTGCGGCGGATCGAGACGGTCCCGGACGAGGTGCCGCTGATCGCCGACGCGCTCCAGCGCTGCCGGGCTTCGGCGCACTGGGTGTTCACCAGCGGCGGGATCGGACCCACCCACGACGACGTGACCATCGCCGCGGTCGCCCAGGCGCTGGGGCGCGCGGTGGTGGCGGATCCGAAGACGCTCGAGCTGCTGCGCTCCCGTTTCGAGCAGCCGCTGAAGCCGGCGCTGTGCAGGCTCGCCGAGGTGCCGGACGGGGCCCGGGTGGAGTTCCACGAGGGCTATCTCTTCCCCGTCATTTCCGTCGACAACGTGGTGATCCTCCCCGGCGTGCCCTCGCTGCTGCGCGAGGGCTTTACCCGCCTGCGCGAGCGCTTCCGCGTTTCGCCCATCCACTCCAGGGCGCTCTATTTCACCCTGGGCGAAGGAACGCTCGCTGAGCACCTGGACGCGACCGTTGCCCGCTTTCCCGCGGTGGGCATCGGCAGCTATCCCCGCTTCGACGCGGCGGACTACCGGGTGAAGGTGACGTTCGACGGGCGCGACGAGGCGCAGGTGAAGGCCGCCTGCGACTTCCTCAAGGCCCGGCTCCCGGCGGAATCGATCGTCCGGGAAGAGTAGGTCCGCGCGCGCGCATCGCCAGGTACGCTTCGCTCACCGCGAACCGCGCCAGCCGCCAGACTTCCGGGCGCGCAAGCCCGCCCGGCACCTCCTGCGAGACGATGGAGATGGCCGCCGTCGGGTCGCCGCAGAGCGCGAGCGCGACCCGCTCGGCGCTCTCGCGGATGCCGAGGGCCAAGGACTCCCAGTCCACCGTCTCCTCGCCGGCGAGACGCGCAGCGGCCGGCGCGAGGCGGGTGCGGGCTTCCGGCCCGAAGTGGCGGGCAAGCCGCTCGGCAAGGCCGGCATCCGGCGCCGGGAGCATTTCGACGTCGATGCCGGCGACCCGCGCGAGCTCGCCGGCGAGCACCGCCAGCCGCTCTGGAGAGAGCGGCGCCAACGCGTGCGTGCCGCGCCGGATGTGCGCCAGAGCGCGCGCGTAGAGGAACCGCTGCTGCCGCGGCGACCAGCGCTTCGGCACCTCGGCCCCGACCAGGATGCCCGCGGCGTCCGCGGAGAGCGGGGCGACGATCGCGGGCTCGGAGCGCGCGAGATGGATCTGAGGCTCCGGCATCCCCAGGGCGCGGGCGATGGCCGCGACCACCCGGCGCACCGGGTTGTCACCCTTCACCAGCGCGCCCCGGCCTCCGCTCATGTCGGTGGCGAGGGCCCGGGCGAGCTCCGGCATCGCCGCGGCGAACAGCTCGCGCGC
>JBGQLA010000156.1:0-10599 GCA_041499865.1 Deltaproteobacteria bacterium
AGGAAGATGTCCCCGGCCATGCTCTCCACGGCCCAGTCCTCGTCCACCTGGCCGATGGTGACGCCTTCGGGCTCCGCCACCACCGCGTACTGCGCCGTCTCGGGAATGGCCCCGCCGCTGGTGATCGCCGCGATGCGCGATCCTCGCCGCGCTTTCACCACCCGGTTGACGCCGTCGCGGTGGAGCCGGGCGCCCTGCGCGCGGCCCGCCCGCCGTGCCACGCCTTCCGCGTGCATCTCGATCACCGCGTCGAACTCCGCTCGCGGCAGCTCCCGGTAGGGCCACGCCCGCCGCACCAGGGCGAACGCATCGTCCTCCTTTACGTCCTCGCAGGCGGCCATGGCCACGAGCTGCTGGGCGAGGACGTCGAGGGGCCACTGGGGAATGCGGGTGACTTCCAGGTTGCCCCGCCGCGCACCGCGGATCAGCGCCGCGCACTCGACGAGCTGATCGCGGGTCGCGGGAAACAGCCTGCCCTTCGGCACGCCGCCGCGGTGGTGCGCGGCGCGCCCGATCCGCTGCAAGGCGACGGAAAAGCTCCGCGGCGATTCCAGCTGCACGACCAGGTCGACCGCTCCGACGTCGATGCCCAGCTCCAGCGAGGCGGTGGCAACCGCGCAGCGAACCTGCCCCAGCTTCAGCTTCTCCTCCGCCGCGAGGCGCATGGTCCGCGACATGCTGCCGTGGTGCGCGACCACCTGGTCCTCGCCGAGCACTTGCCCGAGCTGGTGCGCGACGCGCTCCACCTGGCGGCGGGTGT
This sequence comes from Deltaproteobacteria bacterium, assembly GCA_041499865.1. Taxonomy (GTDB): domain Bacteria; phylum Myxococcota; class Myxococcia; order Myxococcales; family 40CM-4-68-19; genus 40CM-4-68-19. Next base: position 761 of record JBGQLA010000156.1, read on the forward strand.
TGACGAACACCAGCGTGGTGCGGTGCGTGCGGACCAGCTCCGCCACGCGCTCGCAGGTCTCCTCCCGCTGCTCCTTCGAGGCGACGCAGGACAGCTCGTCGCGCGGCACCTCCACCTCCACGTCGAGCGGGCGCCGCGATCCGCTCTCCACGATCGCGCAGGGCCGGCCGCCGGTGAGGAACCTGCCGATCTCCTCGATCGGCCGCTGTGTCGCCGAGAGCCCCACCCGGACGCACCTGCGCCCACACAGCGCGTCCAGCCGCTCGAGCGAGAGCGCGAGGTGCGCGCCGCGCTTGTCGCGCGCGACCGCGTGGATCTCGTCGAGGATCACCGTCCGGACGGTGCGCAGCATGTTCCGGCCGCTCGCGCTCGTGAGCAGCAGGTAGAAGCTCTCCGGCGTGGTGACCAGCACGTGCGGCGGATTGCGGAGCATCGCCTGCCGCTCGGACTGCGGCGTGTCGCCGGTGCGGACCCGGGCGCGGATCTCGGGGACGCCGGGCATCCGCCTCAGCTCGGCGAGGGGCTCGAGCAGGTTCATCCGCACGTCGTTCGCCAGCGCCTTCAGCGGGGAGACGTAGAGGACCTGCGTCTCGTCCGGCAAAGCGTCGTTCTCGTGGATCATCCGGTCCAGGCAGGCGAGGAAGGCCGCGAGCGTCTTCCCCGACCCGGTGGGCGCGGCGATCAGCGTGTCCTCGCCGGCCTGGATTCGCGGCCACCCGAGCGACTGCGGCTCGGTGGGCGTGCCGTAGCGGCCCTCGAACCAGGCGCGGACCGCGGGATGGAAGCCTTCGAGCATCGTGGCCGGGATGTATGCGCCGGAGGACAGCGACGATCAACCGCGACTTACGCCTTCCCGCCGATCCGCACGTACGCCAGCGGGGCGCGTTCCTCGCCGTATCCAGAGAGCGCGAAGCAGAGCGCTTCGAGGGCGGCGGGTGGGCAGGTGCCGAGGTCCAGCACCGCCCAAAGCTCGTTGCCGCGCAGCTCCACGCGGACGCCGTGGGCCCTCCGCAGCCAGCGATCCTCCCGCCCCGCGGAGAACCCGCCGTGCCAGGCGAACAAGGTGAACCCGCGGAACAGGTCCGCCAGCTCCTCCGCCTCTTCCGGCGCCGGCTCGCCGGCGAAGCCGCAGATCACCGGAAGCTCCTCCCAGTTTCCCGGCTCGAGCCGGACCCCGACGGTTCCCGCCCTCGCTTCGCGCGCCGCCGGCTCGTCGGCCCTCGCGCCGTGGACCTCCCAGGTGTGGCCGTCGCGCGCGTCCGCCACGTCGAAACGCACCGGAAGGCCGCCGTTTCCCAGGACCAGCTTGCCGTCGTCGCCGCGGGTGGTGCGCTCGGTGAGCGCCGCGCCCTCGGGCAGCCGCGAGACCATCTCCTCGAGCCGGCGCAGGTAGCCGCGATAGAGCGGCTCCAGCGCCTCCGACAGCGTCACGGGCCCTTCGTCAGCTCGGCGAGCTTCTTCTCCAGCTCCTGCACGCGCTTCTGCAGCCGATCGATCTCCGCCGCCGCCGGACCGCCGAGGGTCTCGACCACCGTCTTCACCGCGGTGTCCACCTTGCCGCGCAGCTCGTCGACGGCGCGCTCTCCGGCCGCCATCACTTCCTTGACCGGGTTGGGCGCGCCCTCGCCCTCCTTGCGGAACATGCCGGTCACGCCGCGCACCTTCTGCTCGAGCTCGTCGCGGATGGTCTCCGTCTTGGTGCGCAGCTCGCCGAGCTTGCCGACGAGAGTGCCGGCCTTCTCCGCATAGAACCCGGCGACGGCTTCGCCGCCGTGCCGGATGATCTCCCGGAGGACGCTCAGGGGCATCTGCGAGCGCTTCTTCTCCTCCTCGAAGATGATCTGCGCCAGCGTCACCGAGGTGAGATCCTCCTTCGACCGGTTGTCGATGATCTTCACTTCGGCGCCGCCCTTGATCATCTGGGCGATTTCGTCGAGCGTGACGTACCGGCTCTCCACCGTGTCGTAGAGCTTCCGGTTGGTGTAGCGCTTGATGACTTTGGGCTCTTTGCGTTCACCCTGCGGCGCGGCATTGGCCGCCTCTGCAGCGGGAGCCTGATCCTGCTCGCTCATCCTGGAAACTCCACGGTGGTGGGAAGCTGAGAGCGGTCTTGACGCGAAGCGGTGGAACGCGATCAGTCCACATGCGTCGGTGTGTGTCAAGGCGCGATCCTCGCACCCTGCTCAGAGGGCAATTCCTTGTCAGAAAGGCAGGCTACGGGCGACAATGCCAGCGTGGTCGTCCAGTGCCCCACCTGCCAATCGAAGTTCCGGATCGCCGATGAAAAGGTGACGGACCGCGGCGTACGCGTCCGCTGCACCTCTTGCAAGAACGTGTTTCAGGTGCGCAAGCCGGGCGCCTCGGCATCCGAGCCATCGGGCCCCGGCACGACCATCGACCTGGCTTCCCTGGGCGCGGCGACGCTTGCCCGATCGGGATTGGGCGGTGCGGCAAAGCCTGGTGCCGCAGCGCGTCCTGGCACTGGACCGGTCAAGCCTTCGACGGGACCGGTCAAGCCCTCGACCGGCCCGGTGAAGCCGTCCACCGGACCCGTCAAACCCTCGACCGGCCCGGTGAAGCCGTCCACCGGACCCGTCAAACCCTCGACAGGCCCGCTCAAGCCGTCCACCGGACCGGTCAAGCCGTCCACCGGACCGGTCAAGCCGTCCACCGGACCGGTCAAGCCATCCACCGGACCGGTCAAGCCATCCACCGGTCCCTTGCGCACGACGGCCAGGCCTTCGACGGGTCCGGTCAAGCCGGCCACGGGCCCGGTGCGTGCCGCCGCCGCGCGTCCAGCGGCCCCGATCCAGACCGACGACGGCGCCGCGCGCCGGCTGGACGTCGACGACCTGTTCGGCATGGCGGAGCTCACCGGCGACTCGCCGCTCTCCGCGGGACTGGACCCGGCCGTCCCTCCCGCGAAGGCGGCCGAAGCGCCGGCGATGGGAGGGCTCAACGATCTCGAACTGGAGATCGAGACCGCGCACAAGGCGATGCAGCCCGGCATCGCCGTCGATGCTCCGTTGCCTCCGCTCGATCCGCCGCTGCCGCCGGCAAACGGAGCGCCGGAGCACGCCGGCCAGGCAGCTCTGGACCTTCCGCTGGACGATTCGATCGATCTCGAGGAGGTCCCGGCGAGCCCCCTCGAACCCGCCCCGGCGTCTCCGAAATCGGAGCCGATCCGCCGGCCGGTGACGAAGCCGCAGCAACCGGCCCGTCCAGCGGAGCCCGAGATCGCTCCCGCGCGGGCTTTGGTGTCGAGCGCCTTCACCGGGCTCCTCGGCGCCGCGCTCGCGATCATCGTGGTGATCGCGTCGGCGCTCTCCGCCGACGGAACTGCCGGATGGCTGGGATTCGGGCCCGCGAGCGAGGTGATCGCGACCGGCGTGGTGAGCGGCCTCTACGATACCGCCGGTGGAAAGCCGGTGTTCTACATCCGCGGCCGCATCCAGAATCGCAGCGACAAGGTGCGCGGCCCCGTCCGCGTCACCGCCGAGCTTCTCGCGGACGGCGCCGCCGAGGCGAAGGCGGAGACCATCGCCGGCGCGGAGCCGACGCCGGAAGAGGTCTGGTCGGTCCGGTCGTCCGCGGACGTGGAGAAGCTGACCCGCACCCTCCAGTCCGCGCGCGTCAATCGCAAGCTGCAGCCCGGCGCCAGCCTTCCCTTCTTCGCGGTGATCCCCGATCCACCCGCCGATCTGGATCGACACCGCCTGCAGATCCGGGTGGACACGGTCGAGGCGTGGACGCCGGGCGCTGCCAAGGCGGCGCGGGAGAAGTAGATGAAGGCTGCCGAGCTGGCGCGGACCCTCGCCTCGCTCGAGGCGGGGGAGATGCGGGCGCACAAGGCCGCGGCCGTGCTCTCCGCGTTGCCGCCGCACGATGCGGTCGCGTTGCTCGGTCAGTTGATCCGCCGCGCCGATCGCCGCAGCGATCCCGAGGCGGCCGCCCTGGAGGGGCTGCTCCGGGCGGTGCGCGAGCTGCTCGAGGAACCGGTGGCGGAGGCGCTGCTCCACGCCGCCGGAGACGACCTGGAGGTGCAAGCCCTGTTCTCCCGCACCGAGCCGGCGCGAAACTTCGATCACGACCGCGAGGAATGGATCGACCGCGAGATGCGCGCGCGCACGCTGGGCGAGCGCCGGTCGCTGGCGCGGACGCGCGACCGCGACCTGCTCGCGCGCCTCGCTAGCGACCAGGACCCGGTGGTGGTGAGACACGTGCTGCAGAACCCTCTCTGCACCGAGCGGGAAGCGCTAGTCGCCGCCTCCCGCCGGCCCCAGCGGCCCGACGTGCTGGAGGAGATCTTCCGGTCGCGCCGGTGGTCGCCGAACCGGCGGGTGCGCCGCGCGTTGGCGCTGAACCCCTACAGCCCGCCCTCGCTCGCGTCGGCGGCGCTGGCGCTGCTCACCGCGCCCGACCTCCGGGAGGTGGCGGCGGACCTGACCCTCTCGCAAGACGTGCGCATCCAGGCCCGCCGGCTCCTCGGCGGCCGGACCGAGGACGTCTGAGGGTGGCTACTTCTTGTCGGCGGTCGAGCGCGCCTCGGGAGAGGCGGCGGAGATCTTGTTGTCCTGCGGCAGCGATTCCTTCTTCGGCGTGACGTCGATCTCGTCCTCGCCGCTGACCGAGCGCTTGAAGTTCTTGATTCCCTTTCCCAAGGCATCGCCGAGCTGCGGCAGCTTGCTCGCTCCGAAGATGAGGAGGATGACGATGAAGATGAGCAGCAGCTCGCCTAAGCCTAAATTCATTGACCGATCTCCTGATCTGGCAAGCTAGCACGGAGATGCTCCCGGCGCACTTCATCCCCCGCGGGCGGCCGCTGATCTGGGCGCACCGGGGCGCTTCGGCGGAGGCCCCGGAGAACACGCTGGCCGCTTTCGCCCTGGCGCTGGCGCAGGGCGCGGACGGCATCGAGCTGGACGCGCAGCGCTGCGCCACCGGCGAGGTGGTGGTGATCCACGACGACTCGCTTGCCCGCACCACGGGCCTTGCGGCGCTGGTCGTGGATACGCCCTGGCCGGTGCTGCGGACGCTGGACGCCTCGGCGTGGAAGGGCAGCGGCTTCCGCGGCGAGCACGTGCCGCTGCTCTCCCAGACGCTGGAGGCGTTCCCCGGCCTGGTCAATGTGGAGCTGAAGTGCGATCGCGCCGACGACCGCGGACTGACGGCGGAAGTCGTGCGCGTGGTCCGGGCGGCGGGGGCGGAGGAGCGCGTCCTGCTCAGCTCCTTCAACCCGCTCTGCCTCTGGCGCGCGCGCCTTGCCGCTCCGCGCATTCCCCGGGCCCTGCTCTTCGAGAGCGAGCAGCGCTGGGCGGTGCGGTCGGCGTTCGCCGCTCCGCTGGTCGGCGCCTGCGCGATGCACCCAGAGCACGTGCTCGCGACGCCGCGGCGCATTTCGCGCTGGGGCCGTCGCGGGTACTCGGTCGCGTGCTGGACGGTGGACGAGGTGGAGGAGGCCGCGCGGCTGTACCGGAGCGGGGTGAGCGGGATCATCACCAACCGGCCCGCGCTCATGCGCCAGAGGTGGCCGACCTGAACGCCTGAAGACATCGCGATCTGCCGCGCGCTGGTCCGCGTCTACGGCGCCCCGGGCGGCGGCTGGGACGGCCCCTGAGCGCCCGTCAGTTGATGTTGACGACGCTGCCTTTGAGGTTGAGCTGGCTCGACGCCTTGACGTTGACCTTGCCGTCGGCCTTGAGATCGAAGTTGGTCCCAACGTCGATCTTCGCCGACTTCGACGTCTTCACTTCCAGGTCCTCGCAGGAGAGCACGATCTTCTTCTCGGCGTGGATCTCCACGTCTCCCGCCTTCGCCTCCACCAGGAACTTCTTGTTCTTCACGTCGAAGGTGAGGGTGCGGTTCCCGCTCTTGTCGGCAATGACGATCTTCTCCTCGCCCGCCTTGTCGTCGAGGATGATCTGGTGCCCGGATTTGGTCTGGATCACCACCTTGCTGTTGTCGTCGGCGTAGGCGTTCGCCATCGGCTTGTCCATGCCGTTCCAGAGCGAACCGATGACGTACGGCCGGTGCGCCTCGCCGCGCTCGAACGCCACCAGCACCTCGTCGCTGACCTGCGGCAGCCAGTAGAATCCGCGGCCGGCGCCCGCGGCCGGCTGCGCCACCCGGCACCAGTCGCCCTCCGGCTTTCCCGGCAGCCGGGGGAAGCACACCTTCACCCGCCCGAGCTTGTCGGGGTCCTGGACGTTGGTGACGATCCCGATCTCCACCCCGAACTGCTTGGCGTCGGAGGTGGAGGCGGTCTCGTGCGCCTTCTCGAGCAGCTTGAAGAGGTTGTCGGCCATGGGCTCTCTCTAGAGGATGGGCGGCAGCGTGAGCACGGTGCCGGGCTTGACGTCGCGCGGATCCTGGATGCCGTTCGCGTCCGCGATGCGCCGCCACTCGGCGGGATCGTCGTACTCCTCGTGCGCGATCAGGGCCAGGGTCTCGCCGGACTTGAGCGTGCGCCGCTTGGTGTGATCGGGCGAGTTGCGCGGCTTCTTCTCCAGCTGCTCCTTGGCGGTGAGCAGCTCCTTGATGGAGAGGTTGGCGGTGGCGCGACAGGGCTTTCCGTCGGGAAGGAACATCGTGTAGCGCACCGTCAGGGCCTCGATGAACCCGGTGAACTTGAACCCGCCCCAGGTGAACATGACCTTTGGCGGCCGGTGCTTGTCCTCGTTGACCGCCGCCAGGTCGAGGATCTTCTGCGTGTGCTCGGCCCGGACGTCCTTCTTTTCCTCGTAGGTATCGAAGAAGAGCTCGACGCTGAGGATCTGCGGGTTGCCGCTGGTGAACTCGTGCTCGGGCGTATCCAGTCCCGGCGACTTGTGGGGCTCCCACTGGACGCTCTTCTGGACCGAGTACTCCCTGGGATTGAAGAGGACGTCCCACGAGTCGCTCGTGTCCACGTTCATCAGCTTGGCCTTCTCCAGCGTCGCCATGGTGGCTCCCCCGATCCGTTATCCGCCGAACCGCTCGCGATCGCTCTGCAGGCGCCGGCGGATGCGATGGTAGATGCGCTGGGCGATGGCGTCGACCGACCCCTCGATCTTCGAGTGGCTGACGGCGTCCTCCGCCCCCTTGTAGTGCGCCCGCGCGGCGTCCTGACCAGCGGGTCCGCTCCCCTGCGCGTGCGGCGCGCCCGCGCCGATCGTCGACGCGCTCATCGCGGCGAGCGGCGGCGGAGCGGGAGGAACGGCGGCCACGATCGACATCTCCATCGCCTGGGCGCGGGCCCGCGCGGCGTTGGCGGCAGGGACCGGGCCGGCAGCGCCCGCCTTGCTCATCGCGATGTAGGCCGGCCCTGCGGCGACGGCGGCCGTCGATGGTGCGGTCGCGGTCGACACGGCGCCGGGCGCATCCGCCTTGGCCAGGACGCCCGGGGAGGGAACGAGGTCCGAGGGGATGCCGCGCTCGTCCCCGGCGCCGGCGAGGAGGATCGATCGCGAGATCGCCGGCAGGACCTTCGCCGCGCCCGCGCCGGCGCTCAGCTCGGGGGAGACGCCCGGCGAGAGGTCTTCCTGCACCTGCGACAGATTTCCCGTGGACCACCACAGCGGGGCGCCCAGGTAGCGGAAGCGCAGCGAGACGGGCACGCGCCTTTGCAGCGTCAGGGCGCTGACGATGCTCCCGCCCGCATACGGCGCGACATCCGGGCCTGCTGGCTCGGCCCGCTGCTGCTCGCGAGGCGCCTCGCCTGCATCGGCGGCGCGGCCGCTCCAGGAGACGGGGGGGAGGCCCATCGCGAGAGGCGGCGCGATCGCGAGCGTGGCGTCCCGCACGGACATAGGATTGCGAGGGCGCGAAACGGGAAGCGGTTTCCACGCGCCCGCTGCGGGAGGGAGGGGCAAGGAGACTTCCGGCGCGGCGCGATCCAGCCCGGCGCTCCCCAACGGGGGAAGATCCGTCTCCTCGCCGGCCCGGATGCGCCCGGGCGCGACGAGCGGCGCGAAAGCGGCATCGAGCGGAACGGCGCCCACCGCATCCCTGCCTTCCGGCGCCGTCTCGCTCACGCTGCCCGCCGCACGCGGCGACAGGCGGAGTGCATCCGGACCGGACGATTTCGCCGCAAGGCGCCCGCCCGGAGCGTGCGCGAGATCGAGCGGCCGGACGGTGGACGAGAAGAGGATGTCGCTCTCGCTGACCGGGCTGCGCGCCATCCGGGCCCAGAGCGGCAGGGGGATGACGATCTCCTCCTCTCCGGGACCAGGCGGCCGCCGCGCCGGGCGAGCTTCCGCGGGCGCGGCAAACGGGGACCGTTCCGCGACCTCATGAATCGCGAGCGGCAGCGGCGCACCGGGTCCCCCCGTCCAGCTGCCGCTCTCTCCCACCGCCCGCTGCAGCAGCAGCGGCAAGCCGGAGATCGAGGGCGCTCCGGCGACCAGCGGCCGCGCCGCGGGCAGATCCAGGAAAACGAGGGCACTCTCCGCCTTTCCGACCGCGCGCGCAGGAAGAGCAGCCCTGGCCGGAGCCGACGCGCGAAAGCCGATCGGCGGCGCGGGATGAACCAACGGCGCCACCGGCGCCGCAAGATAGGCGTGCAGCGCCTCCGCCAGGTCCTGCCCGACGTGCAGCTGGCCGCGATTCGGGAAGGGCATCGAGATCAGGAGCCGCGAAGCGTGATCGCGCGCGGTGACCGGCGCAGCGAGCCGCACCGTGCGGCCGCGGTCGTCCCGGGGACGAAGCACCAGCGCCCGGCGGGTGGCGACCACGTCGGGCGCCGCGGCGAGGCGCGCGACCGGCAGCCGATACCCGCCGGCGGCCGCGGTGCGCTCCAGGGCGATGTGCAGCGCGCGAAGGGCGACGAACGGAACCGCGCCGGCCCTGGGAGCCAGCTCCGTGCTGGCGCGCAGTCCGACCGGCGCATCCGCGGGCGAAACGGCGATCGGCGCCGGCGATCGGTTGACGACGAGGGTGCCGTCCGGCGCGCGAAACGCGACGATGGGCGAGTCTCCGGACCGAAGTTGCCGGCCTCGCGGGGGGCGCCAGCGCTCCTGCGGCGCGGGCTGCGGCCGGTCGGCGGCAACACGCAGCGGCGGCTGCGTCTCCGCCCCGCCGGTTGTCAGCGTCCAATCCGTCCAGGGGTCTCCGGTAATCTCGCCGAGCTGCAAGGGGCGCGCGACCAGCGTCCTTTCCGGTGACGACACCGCCGCCGGCAGGAAGGCGTTCTCCGGCTGGACCCAGAACCGGTCCGGCGAATCGGGCGCGACCGGGGCGGCGGGCACGAAGGCCTCCGCCACGCCTGCGCTGCCGAGGGCGCGGACTGGCGCATCGCCGCCGCGCACCGCCGCCAGCATCTCGCTTCCGGCGAGCGCGCGCGCACCGGCGAAGTCCTGCGCCGGGGTGGCGACGATCGCGACGACGGCACCGGTGTCCACCGTAACCTGCCGGCCGGAAGGCTGTGCATACCCGCCGAGCATCTGCTCCCAGCGGGTCGCCGAGCCGATCGTCGGGCCCGCGACCCATCTGTCCGGACGCCGCGCGGACAGCGCCGGGCGCTGCTGGAGCGCCCGCTGCTCGCGGTCCTCGCTCAGCTCGCGGCGCCTCGGGTTGAAGGAAGCCAGGCGCTTCCCGGGCCCGGCCACCGCCGGCATCGAGACTTGCCGCAGCTTCAGCCGCTCGAGCGTGCGCGCGACCTTTCCGGCCTCCACGCCGAGGACCTCGCCGCTGGCCCGCACGAAGTACGCGCGCGGCTCGCCGCCTGGGCGCTCCGGCCTCTTCAGCACCGCGGCCTCGAGGGCGCGGCCCAGCGCGTCGTCGTTCTCCAGCTTGAACTGGCCGAACTCCGACACCACCACCACCTCGTCGTCGTCCTCGACGATCACGTACTCGAGGCGGCC
>JBGQLA010000157.1:0-10587 GCA_041499865.1 Deltaproteobacteria bacterium
CGCCTGGGTCAAGCTCGGGCAGCTGGGGCGGATCGTGGAGATCCTCCGCGGCGCGGGCGTGAGCGAGGCCGTGTTCTGCGGCGGCATCCGCAAGCCGAAGCTGTTCGACGTCCGCCCCGACTGGCTGGGGCTGAAGGCGCTCGCGCGCCTGCGCAGCTTCGGAGACGACGCGGCGCTCCGCGCGATCGCCCTGGCGCTGGAGGGCGAAGGCGTGCGCATCGTCTCGCCGTTGCCGCTGGTGCCGGAGCTCCTGGTGCCGCGCGGCCCCCTCGGGCAGCGGCAGCTCAGCGAAGAGCAGCGCGCCGACGCGCTGACCGGCCTTGCCGCGGCGCGGGCCGTCGGGCAGGCGGACATCGGGCAGACGGTGGTGGTGAAGCGCGGCGTGGTGCTGGCGGTGGAGGCGGTGGAAGGGACCGACGCCTGCATCGCGCGCGGAGGCGCGCTGGGCAAAGGCGCGGTGGTGGTAAAGGCGCGCAAGCCGCAGCAGGACGATCGCTTCGACGTTCCCGCCATCGGGCCGCGCACGATCGAGGCCTGCGCCGCCGCGGGCTGCGTGGCGCTGGCGGTCGAGGCGGGGAGCACGCTGGTGCTGGACCGCGCGGAGCTGGCGGAGCGGGCGGACCGCGCGGGCATCGCGGTCGAGGGAATCTGAGGTGCTCGCGACCACCGCGGAGGTCGACGAGATCCGCAAGGAGGCGGGCGATAGAGGGTTCCGCCTCTACCTGGAGGTCGAGCGCGGGGAATGGCTGCTGCCCCGCGCGGTCTGGTTGCTGCAGGAGAAGCTGAACGCGTACGCCGGCTTCATCCTCGACGGGAAGATGCGCGAGCTGTACCCGTATGCGCGCCCGCAGGACGTGCGCATCGTGATCCGCTCGCGCGGGCAGCCGCCGCAGGATGCGCTCCAGCTGGTCGCGCTGGTCCGGGAGGCGCTGGCGAAGGACGGCCCGTCGATCGAGCTCGAGCAGCTCGCGTGACCGCGCGGCCGGAGCTGCTGGTGGTCGCGCTGGAGGCGTCCGCCGACCTGCACGGGGCGGCGGTCTTGCGGGAACTGAAGGCGCTCCGCCCGGACCTGGGCACGTTCGGCGCCGGCGGTCCGCGGATGCGCGCGGAGGGATTCGAGGCGCTGGTCCGGGCGGAGGACCACTCGGTGATGGGGATCGCGGAGGTGCTGCCCGCGCTGCCGCGGATCCTCGAGGCGATGGACGTGCTGCGCGACGCGGCGCGCGAGCGGCGCCCCCGCGCCGCGCTCTTGATCGACAGCCCCGACTTCAACCTGCGCCTGGCGCGGAGGCTGCGCGAGCTGCGCATCCCGGTGGCGTACTTCATCGGGCCCACGGTGTGGGCGTGGCGCAGGTACCGGGTCCGGCAGATCGCGCGCGACGTGGCGCGGATGCTGGTGATCCTCCCGTTCGAGGCGAAGTTCTACCGGGACCATCGGGTGCAGGCGGTGTACGTCGGCAATCCGGTCGCGGACGCGCATCGCGGCGCCCTGGTTCTCCCCGACAAGGGCGCCTCGCTCACGCTCGCGCTCTTGCCCGGGTCGAGGGCGCAGGAGATCCGGCGGATCTGGCCGCCGATGCAGGCGGCGGCGCGGGCGCTGAAAGCGCGCCATCCAGGGCTGCGCCTGGTGGTGCCGGTGGCGCCGACGATCGATCGCGCGCTGCTCGGCGACGCCGGCGGAATGGAGCTCGTCGAGGGCCGTGCGCCGGAGGTGCTGGCGGGAGCGGACGCGGCCATCGTCGCCAGCGGAACGGCCACCCTGGAGGCGGCGCTCGCGCTCACCCCGCTGGTGGTGGTGTACCGGACGAGCTGGCTGAGCTGGCTGATCGGGCGCCTGCTGGTGCGGGTGAAGTTCATTTCGCTGGTGAACCTTCTCGCGGGGCGGGCCGTCGTTCCCGAGGTGCTGCAGGCAGACTGCACGCCGGAGAAGATCGCCGCGGCGGCGGAGCCTTTGCTCACGCCTGGCCCGGAGCGCGCGGCGCAGGTGGATGCGCTGCGCGCGATCCGCGCCGAGCTGGCGCCGCCGGGTTCGGCGAGCGCGGCGCGGCGGGCGGCCGAAGAGGTGGTGGCATTGCTGGAGGGGCCCGTCGCGTGAACGAGAACCGGGCCTGCGTCATCGTCCCGACGTACGACGAGCGGGAGAACCTGCCGCGGATCGTGCCCGCGATCCTCGCGGCGTCGCCCCTCGTCGACGTGCTGGTGGTGGACGACAACTCCCCCGACGGCACGGGAATGCTGGCGGATGAGCTGGCGGCGAAGGAGCCGCGCGTGCGCGTGCTGCACCGGGGACACAAGGAGGGGCTCGGGCGCGCGTACCTGGCGGGCTTCGCGGAGGCGCTCGCCGGCGGATACGGGCGGATCGTCGAGATGGACGCCGACTTCTCGCACGACCCGGCGCGGCTGCCGGTCCTGCTCGGCACCGACGCGGATCTGGTGCTCGGCAGCCGGTACGTTCCCGGGGGCAGCACGGTGAACTGGGGCATCGGCCGCCGCGCCTTGAGCCGCGGCGGAAGCCTGTATGCGCGCGCGATCCTCGGGGTGGGCATCCGCGATCTCACCGGCGGGTTCAAGTGCTTCCGCCGCAAGGTCCTGGAGAACCTGGACCTGGGGTCGGTCCGCTCCACCGGGTACGCCTTCCAGATCGAGCTGACTTACCGCGCGCTCCGGCGCGGCTTCCGCGTAGTCGAAGTCCCGATCACCTTCGTCGACCGCCGCGTCGGGCAGAGCAAGATGAGCCGCGCGATCGTCCTCGAAGCGCTCTGGAAGGTCTGGAAGATTCGTTTCGACCGCCACGCAAACGCCCGCTAGCCGCTGCCGCTAATTCGGGGACACAATACGAATCTCGGCCGTCGGACGGATTTCGTATTGTGTCCCCGAATCTCCCCGAATCTCGCAAGTGTCATGTGGCGGCCCGGAAGAAGGCGCGGGCGCGGTCGCTGCGTGGGTGCTCGGTGACCTGGGAGGGAGGGCCGTCTTCGACCAGCTTGCCGTCGTCGAAGACCCAGATCCGGGTGGCGACGTTGCGGGCGAAGGACATCTCGTGGGTGACGACGAGCATGGTGCAGCTGCCCGCCAGGTCGCGGAGGACGCCGAGGACCTCGCCGCGCATTTCGGGATCGAGGGCGCTGGTGGGCTCGTCGAGCAGCAGGACCTCCGGCTCCATCGCCAGGGCCCGGGCGATGGCCACGCGCTGCTGCTGTCCTCCGGAGAGCTGCGCCGGCCTGGCGCCGCCGCGATCGCCGAGGCCCACGCGCTGCAGGAGCGCGCGAGCACGCTGCTCGACGCGGTCGCGCGGCTCGTGGAGCACGTGGGACGGCGCCAGCGTGAGGTTCTGCAGCGCGGTGAGGTGGGGAAAGAGATGGAAGCCCTGAAAGACCATCCCCACCCGCGCCCGCAGCGGGCGCAACGCGGGCGCGTCCGGCCGTGTCCCCGGCGCCAGCGTCAACCCGGCGATCTCGATGCTGCCCGCGTCGAACGCGGTGAGCCCGTTCAGGCAGCGCAGGAACGTGCTCTTGCCGGCGCCGGAAGGGCCGACCAGCGCGATGGTTTCGCCGCGCGCGACCTCCGCGTCGATGCCGCGCAGGACCTGCCGCGCGCCGTAGGCCTTCTCGAGGCCGTGGACGCGGAGGATCACGTCGCCACCGCCACCACGGGCTCTTCGCCGGCCGCTTCCAGCCGCGCTTCCAGGCGGGCCGCGAGCCGCGCCAGCGGGTAGCTCATCGCGAAGTACAGGGCGGCGCAGAGCGCGCCCGGGAGCGCCCAGGAGCGGACGTCCACGGCGGTGATCGTCATCTGCTTGGTGAGCTCGACCACCGTGATCACGGAGACGAGCGAGCTGTCCTTCAGGAGCGCGATCAGGTCGTTCGTCATCGCCGGCAGCGCCGTGCGCAGCGCCTGCGGCAGCAGCACCAGCCGGAGCGCCTGCGCGCGCGAGAATCCCAGCGCCGCCGCGGCTTCGCCCTGCCCGGAGGGGACGGCCTGCAGCGCGGCCCGGTGCACTTCCGCCTCGTACGCGCCGTAGTTCAGGCCCAGGCCCAGGATCGCCGCCGCGAGCGCGGAGAGGTGCACGACGGGGGCGATGCCGTAGTACAGGATGTAGAGCTGCAGGAGCACCGGCGTGCCGCGAAACAGCTCGATGTACGCGTGGGCAAGGAACCGGACCGGCCCGCGCCCGTACAGGCGCGCGAGCGCGAGGAGAAGGCCGAGCGGCACGGCCAGCGCCATCGCCAGGAGCGAAAGGATCAGCGTGACCCCGGCTCCTTTGAGAAAGAGGGCCAGCTGCGCGGCATCGAACGTCGCTCGAGGGGGCTCGTCCGAAGCGGCCGCGCCGGGCGCAGGGGTGGAGGGCAACGCGGGCAGATGCCAGCGCGCGTAGACCCGCTGCAGCTCGCCGCCCGCCTCCAGCCCGGCGAGCGCGGCGTTCACGGCGCTCTCGAGATCCTCGTCGCCTTTGCGCATCCCGATCACGTACGAGCCGCGCGCCACGTCGGGGTCCGCAAGCTCCAGGTCCGGCTTGGTGAGCCCGTAGCGGGCGGCGATCACCGAGTCGAGCAGCACCGCGTCCGTTCGGTGGAGCTCGAGGTCGCGGTAGGGCTCCTCCTGACCGCCGTAGAGGACGAGCTCGATCCCGGGCCTTCCGCGGAGGATCTGATGCGCGAGCGAAGAGGCGAGGGTGCCCACCCGATGCCCCCGCAGCGCGTCCAGCGTCCGCAGGGTGGATCCGCGGCGCACCACCAGCTGCTCGGTGAACTGGAAGTACGGCCGGGAGAGGAGGATGCGCCCGCGCAGCGCCGGCGTGTCCTCCAGCCCGTTGACGATCAGGTCGAAGTCGCCGCGCTCCAGCGAGGGCACCAGGTTCGACCAGTCGTTCTGCAGGAACCGCGCGGGGAAGCCGAGCCGCGCCGCGAGCGCGACCATGAGATCGACCTCGAAGCCCACCAGCTTCGAGGGATCGCGCGGATCGCGGAACACGTACGGCTCGCCGCCCTGCAGATCGCCGGCCCAGCGGATCTCTCCCTGGGCGCGGATGCGCGGAAGGCCCGATGCCAGGAGGACCAGCGCCAGCGGCACCGCGCCAAATGCCATCTGCGGAAATTACCCCGGGGACCGATGCCTTGGTAGCATGGACCGATGAGCGTCCTCATCGCCGTCCTGCTCGCCGCCGAGACCGTTCTGGTGATGCCGCTCGCGCGCAGGGGCGATGCGCCGCCGGCCTCCGGCGTGGCCGTCGCCGAGGCCATCCTGGACGTGGTGGTGCAGACGAACCAGGACAGGTTCCTCACCTTGCAGCAGCTGGCGGCGGAGCTGCGCCGGCGCGATCTGCGGCTCGACGATCCCGCGATCTCCGGTCACGCGCTGGAGTTGGCGCGAGCGCTGGGGGCCACCGAGGTGGTGGACGGGGAAGTCTCGCTGCACGAAGGGCAATGGCGCATCGAGGCGCGCCGGCTGAACGTCGCCGATTCGCGGCAGACGGGCATCGCCCGCGAGGAGGGCTCGCGCGGAGCGCTGCCGGCGCTCGCGTACAAGGCGGGCCTCGATCTCTTTCCCGTGCACCTGAATCCCGGCCCGCTCACCGGAAGCGCCGCCGCGCTGGAGCAGGCCGCGCTCTGCGAGCTGCAGCTCGCGCGGCAGCCGCTGCGCGCCAAAGAGGAGTTCGTGCTCCCGGAGGATCGCCTCGCGTCGGCGCAGCGGGCGTGCAGGGCGGCGCTGCAGGCCGATTCCAGGCTTGGCCTCGCCCGCGCTGGCCTGGCGCTGACCTTGGCGGTGCGGGGACGTTTGGTGTCTGGCCGCAAGCAGGCGAAGCGGGCGCAGGCGGGTCGTTTCGTGCCTCTGGCGGTGCTCGCGGAGGCATTTGCTTCGGAGAAAGCCGGCGACATGGCGGGCTGGCGCAGCGCCCTGCAGGCCGGGGTCGACGCGCGCCCCGGGTTCCTGCACGCGGCGGGCTATCTTGCGGAAACGCAGGTGGTGCAGGGCGAGCGCGCCACGCATTGACAGGGCGTGACGCAGTGCGGCCCGTCCCGGGACGAGTTCAGGACGGAACGGTCCAACCCTCTACGGCAACTTCCCCGCTCTTCACGGCAGCTTGCGGAGCGCCAGCACGCCGCCGTACGTGGCGACGTAGAGGGTGGCCGGCGCCACCCTCAGATCCAGCTTCAGCCGGAGCACGTGATCGTCCGGAAGGTCCGCGCCCGCGCGCAGCGATGACCGCGCCCCGGTCTGGGGGTTCCAGAAGACGAGGCCGGTGCTCGCACCCGCCAACACCAGGCGGCCGTCGGGGAGCGCGACCATGTCGCGGATGTCGCTCTCCGCCATCCCCGCGTCGCGCTGCGGATCGAAGTAGCGGAACGTCTTGCCGTCCCACGCGGCCAGACCGCGGGGCACGTCGAAGGTGGTCGTCTTTCCGCTCGCGAACCAGACCCGGCCGTCGCTGCCGACCGCCGCGGCCTGCACCGAGATGACGTCGCCCTCGGCGGGCACCATGAAGACCGGCTGGTTGCAGAAGGCGGCGGTGCACGGCCCCTTGTAAGGGTCGCCGAACGCCACCGCGTAGATCTGGTTCCCCGGCCGGGCCAGCCAGCCGCCGAGATCGGACGTCCAGCGGATCTGCCCGCCGCTCCAGCGGCCGCCCACCCAGAGGTTGCCGTCCGGCGAGAGCGCCAGCCCCTTCCAGTCGCCGAGGCGCAGGTCGGTCTCGGAGCTGTCGCAGGCGTGGTGGAAGCACACTTGCGGATGGAGGTGGTCGGAGAGCCACTCCCGCGTGGCCTTGAGGAACCACTCCCCCTTGTCCGGCGCCCGGTACTTGTCCGGCCAGATCCGATCGACCCCGTGGCTCGCCCCCACGTACAGCTCACCCCGGTGGATGAAGTGATCGTAGAGCAGCCGCTCGACGGTGCGGTTGTGCCAGAACTCCGCCGTATCGGTGGACACCAGGTCGAATCGATCCACCTCCAACGCGCCACCCGAGCCGAGCCGGACCCGGTCCAGCTTGCCGGTGTGCCGGTTGGGGTCGCTCCAGTCCTCGCTGCCGTCGTCGTGGCCGAAGTACCCGACGAACACCTCGCCCGCCGCGCCGCCCTCGATCTCGCTGATGCCCGGGTCCACCGCCGCGCCGTAGATCGGGCATTTGCGGTCGCCGCCGGCGAAGTTGGAGTCGCAGTACTGCGCCGGGTTTCCCTGCAGATGCAGCCCGTCGCGCGCGTCGAACCGCCGGAACGCCTTGTCGCCGGGCTTCCTCAGATAGAGCGCGGAGCGCGTCGCCACCCAGAGGTTCTGCGCCTCGTCGGTCGTGGCGCCGATCACCGGCTGCTCGAGGATGCCGTCGCCGGCGCCGTACCTCGTGTTCGCCGCGCCCCACGGGCTCGGGCCGCCGAAGCTCGCGCCCGAGCCGGAACCGCCGCCGCCGCCGATCCCCGCTCCGGAGCCACAGGCCGCCGCAAGCAGGACGGCGGCGAGGGCGCTCCTCACGGGAGGACCCTCAGCACCGTGGCCCCTCCGCGCGTCGCCACCTGCAGCGCGGGCGGATCGACCATGGTGTCGAGCTGGATCCGCAGGATGCCGTCGTCGGGGATTCCCTGTCCGGCGCGGATCGAGGCCCGCTTGCCCGTCACCGGATCCCAGAGGGTCAGGCCGGTGTTCGGCGCGGCGAGGACCAGGCGCCCGTCGGGCAGCGCCAGCATGTCCTTGACGTTCTGCTCGGCCATGCCGGCATCGCGGATCGGGTCGAAGTAGTTGAACCCCTTGCGCGGGAAGAACGAGGCGATCCCGTAATTCACCTCGCCTGGCTCGCCGTACGTGATGCCGCTCGCGAACCAGGTCGTGCCATCCTTGGTCACCGTCGCCGCGGTGAGGCTGACGATGTCGCCCTCCTGCGGAGGGCAGAACACGGGCCGGCTGCCGCTGCAGTTGCCGTAGTACGGATCGCCGAACCCTTCCAGGAACGACCCGCCTCCGCGGCTGTACCAGACGCTGTTGTCGGCGACCCAGGAGATCAGCCCGGCAGCCCAGCGGCCTGCGACCCAGAGGTCCCCTTTCAGATCGAGCGCGACCCCGCGGAAGTCGCCCAGGCGCAGCCCGGACTCGTCGGTGCACTGCTTGTGGTAGCAGACCTCCGGGTGCAGGTGATCGCTCATCCACACCTGCGCATTGTTCTTCAGCAGGAACCAGTTGTTCGGCGGGGGATCGTTCGGCTTCCACTTGTCGGGGCTGAACTTGTCCACGCCGTGATCGGTGCCGACGTACAGCTCGTGCGGGTGGATGAAGTGGTCGTAGACCATCTTCCACACCGTCTTGTTGTGCCAGAACTCCACGCTGTTGTTCGACACCATGTCGAAGCGGATCACCTCGAGCGACCCGTCCTTGTTCAGGCGCACGCGATCGAGCTTGCCGCTGTGCCGCCACGGATCGGTCCAGGTCCCGTCGTCGGGGCGGTTCCAGTCGTGGTAGCCGTAGTACCCCACGAACACCTCGTTCGGACCTCCGCCGACGATCTCGCTGATGCCCGGCGCGGCCGCCTCGCCAGAGGGGCAGGGCTTGAGGGTGCCTTGGGAATCGTCGCAGGACGCCGCCGGGAACAAAGGCAGGTGCAATCCGTCGTTGCCGTCGTAGCGCTTGAACTTCGCATCGCCGGGGCGGAGCAGGTAGAGGGCGGAGTTCGTCGCCACCCAGAGGTTCTGCGTCTCGTCGGTGGAGACGCCCACCACCGGCATCTCGTTGATCCCGTCCGCATAGCCGTACGTCACGTTCGCCACCGGCCACGGGCCAGGGCCACCGAACCCGAGCGTTCCGCCGTCCGTGCCGCCATCGGTGGGTCCCGCGTCTTGCGGCCCCGCGTCTTGCGGTCCGGCATCGTCGCCACCGGCGTCGGCGACGGCGCCCGCGTCGGTGCCGGAGTCCGGAGTCCCCGAATCGACGACGTCCTTGACGACCGTCTCCTCGTGACCCTTCGCGCATGCGGCGCAGCACACCGCCAGCGCCAGCGCCCACTTTCCAACGTTCCCCACGACGCCACCCCCCGGCCCGGACTGTGCGGCCGCCACTTCTTTGCGAGCGGCAGGCCAACCACCGGGCCCTCGCACCGCGGGCGGTCTGGAAGGGAGGGCGGCAGGACCGGAGCAGGCCGGACGTGGCGGACCCGCAAGACATGCGCATTCGCGGGGAGAACCCGTATTCCGCCGCAAAGAACCGTCTTTCCCACTCCCGCACCGTCTGCTACTCCTCCTTTGGTCGTGGCAAACGGCATTCCCTTCGGAGAGCGCGCCCGGCGCGCCGAACAGACCCGCATCCTTCGCGCCGCCCTCCAGGCCATCCGCCC
Organism: Deltaproteobacteria bacterium; assembly: GCA_041499865.1. Taxonomy (GTDB): domain Bacteria; phylum Myxococcota; class Myxococcia; order Myxococcales; family 40CM-4-68-19; genus 40CM-4-68-19. Next base: position 9,311 of record JBGQLA010000157.1, read on the forward strand.
CGGCCATCCCGTGGCCGCCTTCGACCTCGACAGCACGCTGCTGGTGAACAGGTCGCGCCAGGCGCGCATCGTCCGCGAGTACGGCGCGCTGCGCGGCGACGGCCGGCTGGTCGCGTGCTCCGAGGCAGCGGTGATCAGCTGGGACCTGCACGACACCCTGCGCCTCTGCGGCCTGGGGGCCCCTGAGATCGCCGCCCTCGTTCCGGAGCTTCGCGAGTTCTGGCGCGATCGCTTCTTCTCCAGCGAGTACTGCCGCGACGACCGCCCGGTGGCGGGCGCGCCCGGATACCTGCGCGCCACGCTGGAGGCCGGCGCCGAGGTCCTCTACATCACCGGCCGCCCTGAGAAGATGCGCGAAGGCACGCTGGAGAGCTTCGCGCGCGTCGGGTTCCCCCTCCCGGACGGCAGCGCCGTCCAGCTCTGGCTCAAGCCGGACCTGGCCGACGACGACGACCGCTGGAAGGAGATCTGCCACGCCCGCCTGAAGGAGCTGCGCGGCGTCGCCTGCGCGTTCGACAACGAGCCGACGCACGTCAACGCGTACAAGCGCAGCTTCCCGGAAGCCGCGGTGGTCCATCTCGACACCGACCATTCCCGCCGACCGGTGGAGGTGCTGCCGGAGATTCCCTCCATCCTCGACTTCGTGATGAAGCCGTGATCCGCCCCCCGCGCGGCACCGTGCTCGCCGTCGTCGATCTCGGATCCAACGCCGTCCGCCTGCAGATCGCGCAGGTGGCGGCCTCCGGACCCGCCCTGGTCCTCGCCGAGGACCGCGCCGCGGTCCGCCTCGGCGAGCAAGTGTTCCGCACCGGCCGCCTCGCCGTCCAGGCCATCGCCCGCACCGCGGTGGCGCTGGAGCGATTCGCGAAGCTGGCCGATCGCGCGGGCGCCCTGCACGTGCGCGCCGTCGCCACCAGCGCGGTGCGGGAGGCCTCGAATCGCGCCGCGCTGATCCGCGCCATCCGCGCGCGCTCCGGCATCGACCTGGAGGTGATCAGCGGCGCCGAGGAGGCGCGGCTGGTCTGCCTCGGCGTCCTGCAGGGAGAGCCGCCCTCGGAACGCTCGCTGCTCCTGGACATCGGCGGCGGCTCCACCGAGATCATCGCCGCCCGCGGCGAGGAGCCGGAGTCCGCCTCCAGCCTGCAGCTCGGCTCGGTGCGGCTCACCGAGTTCTTCGTCCAGAGCGATCCGGTCACGCGCAAGCAGGCCAAGCTGGTCGAGGAAGCCGTGGAGGACGCGCTGCTCCAGGTCGACCCGCTGCTCATCGGCCGTCACCG
>JBGQLA010000158.1:0-10581 GCA_041499865.1 Deltaproteobacteria bacterium
CGCGCTGGTGAAGGCGGCGCGGGAGTTGATCGAACGGCGGCCCGAGAAGGCGCGCCTCCTCTTCCGCCACCTCTCGCCGCTGGAGAGCGAGGCGCTGGCCACCCACTGGCGCGAGGCGGAGGAGCTGCTGCACTCGCGGATCGACTGGTTCGTCGACCGCGACGGCAGCGTGCGCGCGCTGGAGGTCAACGCGACCATTCCCGCGATGCAGGTCTACTCGGACGCCGCGGCGCGGGGCTGGGTGGAGGCGGTTGCCCCGGGGCACGCGGAGTCCTTCCGGCAGAAGCCCGGCAATGCGGAGTGGCTCCTCGACGCGCTGCTGGAGGCGGCGCGCGTCCGCGAGAAGCCCTTGCGCGTGCAGATCCTCCACCGCGAAGGAGACCCCCAGGTCAGCGAGCTGCGCGTTCTGGCGGCGATGCTGCGCGAGCGCGGCGTCGAGGCCCGCACCTGCACGCCGGCGGAGGTCGCGCTCGACGGCGATCCGCACCGGGTGATCTACCGCCACCTGTTCGCGCGGTACGTGGAGCCGGCATCGCCCCTGGGGAAGGCTCTTCTCGATCCGGTGAAGCACGGAACCTGGAACCGCGTGGACGGATGGCTGGAGACGAAAGGGGTGTTCGCGGAGCTGTCGACGGTCGCCGCGCGCGCTGGGTTCCTCACCCCTGAGGAACGGGCGGCGTGCGCCGAGCTGGTGCCCTGGACGCGGCTGCTGGACGACATCGACGACAACGCTCTGGGCGACGGCGACGCGTACGTGCTCAAGAAGTCGCATGACTACGGCGGCAAGAGCGTGGTGATCGGGCGCGAGGTCGGCCCACTGGCGTTCCGGCAGGCGCTGGCTCGGGCGCGCGCCGATCAGCCGGGCAGCTGGGTCGCGCAGCAGCTGGTCGACGCGCCGGCCATCGACCGCTTCCTCTGCGTGGAGACGGGCGCGCGCCGCCTCTCGCTGCACCTGGACATCAGCACGTACGGCTCGCTGATCCCCGGCGTGCCCGACGGCGGCAGCGTCTGCCGCGCGGCCCCGGGCAGGGTGGTGAACATCGTCGGCGGGGGAGGCGTGGCGCCGCTGTTCACGGACAAGGTGCTCGCGGAGCTGCTATGAGCCGTGGCGCTCGCGCGCGCGCCGGCGCGCGATCTCTTCGAGGAAGCTGACCGCAAGATAGTGCCGCAGGTGATCGATGCAGGGATAATCGGGCGCGTGGCAGAACTCTTCGTGAAACTGGCAGAGCTGGCCGCGGCGGTCGCGGCAGAAGGCGTCGTACCCGCCTTCATCACAGGGATCGTCGATGTGCGCGGCGATGTCGGCGGCGCGCTCGGGCGTCAACAGGGGGCCGTCGTCGTTGGCGGCGGGGTTGGACACGATGAGCACCTTTTCCGCCATCCGGGCCTCCAAGGACCCGCGGGAGTGTAAACAGCATGAGTCCGCAGGTCACGTTCAAGAGCAATGAAGACAAGGTGCCGCAGGCCGACGCGGATGCGTCGGGGCGGCCCCTGCCGGATGCTCCACGCCTTTGTGACGCAGTGCGTATTCCCTACGCTCCGAGCCACGGGGCAGCGCCGTCGGAGATGCCAGTGCCTCCGACGGGCCTCGAGGACCTCGGCCCCGCAGCCGCGATTCGCGTTGTCGGACCGGAGCGCGAGAAGTGGTTGCAGGGGATGCAGAGCAACGACATCTCCGCCGCGCCGTACCGGGGCGCGGTCGCGGCGGCGTTCCTCGGGGGCAAAGGGCGCCTGATCGCGCTCGCGCTGCTCTGGCGGCGGCGCGACGAGGTGATCGTCACCACCAGGCCCGACCGGCTCGAAGCGCTGCGCGCTCACCTCGACAAGCTGCTGATCATGGAGGACTGCGAGATGCAGGAGGCGCCGGACTTGCGCCGCCTGCGCTACTGGCCCAGCGATGTCGCGCCTTCCGTTCCCACGCACATCGTCGGCAGCCCGCAGCCGCTCGGATTCGAGCTGCTGCTCCCGGAAGCGGAAGCGCAGTCGTTGCTGGAGACGTTGCGCGAGCGTCCGCGGCCGGATCTGGCGGAGGCCTGGCGGATCGCCATCGGCGTGCCGGAGTGGGGCACGGAGCTGGACGAGGAGACCACGCCCATCGAAGCGGGACTCGACCCGCTGCTCTCGTTCAGCAAGGGCTGCTACGTCGGGCAGGAGGTGGTGGCGATGGCCACCTTCCGCGGCCGCGTGGCCTGGAACCTCGTGCGGCTCGAAGTGACGGGCGCGGCGCCGGCGCCGGGAGCGAAGCTCGGCGCGGGCGGAAAAGGGCGCGTGACCTCGGCCACCCAGGTGGGCGCGGTGGCGCTGATGCTCGGCTACGTGCACAAGGAGTTGATCGTTCCCGGGTCCACGGTGCCGCTGGAGGATGGGCGCACCGCGCAGGTGCTCGGGTTGCCATACGGCTCTTTGCCCGGCGCGGGGGTGTGCGCATGAAGATTCTCGCAGCGATCCAGGATCTGATGTTCTCCTCGAAGGTGAACGCCGTTGCGCAGGGCCGCGCCATCACCTGGCTCAAGCGCGGCACCAAGGTGGTGGACGAGGTCGCGCGCGAGAAGCCGGACGTGCTGCTGATCGATCTCGCCGCGCCGCAGCTCGATGCGATCAACGCCATCCGCGAGATCAAGCAGGGCGGAACGGTCACCGTGATCGGGTACGTCGACCACACCCGCGAGGACGTGATGCAGGCGGCCCGCGCCGCCGGCTGCGATCAGGTCCTGAGCAAGGGCGAGTTTGCACGGCGCCTGCCCGAGTTGCTCGACGGCATCTAGGAATTCGGGGACACAATCCGACCATCGTCGGAAAGTGTCCCCGAATTAGAGGAACAGGGCGGCGATGGCGGCGGGTCCCTCGTCCGCGCCCACTTCCGGTCCGGCGAGGAGCAGCGGCGCGTCGGTGGCCGACTTCACCCGGCGCGCTGCCGCGTCCACCTCGCGCAGGGTCGCGTTCGGGCGCAGGCGACAGGTGACCATCACGTCGCGCGCGTCGCCCAGGGAAGGATCCAGGGCTTCGTCGTCCCAGAGGTGCAGAAGGCAGGCGCGCGGGCGCAGGAGCCGGTGCACCTCGGCGCTCTCGACGCCGATCAGCCCGAACACCGCCAGCGGCTCGACGAAGCAGCGGACCGCATCGCCCCAGGATGCGCGGCCGACGGGCTGGACCACGCAGGCGCCGGTGAGCGCTGCGGCGCGGTCGAGCCGTGCGCGAGCTTCTGGACCCGGCAACGCCGGGACGGCGGGAAGGACGAGAACCGCCTCGCCGCCTCCGCGGCGGTGGAGGATGTGCGCCGCTTTGGCCGCGGCGGCCAGCGCCGGGTCGCCGCTCTCCTCCGCGAGCAGCAGGAGCAGCGATCCGCCGTTCGCCCGCTTGATCCGGGAGAACAGGTCGTTGCCGCCGGGAAGGATGTCGCACGCCAGCGCCGTCGCATCGAGCGCTGCGGCGGCTTGGGTGGGAGCGGCGCCAAAGGCGACCACGGTGCCCACAGGCTGCATGTAGGAATGGGTAACACCCCCGAAGGCTGGCCGAAAGCCCCCCTCGTGCGACACTGGCGCGAAATGGACCTCCAGCGCAGCGACCTGGACGACGCGGTTGCCGGTCAGATTCTCGACGCTTCGCAGGCCTCGGCCCTGTGGCGGTTCCTCGGCGAGCGCCCCCCCGCGCGAGCCCGGTTCACCGGCCTGAACGTCGCCTACTTCTTCGGCGCTCTGGTGGTGATCGCCGCGATGGGCTGGCTGATGACGCTCGGGTTCCAGCAGATGGGTCCCTGGGCGGTCTCCGCCATCGCCGTCGGGTATGCCGTCGCGTTCATCGCCTCCGGGCGCAAGCTCTGGACCACCGCCGGGCTCCGCACCCCCGGTGGGCTGTTGTACACGATGGCCGTCTGCATGACCCCGCTGTTGATCTGGGGCTTGGAGAAGGGCACCGGGTTCTGGCCGGACCGCGATCCCGGCAACTACCGGGACTTCTATCCTTACATCCGCAGCAGCTGGATCTGGATGGAGGCCGGGACGGTGCTCGCCGCTCTTTTCGCCCTGCGCAGGGTGAAGTTCACCTTCCTGGTCGCGCCCGCCGCCGTGGCGCTGTGGTTCATGTCCATGGACCTCGCCGCATACCTCGGGGGCCACCACCAGTGGCAGCTCGCGCTCGGCCAGCAGGTGTCGATCAGCTTCGGCCTCGCCATGCTCCTCCTCGCGTACCTGATCGACCAGCGCACGCGCGAGGACTTCGGGTTCTGGCTTTATCTCTTCGGGATGACCGCGCTCTGGGGCGCCATCACCTCGATGGACAGCGGCAGTGAGTGGCGCCGCTTCCTCTATTGCCTGCTGAACCTCGGGTTCATCGCCCTCAGCGTTCTCTTGCAGCGCCGCGTCTTCCTCGTCTTCGGCGCCATCGGCGTCAACGCGTACCTGGTCCGGCTGGCGTACACGGTGTTCAAGGATTCGATGCTGTTCCCGTTTGCCTTGACCGGGCTGGGGCTGGGGGTGATCGCGCTGACGGTCATGTACCAGCGCAATCGTCAGGCGATCGATGCCCGCGTCCAGTCGCTCGTGCCGGATTGGCTGCGCGCGCTCCTGCCGCGTGCGCGATTCGCCGGCGCCTAATACTTGTAGAACCCCTCGCCGGACTTCTTTCCCAGCTTCCCCGCGCGCACCATCCGCCGCAGGAGCTGCGGGGGGCGGAACCGCTCGCCGAGCTCGCTGGTGAGGTGCTCCGCGATCGCCAGCCGCACGTCCAGGCCGACCTGATCGGTGAGCTTGAGCGGGCCCATCGGGTGCCCGTACCCGAGCTCGATGGCGCGGTCGATCTCCTCGGCGGAGGCGACGCCCTCCTCGAGCATGCGGATCGCTTCCATCGCCAGCGCGATCCCCAGCCGGCTGGTGGCGAATCCCGGCGCGTCCCGCACCACCACCACTTCCTTGCCCAGCCTCGCCCCGACCGCGCGCGCCGCGGTGACCACCATCGGGTGCGTGCGCTCGCCCTGCACGATCTCCAGCAGCTTCATCGCCGGCACCGGATTGAAGAAATGGAGGCCGATCACCCGCTCCGGGCCTTTCGCCGCGGCGGCGATGGCGGTGATGGGGAGCGACGAAGTGTTGGTGGCGAGGATGGCTTCCGCCCGTGCCGCCTTGGAGAGCTTCGCGAACAGCTCCTTCTTCAATTCCAGGTTCTCGGGCGCCGCCTCGATGATCAGGTCGGCCTCCGCGGCGGCGGCGTCCAGGTCCGCGGCCACCGCCAGGTGCTGCAGCGCCTGGTCGCGCTCGGCCGCGGTGCAGCGTCCCTTCTCGACCGCGCGGGAGAGCGAATCCGCCGCGCGCTCCACGGCGCGCTCCGCCGCGCCGGGCGCGACGTCGAAGAGCCCGGTCCGGTAACCGGCCCGCGCCGCCACTTGCGCGATTCCGCCGCCCATGATTCCCGCGCCGACCACCAGGACCCGCCGCACGTCGATGGCCATCACACGTTCCCGAAGTAGATGCCGCGCTTTCGTCCCACAGCGTCCCCCAGCAGCTTGTCGAGCTGCCCGAACAGATCCGCCCAGACCTCCGCGAGGCTCGGCTCCTTGCCGAGCCTCGCGCGGGCCGCCGCCACCATCGCCTCCAGGTCCTCCGCGCCGGCGAATTGCGCATCCGCCTGGCTCATCGCCGCCGCGGGCTTGCCCCCCAGCTCGTCGCGGGCGAGCTGGAGCGCCTCCCGGAAATCCTCCGCTTGTTGCGTATCGAGCGGAAGCTCGTTGACGAGCTGCGCGAACAGAGGCTCGATCGCCTTTGCCGCGCGCGGGCAGTGCTTGCGCACCTGGTAAAGGAAGACCGCCCAGTCACGGCGGGAGCACAGCCGCTCCGCCGATTCCCAGGGATGGTCGTGGAGCCAGCGGTCCCAGTCGCCGTCGCTCCAGCGCGTGAAGCCGTCGGGCGGAGCGACGCTGAGATACACGGACACGCGGACCGTCTAGCACGCTCGCGTCCTCCCTGCATCCGCACCCGCGCGTGAAGCAGAGCGACGCGTCAGGCTCCCCCAGCGTGCCGCGGAACCGCGGCGCTACATGCGGCCGCCGGTTGCGTGCGGGCCTCCACCGCCGCCGCCGGGCGGAGTGGCGTGCGGACCGCCTCCCCCACCGCCGCCGCTGGGTGCGGGCGGAGCGGCGCGCGGGCTGCCTCCACCACTGCCGCTCGGGGGCGGCGGAGCGGCGCGCGGCCCGCTGTTGCCGTCTGGCGCCGCGACGCCCCTCGGGGACGAGCCGCCGGAACGGACGGGCGGCGCCGCCCGCGGACCCTCACCCTGGCGAATGGCAGGACCGGTACGGTTTCCCGCTCCCGGACGCGCTTCGGTCCTCGCCCTCGGCTGCACCGGCGACCGCATCGGGCTGCCCGAGTTCGGCCGTGCGACCCCGGAGGTTCTCGGACGCACCACCTGCGCCGCCGCCACCGGGCGGATCTGTTGCCCCGTGGCGCGCGCCACGCCGGCGACCGGCGGGCCGAAGCTGCCCGTGCGGGCCACCGTCGCGTTCGCTCCGGCCAGAGGCCGCGTCTGCGCGACCACTCCGTACGTCCGCTGCGAAGGCAGGGCCACCGAGGAGATCGGGTTCGTGAAGTGCCGCTCAGGGACGGCCACCCAGGCCGGGTGGCGAGATCCGAACACCACGCCGGACGGTCCGAGCGGACACCAGGTCACGTACCCCGCGCCGTACCTCCAGCTCACCCAGGCAGGGCCCCAAGTGTATCCCGGGACCCAGTACCAGCCGACACCCACCCCGAAGTTCCAGCGGCCGTAGTGGTACGCCGCCCAGCCCCACGGATCGTCGGAGGCGAAGGTCCAGCCCCAGTCCGTCAGCACCCACTGCCCGTAGTAGTAGGGGCGCCAGCCATAACCGACGGCGGGCACCCAGACGCGGCCGTACGGCGCGACCCACGTCCAGTAGCCGTAGGGCGAGAGGCGCTCGTAGAAGACGGCCTCGCTGGAGACATCGCTGCCGGCAGGGGGAGGCGGCTGCGCGTCGGTCTGGTAGCTCTGGTAACCGGAATCGTAAGACGGCGCGGACGTGTCGTAGGGCGCCGGAGGCGGCGACTCGACGCGCCGGTCGTCGCGCACCTCCTCGCGGCCGTACAGACAGCCCGTGAAGGCGGCGGCGAGGGTCAGGATGAGCAGGTTCCGACGCATGGCGTTTCTCCTCGCATCCTTGGACGGACGTTCGGCGGATCCGATTCAAGGACCAAGGGAATTGTAAGGCAGCCACATCCCCATGGCTCGCCGCCCGGAAAGACGGGCTTCGGCCAGCCGCCCGCACGCTTTGCGCGTCCCTGCTTCAGGGGCGGTATCCGTGCGCGATCGGGAACCGCCACCCCTCCCCGAATGCGCGCGCGGTCACCCGCAGCGCCGGCGCTGCCTGGCGTCGCTTGTATTCGCTCAGCGAGACGAGCTTGAGCACGCGGCGCACCAGGTCCTCCGGGAAGCCGCGCTCGATCAGCCGGCGCGCCCCGAGGTGCTCCTCGACGTGGCCGCGCAGCACCTTGTCGAGATCCTCGTACGGAGGGAGCGTGTCCTGATCGGTCTGGTTGTCGCGCAGCTCCGCGGTGGGGGGCCGGGTGATGATGCGCGACGGGATCACCTCGGTGGCGCCCTGCCGGTTGAACCAGCGGGCCAGCGCGTACACGGCGGTCTTGGAGAGGTCCCCGATGGCGGCGAGCCCGCCCGCCATGTCGCCGTACAGCGTGCAGAAGCCTGTGGCGAGCTCGCTCTTGTTGCCGGTCGAGAGCAGCAGCGCGCCGGTCTTGTTGGAGAAGGCCATCAGGAGCGTGCCCCGGATGCGCGCCTGCAGGTTCTCCTCGGTGACGTCGGCCTTGCGGCCGGCGAAGATCGGGGCGAGCGCCGACAGGTACGACTGGAAGATCGGCTCGATGGCGATGGCGCGGAAGTGGACGCCCAGGCGCTTCGCCAGCACCTCCGCGTCCTCGTTGCTCATCGACGCCGTGTAGCGCGATGGCATGGCGATGGTGGTCACGTTCGAAGGGCCGAGAGCGCGCGCGGCGAGCACCGCGGTGAGCGCCGAATCGATCCCGCCGCTGAGCCCGAGCACCGCGCTGGTGAACCCCGTCTTCAGCGTGTAGTCGCGGATCCCCAGCGTCAGCGCGTCGGCGAGGTCGCGGCAGGTCTCGTCGGACAGGTCCGCCTCGGTGGCCGCGACCACGGCGAGGGCCCCGGCGGGCGTCTCCGCCGTGCGGTCGGAGATCACCGAAGCGCCCGCGGTGCGGACGTTTCCGTGGCCCGGCCGTTTGGAGCGCGGGGACAGCTCGTCGATCACCAGGTCCTCGGTGAACGCCGCAGCCTCGCGCTGGATCTCGCCGTTGGCGCGGACCAGCAACGAGCGCCCGTCGAAGATCAGCGAATCGTTTCCGCCGACCAGGTTGCACATCGCGATGGGAAGCCCGTGCCTGCGGGCTGCCGCCGCGAGCATCCTCCGGCGGACCTCGGCCTTCCCGATCGCGTACGGCGAGGCGGAGACGTTGAGGATGGCCTCTGCGCCCTTCGCCGCCAGCTCCTCGCCCGGATCGCGCAGGTAGCGCGGCTGCTTCCAGAACTGCTTGTCGTTCCACAGGTCCTCGCAGATGGAGATGCCCAGCCGCGCCCCCGCGATCTCCACCAGCGCGCCCGATTCCGGCGCGGCGTCGAAGTAGCGCCCCTCGTCGAAGACGTCGTAGGTGGGGAGCAGGGACTTGCGGATCACGGCGGCGACGCGTCCTCCGGAAAGCACCGCGACGGCGTTGTAGAGCCCGGCGCCCTCTCCGCGATGCCGCTCCGGGAACCCCACCAGCGCGGGAACGCGGCTGAAGATCGCGTCCTTCGAGAGCTCCTCGAGCACCGCCCGGCAGCGTTCGACGAACTCGCCCAGCTCGAGCAGATCCTTGGGGGGATACCCGCAGAGCGCCAGCTCGGGAAAGAGGACCACGTCGGCGCCGGCCGCCGCCGCCTGCCGGGCCCGGTCGCGCATCCGCCCGGCGTTGGCCTCGAACGCGCCCACCGTGGTGTCGATCTGCGCCAGGGCGATCTTCATGCGCTGCCGTTAACGCCAAGGTGCGCCTGCGTCAATGCGCGCGCGCCCGGCTGTGCGCTTCCGGTCCACGGGCGGGCGTAAAGGCATGCGCCCTGCCGGCGATTTTGGTACATCCCCCCGGTGCACGACGATCTCGAGCAGCGGAAGTCGCAGCACCTCGATCTGGTGCGGCGGCCGGAGGTGGAGCCGGATGGCGCGGACACGCTGCTCTCCTGCGTCAAGCTGGTCCACCGCGCGGCGCCCGAGCTGTCGCTGGACGACGTCGATCTCTCCGCCGGGCTGTGCGGGAAGGCGCTGCGCGCGCCGCTGATGATCAGCGGCATGACCGGTGGCACCGAGCGCGCCGGGCGGATCAACCGGGACCTGGCGGCGCTCGCCGCCGAGATGGGCGTGGCCTTCGGCGTCGGGTCGATGCGCATCCTCCTCGACCAGCCGGAGCTGCTGCCGACCTTCTCCGTCAAGCCGGCGCGGCCGCCCCTGCTGCTCGCAAACCTGGGCGCGCAGCAGCTGGTGCAGCGGGGCAGCGGGGCGGCGCTGAAGCTGATCGAGATGCTGGATGCGGACGGGATCGCCATCCACCTGAACGCCGCCCAGGAGCTGGTGCAGCTGGAAGGCGACCGCGACTTCCGCGGCTGCCTGGACGCGATCGCCGGGCTGTCGGCGGAGATCGGCCCGGACCGCGTGCTGGTGAAGGAGACCGGCTGCGGGATCAGCCCCGAGCTGGCCCGCGAGCTTTCGGAGCGCGGCGTGCGCGCGGTCGACGTCAGCGGCGCAGGCGGGACCAGCTGGCCGCGCGTCGAGCAGCTGCGGGCGAAGGACGATCGCTCGCGCGAGCTGGGCGAGCTGCTCAGCGAGTGGGGAATCCCCACGGCGGCCTGCGTCGCCGGCGCGCGCGCCGCCGCGCCGCAGCTGCAGATCGTCGCCAGCGGCGGGCTGCGCTCCGGCCTGGACGCGGCGCGGGCGATGGCGCTGGGCGCCGACGCGGCGGCGTTCGCGCTTCCGCTGGTCCGGGCGCACCAGGAAGGCGGCGCCGAGGCGGCGCGGGCGACGCTGGTGGGCATCCTCACCGCGCTGCGCGCGGCCTTCCTGCTCTGCGGGGCGCGGAACGCAGCGGCGCTGCGCGCGTCGCGGCCGGTGATCCTCGATCCGCTGCAGACCTGGGTCGAGGGCCTCGCCGGATGACGCAGGGCCGCGCCCCGGGGAAGGTGATCCTCCTCGGCGAGCACAGCGTGGTGTACGGGCATCCGGCGCTCGCCGCTTCCATCCCCCGCTACGTGACGGTGGACCTGACGCCCGCCGCGGAGGTGCGCATCGAGCTGCCCGGCGGGATCCAGACGCCGTTCCCGCTCCTCGAAGCGGCGACGGCGATGGCGCGTGACGCGGGGTTCGCGGGCGGGTTCCACGCCGTCCTCCGCTCCGACATTCCGCTGGGGAGCGGCCTGGGAAGCTCCGCGGCGCTGGGCGTCGCGCTGGCCCGGGCGCTGAAAGCTGGATGCGCGCCCGCCGAGGCGGCGTCGCTCGCCATGCGGATCGAGCAGGTGTTGCAC